>CAVQWA010000046.1:0-25243 GCA_963717315.1 uncultured Gemmatimonadales bacterium
GCTGGTCACCCCTTCGACTTTTCAGTTCGTATTGCTGGCGTGACCGGCATCGACCTGCGGCAGGTGGCCAACGTGCCCGCCGACCTCACCGAGCGGGTGCTGGAACGCACCACCGGGGGCCGAGCGATCCCGGGCAATGCCGTCCGGCTGCTGCAGGACGGGCCCCAGGTGTTCCCCGAGATGCTCGCGCTGATCGAGGGAGCCCGGCACGGGATCGCGTTCGAGAACTACATCATCCGCGCCGACGCCACCGGGCGGCGCTTCGCCGCCGCGCTCGAGGCGGCGGCGCGCCGCGGCGTCCGGGTCCGCGTGCTGTACGACTGGCTGGGCAGCCAGGCCACGCGGCCCCGCTACTGGCGCACGCTCCGCGCGGCGGGCGTCGAGGTGCGTGCCTTCAATCGGCCGCGCCTCACCGACCTCTACGGCAGCCTCGCCCGTGATCATCGCAAGCTCGTGGTCGCGGACGCGCGGTGCGCGGTGGTGGGGGGTCTCTGCATCGGCGACGAGTGGCAGGGCGACCCGGCGCGGGACCACTTCCCCTGGCGGGACACCGCCGTGCTGGTCCGCGGGCCCGCCGCGGCCGGCCTCGCGCTCGCCTTCACCCATACCTGGGCGGCGTCCGGCGGCGTCATCGACGAACCCGAGGATGCGGCGGAGCCCGTCGTGGCCGTCGGTGACGCCACCGTGCACGTCATCTCGACCGTGCCCGGGCGGGCGCGCATCGCGCGGCTGCTCGAGCTCCTCGCCGCGGGGGCCGTCACCCGGATCTGGCTCACCGACGCGTACACCGTCGTCCTGCCCCAGCTGCGGAGCGCCCTGCAGGACGCGGCACGGGCCGGGGTGGACGTGCGGCTCCTCGTGCCCGGGTCGAGCGACATCCCGATGGTGCGGAACCTCACCCGCTTCGGGTACCGGGACCTCCTCCGCTGCGGCGTGCGGATCTTCGAGTGGGACGGCCCGATGCTGCACGCCAAGTCCTTCGTGGCCGACGGCCGCTGGGCGCGGATCGGGTCGAGCAACCTCAATCCCTCCAGTTTCCTCGGCAACTACGAACTCGACGTGCTGGTCGACGACCCGGCGTTCGCGTCGGCCCTGGAGATCCAGTTCCGGCGCGACCTGGCCCGGAGCTCGGAGATCGACATCCGGCCCCGCCGCCTGGCGGTGGCACTCCCCGGGCTCGAACGCGTCCTCCCCACCGCCTTCGAGCGCACCCTGCCCGAGGAGCGCGTCCCCATGCCGCCACCGCGGCTCCGGGAGCGCGGCTACCGCGCCGGGCGCACCCTCCGCAGCGTCCTGGCCGGCGCCCGCCGGTCGGTCTTCGGCCCGCTGGCCGGCCTCCTTCTCGTGGTCGCCGCGCTCTTCTTCTTCCTCCCTCGCGCGATGGCCACGATCGTGGCCGTCCTCTCCGCGTGGCTGGCCCTCTCCGCCGCGCGAGAGGCCCTCCGCCGGCGGGGGGATTGAGCCCCGCAACGGCCGCCCTCCCCCGTGCGTACAACAGACGTGGATGACGCCGCCCTCCGGGCCGCCGCGTCCCGCGGGGACCGGGAGGCATTCGGCCGGCTCGCCCTCGAGTGGGCCCCGACCGCCCGGCGCGTCGCCCGCGGCATCCTGGGCAGCCCCGAGGACGCCGACGACGCCGTGCAGGATGCGTTGCTCTCCGCCTGGCGGGCCATCGATCGGTACGACCCGTCCCGGCCATTCCGTCCCTGGCTGCTGCGGATCGTGGTGAACGCCGCCACCGACGCCCTGCGCCGGCGTATCGCCCGCCGGGCCGTGGCGCTCCCGCCCGACCTTCCCTCGGGCTCCGCGAGCCCGGAACGGCAGGCGGGACGGGCCCTGCTCGGCGACCGGTTGCTGGCCGCGCTGGCCACCCTTCCGGAGCGGCAGCGCACCGCAGTGGTGTTGTTCGATGTCGAGGGCTGGTCCCACGCCGAGATCGCGGAACTGCTCGGCGTGGCGGAAGGAACGGTGCGCTCCGACGTGTTCCGGGCGCGCCGCGCCCTCCGGCCCGAACTGGAGTCGTACGCGGGAGAGACCGGATGACTGGATTGATGCCGTTCGACAGCCGACCCGACCCGGAGCTCGGCGCCGCCCTGCGGGCCGCGCTCGGTCCCTCGGGCGACGCGGCCTTTGCGTCCCGCTTCCGGGCCGCCCTCGCCGCGGATTCCCCGCTCGAGGTGCTCGCCCGCTGGGTGTGGCCGGGGCTGGCCGCCGCCGCCACGCTCCTGCTCGCCGCCGGGCTCTGGTCAATCCGGCTCGGCTCGGCCCCCACCGCGAGCCTCGACCAGGCCTTCGGCTCCGGCGGAGTCGAGGCCATGGTGGCCGCGGCCGAACGGCCGGGCCGTGAGGTGGTGCTGATCGCCGCCCTGGGGGAACTCGAATGATGATGCCCCCGCGGCGGAGCGCGCTGCTGCTCCTCCTCGCCGCCTTCCTGACCGGCGGCGGCGTCGGCCTCCTCGTGGGCCGCCAGTTGGGCGACCCGGACCCCCGGCCTCGCCGGTCCGCGGGCGCGGGCGGCCACCTCACCCGGCTCACCCGCCAGCTCGACCTGAGCACCGAGCAGCGGGACAGCGTCCGGGCCGTGCTGGACCGGTACCAGCCGGGCTTCGACTCGGTCTGGGCGGCATCCCGTCCCCGGTATGAAACCTTGCGGACGCGCGTCCGTTCGGACATCCGGGCCCAGCTCAGGCCGGAGCAGCAGGCCCGCTACGACTCGATCATCGGACGCCAGGACGCCGAGCAACGGCGTCGGGAGAGATAGATGCACGTGCGATACCTGGTCCTCTTCCTCGCGCTGGCGGCGGCTCCCGTCGCGGCGCAGGAGCGGCCGGCCTTCACCCTGGACGAGGCGATCCGCCTCGCCGAGCAGTCGCGCCCCTCCGCCGTGCGGGCCGTCGGAAGCGTCCGGAGCGCGGAGGCCTCGCGCCGCTCCGCCTTCGGCTCCTGGCTGCCGAGCCTCAGCGCCTCGGCCTCCACCGGCAGGTCCTACACCGCCGGCGAACCCCGGGTGGACCTCAACACCGGGCAGGTGATTCCGGGCGACAGGACGTCCGACAACGCCAGCACCGGCCTGAGCGCCAACTGGGATGTCTTCACCGGGTTCCGCCGCGGCGCCGAGCGGCGCGCCGCCAACGCGGACCTCCTGGCGGCGGAGGCCGGGCTGATCGACGCGCGCTACACCGTGGCGCTCGAGACGACCCAGGAGTTCCTCAACGTCCTCGCGGCCGAGGAACTGCTCCTCGTCCGCCAGGCCAGCGTGCGCCGGGCGGAGGAGCAGCTCAAGGTGGCGGTGGCCAAGCTGCAGAACGGCTCGGCCACCCGCTCCGACTCGCTCCGTTCCCTGGTGCAGCTCGGACAGGCGCAGGTGAACGTGCTCTCGGTGGAAGCCGAGCTGGCGCGCTCGGAGGCGAACCTCGGGCGGCTGGTCGGCCGGGACGGGCGCGTCGGCGCCGTCGCCGACTCGTCGGTGACCCGCGTCCTCACGACCGTGGACACCGCCGCCGTGCTCCAGGAAGCGCTGGCCAACTCGCCCCGGGTGCGGAGCGCCGCCGCCTCGTCCGACGCGGCGCGGGCAGCGGTGGCCCAGGCGAAGGCCGCCTACTGGCCGACGCTCAACCTCGGCGGGCGCGTGAACTGGTCGGGCGCGGCCCAGTCGGACGACCCGCTCCGGCTCAGCCATTCCCGCTCCATCTCCCTCTCGGGCAGCTGGGCCCTGTTCAACGGCTTCAGCCGCGAGGAAAACGTGGTGCGGAGCGGCGTCGCTGCCGACAACGCCGAAGCCGACGCCGCGGACGCCCGCCGGCAGGTGTCCTCGGCGCTCATCGGCTACCTCGCCGACCTCGAGGCGGCACGGCTCGGGCTCGAGATCGCGCGGACTTCGGTCCGCGCGGCGGAGGAGGACCTCCGGGTGCAGAACGAGCGGTACCGGCTGGGGGCCTCCACCATCATCGACATCCTGCAGTCGCAGGAATCCCTCACCCAGGCGGGCGTGGACGAAGTGAACGCCCGCTTCACCTATCTCCGGGCCAAGGCACAGATCGAGGCCCTGATCGGACGGCAGCTGTGAGCCGAGACCTGCTCGACACCGGGGAACGGATGGCCCTGCTCCCCGCGGACGTGCCGCGGGACGCGATCATCGTCACCCGCGGCCTCAAGCGGGAGTACGACATGGGCGGCGAGATCGTCCGCGCCCTCCGGGGGGTGGACCTCACCATCCGGAAGAACGAGTACGTCGCCATCATGGGGCCTTCCGGCTCGGGCAAGTCCACCCTGATGAACGTCGTCGGGTGCCTCGACACGCCCACCGAGGGCGAGTACTGGCTCAACGGCTACCGGGTCTCCGACCTCGGCGACAACCAGCTGGCCCGCATCCGGAACAAGGAGATCGGGTTCGTCTTCCAGACCTTCAACCTGCTCCCGCGCGCCTCGGCGCTGCACAACGTGGAGCTGCCGCTGATCTACGCCGGCACCGGCTCCAAGGAGCGGCGGCGGGCGTCCGAGCTCGCGCTCACCCGCGTCGGCCTGGGCGACCGGATGCACCACCGCCCGAACGAGCTCTCCGGCGGCCAGCGCCAGCGCGTGGCCATCGCGCGGGCCCTCGTGAACTCGCCCAGCATCCTGCTCGCCGACGAGCCGACCGGGAACCTCGACTCGGCCACGAGCACCGAGATCATGGCCCTCTTCGACGAGCTCTACCAACAGGACCAGACCATCATCCTGGTCACGCACGAACACGACATCGCCGCGCACGCCCGGCGCCAGATCCACTTGCGGGACGGCACCGTCGAGAGCGACTTCGCCACGGAAGGAACTGCCTGATGCGCCGCATCATCATCGCCGCCCTCGCCCTCGGCGCGGCGGCGTGCAAGAAGGAAGTCCCGCCGCCGATCTACCAGGCGGTGCCGGTCGAGAGCCGCGACATCGTGGTCTCGGCCCGGGCCTCCGGGTCGGTCGAGCCCGATACCCTCGTCGAGGTGAAGTCCAAGGCCTCGGGCGAGATCACCGAGATCCACGTCGAGACCGGCCAGCTGGTCCCGCGCGGCACCCTGATGGTGCAGGTGGACCGCCGCCAGGCCCGGAACACCGTCGCGCAGGCGGACGCCAACCTCGAGGTCGCCCTGGCGCGGCTCCAGAACGCCGACGCGCAGAAGCGCCGTTCCGAGGAGCTCTTCAAGTCGCAGTCGATCACCCAGACCGAGTACGAGACGGCCGTGCTCGACTACGCCAACGCCAAGGCGAACGTCGTCAACGCCCAGGTGGCGGTGGAGAACGCCCGCATCCAGCTGGGCGACACCGAGATCCGCGCGCCGATGACCGGCACGATCATCACCAAGCTGGTCGAGCGCGGCACGGTCATCTCCTCCCCCACCACCGCGGCGAGCGGCGGCACCGTGCTGCTCACCATGGCCGACCTCGGCCTGGTGCGGGTGCGGACCCTCATCGACGAGACCGATATCGGCAAGATCCAGCCGGGGCAGCGGGCCACCGTCACGGTGGACGCCTTCCCCAACCAGCCCTTCGACGGCGAGGTGCTGAAGGTCGAGCCGCAGGCCGAGACCCAGCAGAACGTGACGATGTTCCCGGTGCTGGTGCGGATCAACAACCGGAACGGGCTCCTCAAGCCCGGGATGAGCGCCGAGGTGGAGGTCCACATCGGGCGCCGGGAGGGGGTCCTCGCCGTCCCCAACACCGCCCTCCGGACCGACCGCGACGTCGCCTCCGCCGCCGCAGTGCTCGGCCTGGACGCGGAGAAGGTGCTGGAGACGCTGACCCGGGCCTCGGACCCGGCGGCCGCGCCGAATGGCAGCGCCTCCCTCGGCGGCGCCCCGGCCGACACCGGGGCCGCCAGGCCGAAGAACACGATGACCACCCCCGACGGGCGCGAGATCCCGCTGCCGGAGGGCGTCACCGAGGCCCAGGTCCGCGCCGCCTTCGGCAAGCTGCGGAACGGAGAGGAGCTGAGCGCCGCCGAGCGCGCGGCCATGCAGAAGATGCGCTCCGCGATGGGGAACCGCGCCGGCGGCCAGGCCCGGGCCCCGTCGACCGACTACCAGTTCGGGGGCCAGTACATCGTCTTCACCCTGAAGGACGGCACGCCGACTCCCGTCCGCATCCGGACCGGCCTCACCGACCTCGAGTACAGCGAGGTGACCGAGGGCCTGCAGGCGGGGGACTCGGTGCTCACGCTGCCCAGCGCGAGCCTGATCCAGTCCCAGCAGGAGTTCCGCGAGCGGGTCAACCGGATGACCGGCGGCGGGGCCGTGCCGGGCATGTCGTCCCAGCAGTCGGGCACCGCCCGGACCGGGACCGCGAGGTAGCGATGCTTCTCGACGAGATCCTGCGGGTGGCGTTCCAGTCCATCCGCGCCAACAAGCTGCGGTCGATGCTCACGATGCTGGGCATCATCATCGGCGTCGGCGCCGTCATCACCATGGTGGCGCTGGGAACCGGGGCGCAGAAGGCCATCGAGGAGCGGATCAACTCCCTCGGGGCCAACCTGCTCACCATCTTCCCGGGGCAGTCGTTCATGCGCGGGGTGGCCTCGGGCAACCGGGTGAGCCTCACGGTGGACGACGCGGAGGCGCTGCAGCGGGACGCCCTCCAGCTCTCGGCGGTGGTGCCGGAGATGCAGGGCAGCCTGCAGCTCGAGTACGGCAACAAGAACCTGAACGTGAACATCATCGGGACCACGCCCAACTACGCCACGGTGCGGAACTACTCCGTGACGACCGGCCGGATGTTCACCGCCGGAGACAACGAGGCCCGGCAGCGCTACGCCGTCCTCGGCGCCTCGGTGCCGGGCATGTTGGAGATGAACCCCGCGGCCCTGGTCGGGCAGACCATCAGCCTGCGCGGCATCCCCTTCGAGATCATCGGCGTGCTGAGCGAGAAGGGATCCCAGGGGTCGTGGAACAACCCCGACGAGCAGATCCTGATCCCGCTCCAGACCGCGCGCTTCCGGGTCTTCGGCTCCGACCGCATCCGCTCCCTCTCGGTCCAGGTGGCCGACGGGGTGCCGCTCGAGCAGGGAATGGTGGACATCGAGCGGGTGCTCCGGCGAGAGCACAAGATACGGCCCGGCGGCGACAACGACTTCCAGATCCGGAACCAGCAGGAAATCCTCGCCACCCAGCAGGCCGCCACGCAGGTCTTCACCATCCTGCTTGCCAGCATCGCCGGGGTGAGCCTGATGGTGGGCGGCATCGGGATCATGAACATCATGCTGGTCTCGGTCACCGAGCGGACCCGCGAGATCGGCATCCGGAAGGCGCTCGGCGCGACGCCGGGCAACATCCTGCTCCAGTTCCTCATCGAGGCGCTGGTGCTCTGCCTCGTCGGCGGGGCCATCGGGATCCTGCTCGGCAGCGGCGCGTCCCTCCTGCTGGCCAAGTGGCAGCACTGGAACATGTCCGTCTCGCCGGGTGCGGTGGCCCTGGCCTTCCTCTTCAGCGCGGCGGTGGGGCTTTTCTTCGGCATCGTCCCGGCGCGCCGGGCCTCGAAGCTCGACCCGATCCAGGCGCTGCGGTACGAGTAGTCCCGAGTCCCGGGCCACGAGTCGCGAGCCGGTGGACCCGTCTCGCGACTCGCGACTCGTGACCCCTGGCTCCCGACTCCCTCGACCACCCCATTACCTTCCGCCCCCGTGCTCACCTTCCTCCTCCTCGCCGCACTGCAGCAACCGGAGCCGGCGGCCGCCGTCGGCAGGACCGGCGTGCCGGGCGCCGGCGCGCCGCGGGTGGTCATCCCCCGGATCGAGGCGGCCGCCGCCGAGTCCGTCACGGTGGACGGCCTGCTGGACGAGCCGGCCTGGAGCACGGCGGCCCGGCTCACCGACTTCCACCAGTACCAGCCCTCCGACGGTCGGCCCGCGGCCGAGCGCACCGAGATCCTGATCTGGTACTCGCCGCGGGCCCTCCACGTCGGCATCCGGGCCTTCGACTCCGACCCCGGGGCCATCCGCGCCACCGTCGCCGACCGGGACAACCTCGGCAACGACGACCGGGTGACCCTCTTCCTCGACACCTTCAACGACCGCCGGCGCGCGTACTTCTTCGCGGTCAACCCGCTCGGCGCCCAGGCCGACGGGGTCCGGAGCGAGGGCACCGGCAGCGCCGGGAACCTCTTCGGGGCCTCCGACGACTTCAATCCCGACTACTCCTGGGAGTCCAGGGGCATCCGGACCCCCGGGGGCTACGTCGTCGAGTTGCGCATCCCGTTCAGCAGCCTCCGCTCCCCCGGAAGCGGGGAGCAGGTCTGGGGCTTCAACGTCACCCGGATCACCCAGCGCACCGGCTACGAGGACACCTGGACCGACGTCCGCCGGGCCAACGCGAGCTTCCTGACCCAGAGCGGATCCCTCGCCGGCCTCCACGACCTCGACCGGGGCATGGTGGTCGAGGCCCAACCCTTCCTGACCACGAGCTGGCGGGGGTCGCGGGATCCGAGCGGCGCATTCCGCCGGGAGGATCCCGACCCGAACGTCGGCGCGAACCTCAAGCTCGGGTATTCCAAGCTCGCGTTCGATGCCACCGTGAACCCCGACTTCAGCACCGTCGAGTCCGATGTCGGGCTGGTCACGGTGAACGAGCGCTTCGCCCTCTTCATCCCGGAGAAGCGCCCCTTCTTCCTCGAGGGCATCGAGCTCTTCTCCACCCCGAACCAGCTGGTCTACACCCGGCGCATCGTGGAGCCCGACGTGGGGGCCAAGCTGACGGGGAAGTTCGGCCGCCTTGGCCTCGCCTACCTGGCGGCGGTGGACGGCGAGGCCGAGGGGAACGCCGTGTTCAACATCCTCCGGCTCCGTGGTGACGTCGGCAGCAACTCGCTCGTCGGCCTCACCCTCACCGACCGGAGCGAGGGCAGCCGCTACAACCGGGTCGCCTCGGCCGACGCCCGCATCGTCTTCGCCCGGCTCTACTTCCTCGAGGCCCAGGCCGCCGGCTCCTGGACCGGCGAGGCCGGGGGCACCCGGACCGGGCCGCTCTGGAAGCTCGAGTTCGACCGCACCGGCCGGGCCTGGGGCTTCAACTACCAGGTGAACGGCATCAGCCCCGACTTCGCCACCGCGGCCGGCTTCGTCAACCGCACCGACGTCGTCACCGCCCGCGCCTTCAACCGCTTCTCCTGGTACGGCGCCCCCGGCGCGGCCATCGAGAACTTCACCACGTTCGTCGGGCTCAACCGGCTGTGGGACTACTCCGGCTTCGACGCCGGTGATGCACTCGAGGGCGAGGACGAGGCCAACTTCAACACCACGTGGCGCGGGGGCTGGCAGCTGAACGGGAGTGTCGGGCGGGCATTCTACGACTTCGACCCCGCCTCCTACGCCGCGTACCAGGTGGACGCGCCCGGCGGCCCGCTGCCGTTCGCGCCGGTGGGGGGAGTGGACGGGCTCTGGAGCGGCTCGGTCGAGGCCCGGACGCCGACCTTCCGGCACTGGGAAGCGGACCTGGGCGTGGAGGTCGGCGCCGTCCCGCTCTTCGACGAGGCCGCCGAGGGCCGGGCATTCGAGGTGGTGGGCGAGGTCGAGGTGCGCCCGGTGCCGTCGCTCCGCGCGTCGGCCAGCGTGACCTATGCCCGGCTCGAGCGGCAGGACGGCTCCGAATTCGGGCGGTCCGTGCTCCCCCGGATCGGCATCCACTACCAGCCGACCCGCGCCCTCTTCTTCCGCGTGATCACCGAGTACCGCGCGGAACGGCGCGCGGCGCTGCGGGACCCGGGCACCGGCGACCCGCTGCTGGTGGATGGCGCGCCGGCGGGAGAGGAGGAGGACAACGGGCTCCGCACCGACTGGCTCATCGCCTACGAGCCCGTGCCCGGCACGGCGGCCTTCATCGGGTACGGCGCCACGCTCGGCGGGGGCGGGGCCTTCGACTTCGGCGAGCTCCAGCGCCAGGAGGACGGGTTCTTCCTGAAGCTGTCGTACCTGCTGCGGAACTGACGGTCAAAGGTCCCCGCCTCCGACCTTTGACCTTTTCCCCGGCAACCTGCACCTTCCCCCCCGAACCCCCACGGACGGATCGCCCTTGACCCGAGCCCACATCCTCGGCACCGGCTTCCACGTGCCGGACCTCGTCGTGACCAACGACGAACTGGCCCGGCGGGTGGACACGTCGGACGAGTGGATACGCACCCGCACCGGCATCGAGCAGCGCCGCTGGGTGCGCGAGGGGGAGACCGGCGCCGACCTTGCCCACGCCGCCTCGCTCAAGGCCCTCGACGCGGCGGGCATGGCACCCGGCGACGTGGACGCGATCGTCTACGCGACCAGCTCTCCCGACCACTTCTGTCCCGGCGGCGGCGTCTACCTCCAGCAGCGCCTCGGCGCGGGACCGATCCCCGCGATCGACGTGCGCACCCAGTGCAGCGGGTTCATCTACGCCCTCGCGGTGGCCGACGCCTGGGTACGGACCGGGATGTACCGGCGCCTCCTCGTCGTCGGGCAGGAGATCCAGTCCACCGGGATGCTCATGACCACCGAGGGACGGAACGTCAACGTGATCTTCGCCGACGGCGCCGGCGCCGTGGTGGTCGGCGAGAGCCCTTCCCCCGACCGTGGCCTCCTCGCCTTCGACCTCGGCAGCGACGGCGCCCACGCCGACAAGCTCTGGGTGGACGCGCCGAGTTCCGCTCGGCACCCGCGGATCAGCGCGGCCGATCTCGAGGCCGGGCGTCACTGGCTGCAGATGGACGGGAAGGAGGTCTTCCGCCACGCGGTGACGAAGATGCCCGAGTCGGTGGGGCGGGCGCTCGCGAAAGCGGGGCTCGGCCTGGGCGATGTGGACCTCCTGATCCCGCACCAGGCAAACCTCCGGATCTCCGAGGCGGTCCAGAAGAGCCTCGGGCTCCGGGACGACCAGGTCTACAACAACATCCAGCGCTACGGCAACACCACCAGTGCGACCATCCCGATCGCCCTCGACGAGGTCGTCCGGTCCGGTCGGGTGCAGCCCGGTAACCTGTTGGTGCTCACTGCCTTCGGCTCCGGGTTCCTGTGGGGCAGCTGCGTCGTGCGTTGGTAGCTGAAACATTCCGGGCCGCTGTTTCGTAATGCAACACACAAGCTTCCGGAGCGTCATATGTGGGGGTTGCTGCAAGTGGGCGTGATCGCCGTCGCGGGGGTGTTCGGGTTCGTCGCCGCCCGGCGGTTCGTGCGGAGCCGGCTCCGCTTCGTGGACGCGGTCTACTCGCCCGCCGCGCCGTTCATCGCCGCGGGGGTGGCCGCGATCGTGGCGTGGCCCCTGGCGATGCTGCCGTTCATCACCCAGACCGCCTCGGCGCTCTTCGCCATCGGCGTGGGGATGGGCACCTCGACCGGCGTGCGTGACCTCAAGCGGCTGGCGCTGCCGCGGTAGGTCACGAGTCACGAGTCACGAGTCACGAGTTCCCTCCCCTCGGGCACGCTCGCGATTCGTGGCTCGCGGCTATCTTCCCCGCCATGCCCACCATCAACTGCACCCGCTGCGGGCAGACCCGGGAGGCGATGCCGTTCCGTCCCTTCCCCACTGACCTGGGCCGGCGGGTCTTCGACGAGATCTGCGGCACCTGTTGGGGGGAGTGGCTGCAGCAGCAGCAGGCGCTGATCAACCACTACGGGATCAACCTGAGGGACCCGAAGGCGAAGGAGTTCCTCTACGGCAACCTGGAACAGTTCCTCTTCCGGACGCAGGCCGATCCCACGGCCTGATTCTCCCGCCCGGAAGCGAAGCGGCGCCCGGCCCCGTCCCTTGTCGGTGGTCGGGCGTCGCGCTTGGGGGCTGCTGGGACGGCTGACTGCCGGGCGTACCTCCAGCCGCCCCGGGCCGCCCCCTACCTCTCCGCCCCCGCCGGCCGGAACACCAGGTCGAACGCGAGGAAGAGGGTCCTGGCGAGCGGGTAGAACGCCACCGGCATGAGAATCATGAGTGCGGCGCCGCCGTACTGCAGGAGGGCCCACGGCGGGTCGGGCCACGTGGCGCGGAGCACCGCGATGAAGATCGCGCTGAACACCAGCTCGGCCGCGATCAGGTTGAACATGTAGGCGCCAACCTGGTACCCCGGCTCCCCCCGGTCGAGGCGGAGGCCGCATTCCAGGCAGGTGGAGCGGAGCCGGAAGTGGGAGAGGAAGATCCCGCCGTGCCCGCAGTTGGGGCAGCGGCGGCGCAGGGCGCGGGCCGCAAGCAGGAGCAGCCGGCGCGGGCGGAAGTCGGGGGTCGGAGGGGGCGTCTCCACCCCCGGAACCTAGCGGCGCGGAACCGGCGCCACGGCCGGCGCCGACTCGAGGACGCCGGTGAGGGTGAGGCGCTTCCGGCTCCGGAGCACGTCGAGCGTGACCCGCTCGCCCGGCTCGTAGCTCTTGAGGATGCGTGCCAGGTGCGCCGGCCCCGAGGGCGTCCGGCCGTCCACCGAGAGGATCACGTCCCCGCCGCGCAGCCCGAACGGCGCGCCGGCGACGGCCCGCGTGACCAGGACCCCCTTCCCGGTGCCGAAGTACTCCGCCAGCGAGGGGTTCATCGTCGCGAACTCGAGGCCGGCGAGCGGGCCGGCGAGGCGGACCCAGGCCATCGCCTCGGGCGCCGGCCGCATCGCGGGAAGCCGCTCATAGGTCCGGGCCAGTTCCGCCTGCCGCTCCGCGACCCGGGCCAGTTCCGCCTGCCGCTCGGCGAGGGCCCGCTCGAGCACTCCGACCCGCACCATCTCCTGCGTGCCCCGCATCGAGTCCAGCCGCGCCACCAGCACCTGATAGTCCGGCTCCGGTGCCGTGACGAGGCTGACGGTGCGCCGCTCGCGGCCGCGGCGGAACTCGACGGCCACGGTGTCGTTCGGGTCGAGCCGCGCCGCCAGCTCGATGAGCCGCAGGCCGGGCGAGACCGTCCGCTCCATCGCCGCTCCCGGTCCGGACCCGACCGCCAGCACGCTCCGGCCCGACAGCCGCACGACGAGGTCACCGGAGCGGAGGCCGGCCCGGTCCGCCGGGCCGCCCGGCGAGATGGCGGTGACCAGGGCGCCGACCGAGTCGGTCGGCTGCGGCTCGATGCTCACGGTGATGCCCATCCGCGCGCGCCGGAGCGGGAAGACCTGCACCTCGAAGGCGCGCTCGGATAGCCGCGGCGCCCGCAGGCGCGGCGCCTGCGCCGGCGGGGGGGTCGGCTGCGGCTGGCGGACCGGCTCCTGGGCCGCGGCCGGGAGGGCGGCGGCGAGCACCAGCGCGGGAACGAGGCGGGCGCGCACGGTCAGAGCCCCACGTTGCTGGCGCTGGCGAGGTGCACGTCCACCAGTGCGTCGAGCAGGCCCACCCGCTCCCGCCAGAGCTGCACCATCACGTCCTGGCGCTCGTCCTCTTCCAGGAACTGCGAGGACTCCAGCTCGCGGTCCAGCCGGGCGATCCGCTCCTCGAGCTCGCCGGCGATCGCGGCGGTGTACCCGTCCACGACACGCGCTTCCGGGCCGTAGGCGCGAATCGCCTCCTCGAGCATGCGCGACTGCGCCATCACCGAGCCGAGTTCGGTGGAAGCCTCGAGCCGCGCGGGGGCCGCGAGGTCGCGGACCACCACCGCCGCGAGGAGCGACGCCGCGAGCGCCACGCTCCCGACTCCCGCCCACCGCGCCCGGCGCCGCCGGCGCTCCGCGTCGAGCCGCGCCTGCACCGCCGCCCACTGGTCCCGCGCGGGCCGGAGCCCGGGCAGGGCGCGGAGCCGAGCCGCCCGCTGCTCCAGCCGGCGGAATTCCTCCGCGCAGGCGGCGCAGCCATCGAGGTGCGCCCGCGCCTCGGCGGTGCCGGGCTCGACACCCGGCTCCCGCAGCGCGAGGAGCTGTTCCAGCGACAGGTGCCCGCTCACGCGACCACCTCCTCGCCGAGCCAGCGGCGGAGCCGCTGGTGCGCCCGGGCGAGCTGCGACTTGGAGAAGCTGGTGGTCTTGCCCATCAGGGCGGCGATCTCGTCGTGGGTGTAGCCCTCGACGTCGTGCAGCCAGACCACCGCCCGGGCGGTGTCGGAGAGCCGCTCGAGCGCCGCCTCGAGGTCCATCCGGAGGCCCACGTCCTCCCGGCGGAAGGCCACCACCTCGTCGTGCAGCTCGTCGGTGTCGCGGTACTTGTTGCGCCGGAGGCGCATCAGCGCCTTGCTCGCCGCGATGGTGCGGATCCAGCCCCAGAGGCTCCCCTCGGCCCTGAACGTGCGAATGCTCCGGCAGACCTCGAAGAAGGTCTCCTGGAGCACGTCCTCGGCGTCCTCCACCGAGCGGCAGATGCGGCGGGCCAGGTTGTAGACGGGGGGTTCGAACGCGCGGTAGATGGCCTCCAGCGCCGCCGCGTCGCCGGCGCGCGCCCGCGCCACGACCGACTCGGCGTCCGCCAGGAGGAAGGAATCCATCACCAGGGTCCGGGACATGTCGTTCTAGGGATGCCAGGGAGGCGTGAAACGTCGCACCAGGGCCCTGGGGGAACCCCCCAGCCCACGCCGCAATGCCGGCCGGTGTTTCAGCCCCTGGAACACCCGGAAGCTCCGTCGCTCCGTCGCTTTCCGGTCGCTCACCCCACCACCAGGTTCACCAGCCGACCCGGCACGTAGATCCGCTTCCGGATCTCCTTCCCGTCGGTGAACCGGAGGGTGGCCTCGTCGGCGAGCGCAGCCCGCAGCACCGCCTCCTCGCCGGCACCCCGGGCCACCTCCACCTTGGATCGGGTCTTCCCATTCACCTGGATCACGATCTCGATCCGGTCCTCCACCGTCAGCGCCGGGTCCCAGGCCGGCCACGTCGCGTCGAAGACGCTGGTCTCGTGGCCCAGCCGCTCCCAGCACTCCTCGGCGAAGTGGGGCGCGAAGGGGGCCAGCATCACCACCAGCTCCTTCACCAGGTGCCGGTCGGTGCAGTTCGACTCCCGGACCGCGTTCAGCAGCTCCATCAGCGCCGCAATGGCGGTGTTGTAGCTCAGCGCCTCCATCGCCTCGGTGACCTTCTTCTTGGTCTGGTGCCACTTCACCACCACGCCCTTGTGGATCTCGCTGCCCGTCAGCGTGGTCTGCTCGCACTGCCGGACGAGTGCCCAGACCTTGTCGAGGAACCGGCGCGGGCCGCTGATGCCCTCGTCCCGGAAGTCCCCGCCCTCCTGGAAGGGGCCGAGGAACATCAGGTAGAGCCGGAAGGCGTCGGCGCCCCACTTCGCGATGTACTCGTCGGGCACCACGACGTTGCCCTTCGACTTCGACATCTTGGCGCCGTCCTTCACGATCAGGCCGTGCGCCCGGAAGCGCCGGAACGGCTCCTCGAAGCCGACGTGGCCCTGTTCCTGGAGCACCATCGCGATGAACCGGCTGTAGAGCAGGTGGAGCACCGCGTGCTCGTTTCCCCCGATGTACATCGTGACCGGGCACCACGTCGCGGTGCGCGCCGGGTCGAACGGGCGGTCGGCGAACCCGGTGCTCGGGTAGCGGAGGTAGTACCACGCCGAGTCGAGGAAGGTGTCCGACACGTCGGTCTCGCGGCGCGCGCGCGCGCCGCAGGCGGGACACGGGACGTAGTACCACTCCTCGTGCCGCGCGAGCGGCGACACCCCGGTGTCATCGGGCCGGAAGTCCTCGATGGGAGGGAGCAGCACCGGCAGCTGGTCCTCCGGCACCGGCACGGTGCCGCAGGCGTCGCAGTAGATCACCGGGATGGGCGGGCCCCAGTACCGCTGGCGCGAGATGGTCCAGTCGTGGAGCCGGTACCGGACCGTCGGCGTCGCGGTGCCCCGGTCGGCGAGCCAGGCCACGATCGCGGGGGCCGCCTCCGGCACCGCCAGCCCGTCGAACCGGCCGGAGTTCACCAGCCGGCCGCCCGCGTCCTCCACGAACGCCTCGGTGAGTGGCGCGCCGGCGTCCTCGCCCTCGCCCGCCACCACGCGCACCACGGGCAGGCCGAACTTCCCGGCGAACGCGAAGTCCCGCTCGTCGTGCCCCGGCACCGCCATGATGGCGCCGGTGCCGTATTCCATCAGCACGTAGTCGGCGATCCACACCGGCACCGGGGCGCCGGTGGCGGGATTGACGGCGTGCCCCCCGGTGAAGACGCCGGTCTTCTCCTTGCCGGCCACCTTGCGGGTGACGAGGTCCTGCCTCGCCGCGGCCGCACGGTAGGCCTCCACCTCGGCCCGCCGCTCCGGGGTCGTGAGCCGGTCCACCAGCGGGTGCTCCGGCGCGAGCACCATGAACGACGCGCCGAAGACGGTGTCCGGCCGGGTGGTGAACACCCGGATGGCTCCGCCGCCCTCGAGCGCGAAGTCCAGCTCCGCCCCCTCCGAGCGCCCGATCCAGTTCCGCTGCGCCGTGGTGGTCGTGTCCGACCAGTCCATTTTCGACCGGTCGTCGAGGTTCGCGAGGAGCCGCCCCGCGTAGTCGGTGATCCGGAAGAACCACTGCTCGAGGAAGCGCTGCTCCACCGCCGCGCCGCACCGCTCGCAGTGCCCGTCCACCACCTGCTCATTGGCCAGCACCGTCCTGTCGTTCGGGCACCAGTTGACCGCAGCCTGCTTCTTGTACGCCTTCCCGGCCTTGAGGAGCTGGAGGAAGATCCACTGGGTCCACTTGTAGTACGCCGGGTCCGTGGTCGAGAGGACGTGGTCCCAGGCGAACATGCCCCCGATGCGCGTGAGCTGGCGCGTGAAGTTCGCGATGTTCCGCGGGATCAGCTCCGCCGGGTGCACCCCGACCTTGATCGCGTAGTTCTCGCTGTGGATGCCGAAGGCGTCGAACCCCATCGGCTCGAAGACGTCGTACCCCTGGAGCCGCTTGAACCGCCCGTAGGTGTCGCTCCCCGTGAAGGCGAACATGTTCCCCACGTGGAGGCCCTCCGCGGAGGGGTAGGGAAACATCATGAGGTTGTAGAACGGCCGGGCCGCCCGGTCGAGGTCCGGCTCGTTGGTGCGGCGCTCGGCCCAGCGGGCCTGCCACCTGGCCTCGACCGCCTGGGGATCGTAGGAGTCGGCGGGGAAATGACGATTGGGCATGCGTCAGGCAGGGCTCGGGTGATGGCGAACCGGGAAATCTAAGCGGGCCGGGGACGGGCCGGGGCGGGCCCCGCTTGCCGCGCGGGGGCCGGGGTTCGTAACCTTCCCCGGACCACCCCGTCACCACCCCTTCAGGGGGCCCAATGCCTCGCTGGTTCGCCGGCGTTCCCTCGCTCGTCGTCGTGCGCGTCCCCGGCGGCTTCTACCTGCTGGCCGTGGCCGCCACCGGCGCCGCGCTCTGGGCCGTCCACCGCCTCACCGGGCTCGGTCCGGCGCCGGGGGAGCTCCCCGCCACCCTCGGGGTGGTGGCCGTGATCCTGCTCATCGTCGCCTGGTTCATCTCGGCCTGGCTCCAGCGCCGCGTCTTCCGGCAACTCGGGGTGGCCCAGGCGGTGGCGGCCGCCGTGGCCGCAGGCGACCTCACGGTGCAGGTCGGGGGCCTCTCGGCGCGGGACCCGCTCACCGGCGGCATCGGGCGGATGGTCGCGAGCCTGCGGGACCTCGTCGGCGCCATCCGCAACGCCTCCGCGGAGGCCGCGGCGATGGCGCAGCAGATCTCCGCGTCCACCGAGGCGATGTCGGCCTCCACCCAGGAGGTGGCCGGCACCACCGGGGACCTCACCGAGCGGGCCAACCGCCAGGCGCAGACCGTGCGTGCCGCGGCGGAGGACGCCGGCCGGATCCTGGCCATCGTCGAAGCCCTTGCCGCCGGCGCGGTCGAGGCCGCCGAGCGGAACGCGGCGCTGGCCCGGCTGGCCCGCTCCCACCGGGAGCGGCTCGACGCGAGCACCGCCGAGCTCGAGCGCCTCGCGGGCGAGGCCGAGCGCGCCGCCGACGACGCCGAGGCGCTGGGCGAGTCCTCCTCCCAGATCGAGGCGTTCATCGCCCAGACCAAGGCGATCGCCAAGCAGACCCACATGCTCGCGCTCAACGCCGCGATCGAGGCCTCCCGCGGCGACGCGCAGGGAGCGGGACGCGGCTTCGGCGTGGTGGCCGAGGAGGTCCGGAAGCTCGCCGGGCAGGCCCAGCAGGCCGCCACCACCACGAGCACGACCGTCGAGCAGGTGGTCGAGCGAGTCCGGACGGCGCGCGAGCGGCTGCTCCGGCTGGGCCAGGGCGGGCTCGCGGCGCGCGACGCCGCGCGCGCGGCGGCCGAGGGGCTGGCCCGCGTCGCGGCCGACGCGGACGCCACCGACGCGTGGACCCGCCGGATCTCGCAGTCGGCCGACGAGGTCCGCGGGCTGGTGGGCGGCATCGGCGACCGCATGCGCGAGGTCTCTGCCGGCACCGAGGACTACGCCGCCTCCGCGGAGGAGATCGCCGCCGCCACCGAGCAGCTCTCCGCCTCGACGCAGGAGATCGCGGCCTCGGCGCACCATCTCGCCGAGGCCGCGGAGCGCCTCACCGGCGCCGTGGGAGGGTTCCGGGTCTAGCGGGTATAGAACGAGAACCCGAACAGCGCCCCGAAGGTCGTGGACGAGAGCACCTCGTCCGACTCGAAGGCGTGCTGCACGAAGGCCTCCAGCCGCAGGTCCATCCGGCTCACCAGGGGCACCTTCACGCCCACCCCGCCGCCGACCGCGAACTGCGTGTCGCTCTCGTCGATGTCCAGGGCGTCGACGCTGACCTTCTCGTAGGCCAGCTGGACGTTGCCCTCGATGAACGGGCGCACCACCGCGGGATCCGCCTTGAAATGGTAGAGCAGGCCGGCGCCCAGGTTGAGGGAGGTCGCCGAGCTGCCGTCGGTGTCCACCCAGTTGAAGCCCAGCGACGGTTCCAGGGCGAGCACGTCGCTGAGGTAGAACCCCGCGCGGACCCGGCCGAGGGGGACGGCGATGGTGGTGAAGTCGCCGCCGTCGCTGGTCACCCGGGCGAGGGTCCCGTCCACCCCCAGTTCGATGGGGCGCTGGGCCTCGGCCCGCGCCGCCAGGCCAAGGGCCAGCACGACGGCCGCGACCGCGGTTCCGATCTTTGGAGTTCTCATTCCAGACCTCCTTGTGCGCACGGGGAGTATCCCCGCGCGTGCTTGCCTCGGGGGACGGCGGGTCCGGCACCTTGCCGGCGCCCGCTGTTCCGCCGCCCCAAAGCTCGGAGGCCGATGGTGAAGTCCTTGCGAAACGCCGATGAAGCCTCGACCCGTGGGCCGAACGCACGAAGGGCCCCGGCTCGCGCCGGGGCCCTTCGCCATCAACCCTCCGCTTCAGCTCAGTTGCCGCCGAAGGGGATCATCACGCCCGCGGTGATCAGCAGGTCGTTCTGCAGCTTGCTGTCGACCCCGTCGACCGGCGCGATCGAGCCGATGTAGTCCTCGACGTCGATGCGGAGCTTGATCATCCCGCTGATCGGGGTGGTGAAGCCCAGGTTCACGATGCCGCCGATGGTCGAGCTCTCGTCGGCGCCGTCCCAGTCGTCGCCGCCGCGGCTGGTGAAGCCCACGCCCGCGCCGGCATGCACGCGGAAGTTGCTGGCCGACGGGAAGAAGTACATCGCCTTGGCGCCGAAGAAGAGGACATTGCCACCCTCGCCGTCGACGTCATTGGCCTCGAGCTTCGAGTCCGCATAGGCCACCTCACCCTCGATGCCCCAGTTGCCCTGCATCTGGTAGGTGAGCCGGCCGCCGAACGCAACGCCGGTCTTCTGCTTCACCGTATTGCCGCCCTCGTCGAGCACATCGCTGACCGGCAGGTAGGCCCCGACGAAGGGGGTGACGGAGACGTTCTGGGCCGCGGCCGACTGGACACCCGTCACCGCCGCGAGCACGAGCACCATGCCGACTGCCTTGCTGATCCGGGACGCCATAGGGTACTCCCTCCCTGAGGATGGTGGAACCGCCAGCATTCGGACACCGGGCAGGCGGACTGCCCGGCGCGCGGCCGGGGCCTGCCGGCCGCGACGCTCCCTTGCGTCAGCGGCCCCAAGATAGGATTCAATCTCGAATTGGTCGAGAGACTTCTGTGAAATCTTCCCTTTCCGGCCGGGAAGCGTGGCGATTGTCCAGAAAGTCTCTCATGTCGCCACGTCGCGCCCGCGGCAGGAGCGCCGCATCCCCGAATGGAAGAGCGGCGATCCGGGATTCCGCCGCCCCCCGGCCCAGGAGCCGAAGCTGAGCCCTGCCGACAGCAGCAGGTCATTCTGCAGCTTGCTGTCCGACTCCTCCGTGTCGCTGTTGAACTTCGCGCTGCAGATGAAGTCCTCGAGGTCCACGCGGATCGAGAACATCGGGCCGTGGCCGAGCTTCGCCCCCAGGCCGAGGGTCCCGCCGAGGTCGTCGATCCCCTCGATCCCCCAGGTCCTCCTCGGCCGCATCCCGGAACTCCCCGCCGTGCATCACGCAGGCGAGAGCGGCGCCGGCGTGAGGGCTCCCCACCGGGCCGAGCCGAGCCGGGCGACGAGGGCGAGGGCGCCGATGGCGGCCAGGCCGAGGAACCGCCTGAACATGGTGCAGGCTCCGGAGATGAGGGGATGCGCCCCGCGGAATTGACCGACGGGAAGTCTGTCATCCGATGGCAAGAGACGTGCCTTCGTCCTGCGCTGGCGCGCCCAAGTCGTTGTCGTGCATAATCTTGGAAATCGTGAAGGCGCCCGGGAGCCGGCATCCGGCGAATCACCGGTGGGTGCCGAAGCTTGCATTTCGCCCTTCCCGGAGGTGGTTCAGTACCGGGCGCCTTCCTTGAGTTCGGCGAGCTCCCGGCGCCACCGGGCTGCTTCCGGGGCCGCGGGGTGGGTATCGAGCAGGCGCCGGAGTTCCGCCATCGCGCGGCCGGGATCACCGAGCGCCCGGGCGTGGAGGTCGGCGAGAAGGGTGCCCACCCTCCGCTCCTCGGCCGGGTCGAGCGTCCGCCCGCGCAGCAGCTCGAGCTCGGCCACCGCGAGCGCCGGGGCGGAGAGCGGCCCCGCGAGGAGGACGGCGCGCCGGCAGGTGGCCTCGACCCGGTCGTCGGGGTCGTCCGCGCGCTCGGCGTATCGCTCCGCGGCCAGCGCGGTCTGCCCGCGGGCCAGGAGTGCCTCGATCTCCGAGAAGCCAGCGGCCCGGACGAGTCCCACGTCCTGCAGCACGCGCGCGAGCGCGTCGACCGCGGGCCCCGCCATCCCGAGGAACCAGGCCGCGGCCGCCGAGGCCGTCCAGAGCAGTCCCGCCAACGTCAGGGCCCGGGGCGCCACCCCGGAGGCCCAGAGCACGAGCGCCACCGCGGTGCCCGCCAGCAGGAGCACCACCACCACCCGCCGGAGCAGGTCGAACGGGTCGTGGTGGGTGTCGGACCAGCGCCCGCGAGGCGGGCGCGGCAGGTGAAGGAGCATGCCGCGGAACGGTGGCAGGGCGTGTGCCACGGCGAGTTGACAGGCACGCGGCCCCGGACGAGTATCCGTCGTCCCCTGCCATTTCACTGGAGCCGCTCCCCGTGTCCGAACCGCTTTCCCGTCGCGCCTTCCTCGGCGCCACGGGCGCCGCCGTGGCCGGCACCGCGCTGGTGCGCCCCGAGGCTGCCGTCGCCGCGCCCGCGGTCATCGTGCCGCCGCCAGCCCGACCCGTCGCCATCAGCTCCAACAACAGCCTTGCCCCGGTCTCGAAGGCCGTGGAGCTGATGCTCCAGGGCGCCGATACCCTCGACGCCGCGGTCGAGGGGGTGAAGATCCAGGAGCTCGATCCCGCCGACAGCTCGGTCGGCTATGGCGGCCTTCCCAACGAGGAGGGCGTGGTCCAGCTCGACGCTTCCTGCATGCACGGGCCGACGAAGCGGGCCGGTGCCGTCGGATGCCTCGAGGGGATCAAGACCCCGAGCGAGGTGGCGAAGCTGGTGCTCAGGTACACCAACCACATCCTGCTCGTGGGGGAGGGGGCGAAGCGCTTTGCCCTCTCCTACGGCTTCAAGGAGGAGGACCTGCTCACCCCCGAGTCGCGGCAGAAGTGGCTCGCCTGGCGTGCCAATCGCGGAAGGGCGGATGACTGGCTCGACGTGCCCGAGGGCGAGGCGATGGTGGCGCGGCCCACCGGGACGATCAACCTGAACGCGGTGAACGCGAAGGGGGAGATCTCCTCGGTGACGACCACCAGCGGGCTGGCGTGGAAGATCCCCGGCCGGGTCGGGGACTCGCCGATCGTGGGCGCGGGCCAGTACTGCGACAACACCGTCGGCGCCGCCGGCTCCACCGGCCGCGGCGAGTCGAACATCATGGTCTGCGGCGGCTTCCTCACCGTGGAGCACATGCGGCGCGGGATGAGCCCCACCGACGCCTGCCTCGAGACGCTCCGGCGCGTGGTGGCGCTGACGCCGCCGCGGCTCCTGGACGACGGTGGACGGCCGACGTTCGGCCTCACCTTCTACGCGGTGAACCGGAACGGCGAGTACGGTGCGGCGTCCTTCACCCCGGGCAAGTATGCCGTGCACGACGGCCGGGAAGCGGCCGCGAAGGACACCGCGTACCTGTACGAGCGCCGGTGAGGCGCGCGGCCGCACTGCTCCTCGCCGTGGCGGGCCCCGCGTGGCCCGCCGCGGCGCAGGAGCCGGCCACGCTCTTTCACCACCACCCGGTAGCGCTGCCGAGCGCGAACGTCTTCCTGCCCCAGCTCGGCTGGCGGCTCCACCTGCAGCAGCGCGCCCCCTACGAGGCGCGGGTCACCACCGCCCGCGAACTGGTGCTCGTCGCCGCCGCCGGGTTCGACGGCAGCCGCACGGCGTCACTCACCGCCTGGGCTCCGCTCCTCGCCGACGGCTGGCGGCTCCGCGGGCGGGCGGAGGCCGCGCGGGACGCGCGGTTCGGCTGGTTCGGCCCCGGCAACGACACGGAGAAGGACGACGGCCTCGTCACCGACGCCTCGCCATACTGGTACCGCGTCCGCCACACGCGCTACGCCGCGGGGGTGGAGGTCACGCGGCGGATCGCCGGGCCGCTGCACCTCGCGGTGGGCGCGGGCGCGTCGCGGACCGAATGGCGCGGGCTGCCGGGCGCCTCGCTCTTCGAGGCGGGGCTCCCCGGGGGCCTCGACGAGGACGACGCCACCGGACGCCTCGCCCTGGTCTGGGACTCGCGCGACCGCGAGTACGGCGGCACCCGGCGCGGCCTCCTGCTCGAGGCGGGCGTCCTGGCCGGCTCCGGCGGCGACGGGTACACCCGCGGCTGGGCGAACCTGCGGGGCTGGCTCCCGGTTCGTGAGCGCGCCGTGCTGGCGGGACGCCTCGTGGCGGCCGACCTCGGCGGGGAGCCCACGCTCGACGCCCGCGCCGTTCTCCCGGTGTGGGAAGGCGACCTCACCGTGCTGGGCGGGCCATCCTCCTACCGCGGCGCGGACACGCCACGCTGGCTCGGCACCGGCCTGCTGCTCGCGAACGCGGAGATCCGCGTGGACGTCTTCGACCGCGGCGACTTCGGGGGCATCGCGCTCGTCGCCTTCGCGGACGGCGGGCGGGTGTTCGAGGGGGAGGGTCTCCGGTTCACGCTGGAGGACTGGCACGTGGCCGGTGGCGGCGGGGTCGTGGCGCGACTCTGGCGCCGGAACCTGGTGAGCCTCACCGTGGCGGGCGGCGGGGAGGGGGCCGAGGTCGTGCTCGGCGGAGGCTGGATGTTCTGATGATCGACATCTTCACCAAGCGGTTCCCGGTGCCGCCCGAGGCGATCGACGCCCAGCGGCACGTGAACAACCTGGCCTACCTGCAGTGGATGCAGGACGCCGCCATCGAGCACTCGGCGGCGGTGGGCTGGCCGATCGAGCGCTACGTCCGGACCGGTGGGGGATGGGTGGTGCGGACCCACTTCATCGAGTACCTGCGGCCCGCCTTCGAGGCCGAACCGATCGCGCTCCACACCTGGATCAGCGAGGCGGGGAGCCGCCGCGCCGTGAGGCACTATGTCGTCCTGCGCGAGCCGGATCGCGCGCTCCTGGCCCGTGCCGAGACCAATTGGGTCTTCGTGGACATCGCCACCGGCCGGCCGGCGCCGATTCCCGACGACCTGACGAACGCCTTCGCCGTCGTGCCCAGGGAGGAGGCGATGCTGCGGCTGGGGCTGGTGAGGGGGGAGAAGGGAGAGGGGGGAGGGGAGCGGTGAGAGGGGAGAGGGGAGGGGGGAGAGGGGTGGCCCTCTCCCCTCTCCCCTCTCCCCTCTCCCCTCTCCCCTCACGCACCGCCGACTCCCGTCTGCTCGCCGGCGTCAATCTCCGCCACCCCGATCAGCTCCCGGAGCGCGCTCTCGCCGTGGTCGCGGGCGTACCATCGGCGGATCCGTGGCCGGAGCTCGTCCTTGGGGATCGAGGCGCGATTCGCCCGCACCCACTCCTGCAGCGCCGCGGGGCGCGGCCCCCAGTGGCCCACTTCGCGGAACTCCTCGTCGAGCACGATGACGATCGGGATCGACCGGGTGCCCTCGGTGAGGTAGCGGTCCATCAGGCCGGGATGTTCGTCCCGCCGGAGGAGGCGCAAGTCGAGGGTGGGGGAGAGCCCCGCCCAGCGCGCGAGCACCGGGACCGTGCTGAAGCCGTCGTTGCACCAGTCCTCGGCCAGCACCAGGAACCGGAGCGGCGGTGCCGCCGCCGCGGCGTCGGCCGCCCAGTCCGGGAGCCGCGCCAGGCGGTGCACCCCGGACCAGAGCTCGCCGTACTCGCGGCTCGCGGCGACGAATGCCTCGAAGGACTGCGCTTCGGCCCAGAGGGCGCGGAAGTCCGGCATCGATTCTCCCGGGGCGACAGGTGGCCGGGGAGTTTCGCCGCCGCCGGGTGAAGCAGAAGTGAAGAGGGCCGGAATTCTCCTTCCGGCCCCCTCCTCCCTCTCCCCTCTCCCCTCTCACATCTCCCGGATCTCCACCCCCCGCTTCGCCAGCTCGTCCACGTAATCCCGGTACGGCATCACCTCGTCGGGGGTGTGGACGCCCTTGAGCGACACGCGTCCGTCCGCTTGCATCTGCCCGGTGATGGAGAGCGAGTAGCCGGTGGTGCGCATCATTGCGCTGATCCCGGTCGCCTCGTCGTACCGGTCCACCAGCTGCCAGCGGACCGCGTGGGGCTTGCCGCCCTTCGTGCCGGTCACCTCGACGCGGAGCGCGACCAGGTCCTGCCCCTTCGGCTTGTGCAGCTTCGGCGTGACGGCGGCGATGAACAGGTCCCGCGGCACCACCGACTGCCCCTTCACCTGGATCGGCTCGAGGTCGAGGAGGCCGAGTTCGCGGATCGGCTTCATCACCGCCACGTGCCCGGGGTACCGCAGCGTCTTGTACTCCATCGCCTCCACCCTGCCCTCGTAGGCGAAGGGCATGGTGCTGACGCCGCCGGCGGTAGAGACGATGCGAT
>CAVQWA010000047.1:0-15890 GCA_963717315.1 uncultured Gemmatimonadales bacterium
GGGCGCCCCGAGAGGCGCCCCGTCCGTGTCCCTACCCCCCGCTCGCGCGGGGTGACTACCAGCGGTAGTGGGCGAATGCCCGGTTGGCCTCGGCCATCCGGTGGGTGTCTTCCTTCTTCTTGACGGCGTTCCCCTCGCCCTTGGACGCGAGGATGAGCTCGGCGGCGAGCCGCTCCGCCATCGTCTTCTCGTTGCGCTCGCGCGCGTAGCCGATGACCCAGCGCATGGCGAGCGCGGTGCGCCGCTCCGGCCGCACCTCGACCGGCACCTGGAGCGAGGCGCCGCCAACGCGGCGGCTCTTCACCTCGAGGGCCGGCTTGACGTTGTTGACGGCCTGCTTGAAGACCGCGATGCCGGGCTGCCCGGTGCGCGACTCGATCAGGTCCATCGCGGAGTAGAAGATCCCCTCGGCGAGGCTCTTCTTGCCGTCGGTCATCAGCGCGCTGATGAACTTCGAGGCCGTCTGGCTGTCGTAGCGCGGATCGGCGGGCACCACACGCTTCACCGCCCGGGAACGCCGGCTCACTTCCTCCCTCCCTTGGCGGCGCCCTCCTTCGGGCGCTTGGCGCCGTACTTCGACCGGCTCTTGCGCCGGTCGTTGACGCCGGCGGAGTCGAGCGTGCCGCGCACGATGTGGTAGCGCACGCCCGGCAGGTCCTTCACGCGGCCGCCCCGGAGCAGCACGATCGAGTGCTCCTGCAGGTTGTGGCCCTCGCCCGGGATGTAGGCGATGACCTCGAACCCGTTCGTGAGCCGGACCTTGGCCACCTTGCGGAGGGCCGAGTTCGGCTTCTTGGGCGTGGTCGTGTAGACCCGCGTGCACACGCCGCGGCGGAGCGGGTTGCCCTTGAGCGCGGGCGACTTGCTCTTCCAGACGGGGCTGGTCCGGCCGTGCCGGATGAGCTGGCTGATCGTCGGCATTCGGTTCCGTTCAGTCCTTCGGTTCCTCGCAAAGCCCTGGCAGGCCGCGTTTTGCGGCAGATGGTAAGCATACCCGGCCAAGTGCCAGCGGTCAAGTCCGGCCCGCCTCGCCTCCCCGTCTCACTGCGGGGGGCGCGGAGCGGGAGCGGGGGGCGGGGTTAGACTTGGGGCCATGCCCCCCGCGCTCTCCATCCGCGGCCTGCGGAAGGCCTTCGGGGACGTCCTCGCCGTCGACGGCCTCGACCTCGAGGTCCGGCCGGGGGAGTGCTTCGGGCTGCTGGGCCCCAACGGGGCCGGCAAGACCACCACCGTCGAGATCTGTGAAGGCCTCACCTCCGCCGACGCCGGCGAGGTCGAGGTCCTCGGCCGCCGGTGGGGAGACGACGACCGCGCCCTCCGCGAACGCATCGGCACCTCGCTCCAGGAAACCCGGTTCTCCGAGAAGCTCACCGTCACCGAGACCCTCCGGCTCTTCCGCAGCTTCTATCGACGCGGCGCCGACCCGGCGGCGGTGCTGCAGCTCGTCCAGCTCGGCGAGAAGGCCCGCGCCCGGGTCGGCAACCTCTCCGGCGGCCAGAAGCAGCGGCTCGCGCTCGCCTGCGCGCTGGTGGGCGACCCCGAGATCCTCTTCCTCGACGAGCCGACCACCGGCCTCGACCCGCAGGCGCGCCGGCAGCTCTGGGAACTGATCGAGGCGTTTCGCGCGGAGGGCCGGACGATCCTGCTCACCACCCACTACATGGACGAGGCCGAGCGGCTCTGCGACCGCGTGGGGGTGATGGACCACGGCCGGGTGATCGCGCTGGGCACGCCGCGCCAGCTCATCGCCTCCCTCGGGGCGGAACACGTGCTCGAGTTCGGCACCGGCGACGGGCCGGGCATCGGGGCCGAGGCCCTGGCCCGGGTCGAAGGCGTCCGCTCGGCGGCGCGGAGCGACGGCGCCTGGCGGCTCCAGGTCGCGGAGCTTCACCGCACGGTCCCGGCGCTGCTCGGGCTGCTCCATCGCGAAGGGGTGGAACTCTCGGAGCTTCGGACCCACTCGCCGACGCTCGAGGACGTCTTCGTCTCCCTCACCGGGCGGCACCTGCGCGATGAGTGACCGGGTGGCCGGGCGCGGCTGGCGGGAGCACCCGCTCGTCCAGCTCACCCTGGTGCGCTTCCTCGAGTTCGTGCGCGAGCCGGAGGCGGTGTTCTGGACCTTCATCTTCCCGGTGCTGCTCGCCGCGGGGCTGGGGATCGCCTTCCGGAACCGCCCGGCGGATCGCGCCCCGGTGGCGGTCCTCGCCTCCACCCCCGGCGCGGCGGCAGCCGCCGCGGCCCTGGGCGCCGACGCGCGGCTCCGGGTCGAGGTCCTCGACGATTCCGCGGCCGCGCACGCGCTCGCCGCCGGCCGGGTGGACCTGATCGTCGTGGCCGCGGCCCCGGACGGGGTCGAGTACCGCTATGACGACCTCCGCCCGGAAGGCCGCGGCGCGAGGCTTCTCGCCGATGCGGTGCTCCAGCGCGCGGCGGGACGCGCCGACCCTCTCGCCGCCACCGATCGGCACGTGCGCGAGCCGGGCTCGCGCTACATCGACTTCCTGGTGCCGGGACTCCTCGGGATGAACCTGATGGGGAGCGGCATCTGGGGAATCGGCTTCGCCATCGTCGACGCGCGGCGGAAGAGGCTCCTCAAGCGGCTGGTCGCGACGCCGATGTCGCGGCCGCAGTACCTCGGCTCCTTCCTCCTCTCCCGGCTGGTGTGGCTGGTGTTCGAGGTGGCGGTGCTCCTCGGCTTCGCGCTGGCGGCCTTCGGGGTGCCGCTCCGGGGCTCGCTCGCGACCCTCGGGCTGGTCTGCCTCCTCGGCGCGGTGGCCTTTGCCTCGGTCGGGCTGCTGCTGGCGTCGCGCGCGCGGACGGTCGAGGGAGTGTCGGGGCTGATGAACCTCACCATGCTCCCGATGTGGATCTTCTCGGGGGTCTTCTTCTCCGCCTCCCGCTTCCCCGACGCGGTGCAGCCGGTGATCCGCGCCCTGCCGCTCACGGCAGTGAACGACGCGCTCCGCGCCGTGATGCTGGATGGCGCGGGCCTCGGCGCGGTGGGGCCCCAGGTGGCGGTCCTCGCCGCCTGGCTGCTGGTGACCTTCCCGCTGGCGGTGCGGATGTTTCGCTGGAAATAGCAGGCGGGATGGCTGGATGGCCGGACGCGCCGAGGGGGCGGCCCCGCCCGGGACCGCCCCCTCGACCTTCGACCTTCGACCTGCGACCTGCGACCGCCTACAGCTCGTCCTCCACCCCGGCCATCGCCTCGACCGGCAGCGGCGCCGGCGCGGCTTCCTCCGGCGGGGCCGGCGGCGGTTCGAAGCCGGCGGGCGGCTCGATCTCGATCTCGGCGTAGCGATAGATGCCGGTGCCGGCCGGGATGAGGTGCCCGATGATGATGTTTTCCTTCAGGCCGAGGAGATCGTCCTTGGCCCCGCGAATGGCCGCGTCGGTGAGCACGCGGGTGGTCTCCTGGAACGACGCCGCCGAGATGAACGACTGCGTCGTCAGCGAGGCCTTGGTGATGCCCAGCAGTACCGGCTCGGCCTGGGCCGGCCCGCTCTTCCGGCGGAGCACCCGGTCGTTCTCCTCGCGGAAGGTGAGCTTGTCCACCGTCTCCCCCTCGAGGAAGTCGGTGTCGCCCGGATCGTCCACCCGCACCTTCTGGAGCATCTGGCGCACGATCACCCCGATGTGCTTGTCGCTGATCCGGACGCCCTGGAGGCGGTAGACCTCCTGCACCTCGTTCAGCAGGTACTCCTGCACCGCGCGCGGGCCCTTGATCCGCAGGATGTCGTGCGGGTTCACCGGTCCCTCGGTGAGGCGGTCGCCGGCGCGCACGCGGTCGCCCTCGTGCACCCGGAGGTGCTTGCCCGCCGCCACCTCGGCCAGCTGCGGCTCGCCGCTCTCCGGCACCACGTAGATCTCGCGCTTGCCGCGCTTGATCTCGCCGAACTTGACGATGCCGTCCACCTCGGCGATGGTCGCCGGGTCCTTGGGCCGGCGGGCCTCGAAGAGCTCCGCCACGCGGGGGAGGCCGCCGGTGATGTCCCGGGTCTTGTAGGCCTGCCGCGGGATCTTGGTGACCGTGACGCCCTTGCTCACCGGCACCGGCGGCGAGAGCCAGACGGTCTTGTCCCGGGTCTCCTTCTTGGTCTTGCCGGGCCACGCCTCGCTGGCCGGCCGCTCCACCACCTCGAACTTCGCCGACCAGGGGTTGGCCTCGTCGGGGAGCGCCGCCGCCCGGCTCACCGGGTCGGCCGGGGCGCCGAACAGGATGCGCGAGCCCTCGGCGAGGGTGTACTCCTGCGGGTCCCCGCCGCGCTTCCCGTAGACCAGGACCGACGGATGAAGCTCGCGGTCGGGGTCGGCGGTGATGACCAGCGACCGGAGGCCGGTGGACTCGTCCAGCTCCTCGCGGAGGGTCTGGCCGGGCACCACGTCCTTCCAGCGGAGCTCCCCGTCCCGCTTGAGGATGCTGGGGTCGTTGTACGGGTCCCAGGTGTAGAGGACCGTGCCCCGCTGCTCGGTCTCGCGCCGCGGGCCCTTCACCAGGTCGCCCTCCTTGACCTGGATGAGCGCGCCCTCGGGAACCGGATACCGGTTGAGCACCCGCTCCGGGTCGGCGGCGTCGACGACCAGGATGCCTTCCTTCGACTCCTCGGCGGCCGACTCGTCCTCGCGGGAGAGGGCCACGCGGATCACGCCCGTGGTGCCGTCCTCGTACTCCACCTCCACGTCGGACCACTCGAGGCCCTCGGTGTAGCGCACCTCGCCGTCGGAGCGCGCGCGGCGCTCGGCTTCCTCCGCGATGCGGGAGGAGGCGCCGCCGATGTGGAAGGTCCGCAGGGTGAGCTGCGTGCCCGGCTCGCCGATCGACTGGGCGGCGAGGATGCCGATGGCCTCCCCCATGTCCACGATGTCCATCGTGGCGAGGTTCCGGCCGTAGCACATCCGGCAGACGCCGCGGCGGGCCTCGCAGGTGAGGACCGAGCGGATGCTGACCTTCTCCAGCCCGGAGTCGTCCACCGCGGCGGCGTCCTTCTCGTCGATGAGGGCGCCGGCCTGGATGAGGAGCTTCGGGTCGCCGTGCTCGTCGAGCTCGTGCGGGTCGAAGACGTCCTCGGCCGCCACGGAGCCGACGATGCGCTCCCGGAGCGGCTCGATCACGTCCTCGCCCTCCTTCAGGGCGCTGATCTCGAGGCCGAGGATCGTGCCGCAGTCCTCCTCGGTGATCGTGACGTCCTGCGCCACGTCCACCAGGCGGCGGGTCAGGTAGCCGGCGTCGGCGGTCTTGAGCGCCGTGTCGGCGAGGCCCTTCCGGGCGCCGTGGGTCGAGATGAAGTACTCGAGCACGGTGAGGCCCTCGCGGAAGTTCGACTTGATCGGGCTCTCGATGATCTCGCCGATGCCGCCGGTCAGCTTCTTCTGCGGCTTGGCCATCAGGCCGCGCATGCCGGCGAGCTGCCGGATCTGGTCGCGGCTGCCGCGGGAACCGGAGTCGAACATCATGAACACCGGGTTGAACCCGCCGCGGGAGACCGCCAGCGACTTGACCATCGCGTCGGCCACGTCGGTGTTCGCGTGGGTCCAGGCGTCGATCACCTTGTTGTACCGCTCGCCGAAGGTGATCTGGCCGGTGTTGTAGGCCCGCTGGAAGCGCTTGACCCGCTCGTCGGCCTCCTTGAGGATCTCCGCCTTCCTGGCCGGGATCTCCAGGTCCTCGACGCCGATGGACACGCCGCCCATGGTCGCGAAGCGGAAGCCGAACTCCTTGAGCCGGTCGAGGAAGGCGACCGTCTTGGCCAGGCCGGCCCGGCGGTAGCTCTCCAGCACCGTTCCGGAGAGGGCCTTCTTCTTCATCACCTCGTTCCGGAAGCCGACCTCCTCGTTGCCGCGGTACTCCGGCCGGGCCGGCGCCCCGTCCCCGGGCGCGACGTCGCGCAGGAGCTCCTCCGGCAGGATGCCGTTGAACAGCACCCGGCCGACGGTCGTGGCCACCCAGCCGTCCCCGGGGTCGGCGGCGCCAGCCGGCGGCTGGAACCACCACCAGACCGGGCTGTGGTGGGTCACCGCCCCGTGCTCCAGGGCCATCTCGATCTCGGCCAGCGTGGTGAAGTGGCGCGCGTCCTTCCACAGTTCCGCCCGCACCGCCTCGCGGGTGGCCCGGTCGGCCAGCTTCTCCTCGAAGTCCGGGGGCAGCTTGGTGAGCCAGTAGGAGCCGAGCACCATGTCCTGCGACGGCTCCACCACCGGCCGGCCGTCGGAGGGCCGGAGCACGTTGTTGGAGCTGATCATCAGGAGCCGCGCCTCGAGCTGCGCCTCGAACGACAGCGGCACGTGCACCGCCATCTGGTCGCCGTCGAAGTCGGCGTTGAACGCGGCGCAGACCAGCGGGTGGATCCGGATGGCCTTGCCCTCGACCAGCACCGGCTCGAACGCCTGGATGCCGAGGCGGTGGAGCGTCGGGGCCCGGTTGAGCAGCACCGGGTGGTCCTGGATGATCTCCTCCAGGATCTCGTACACCTCCGGGCTCTCCTTCTCGACGATCTTCTTGGCCCGCTTGACCGTCTCGGCGATGCCCTTCTGCACCAGCTTGTGGATGATGAACGGCTTGAACAGCTCGACCGCCATCGCCTTGGGCAGGCCGCACTGGTGGAGCCGGAGCTCCGGCCCGACCACGATGACCGAGCGGCCGGAGTAGTCCACGCGCTTGCCGAGCAGGTTCTGGCGGAACCGGCCCTGCTTGCCCTTGAGCATGTCGCTGAGCGACTTGAGCGGGCGCTTGCCGCGGCCGCGGATGGCCTTCGAGCGGCGGCCGTTGTCGAACAGCGCGTCGACCGCCTCCTGCAGCATCCGCTTCTCGTTCCGGAGGATGACCTCCGGGGCGCGGTGCTGGATCAGCTTCTGGAGCCGGTTGTTCCGGTTGATGACGCGCCGGTACAGGTCGTTGAGGTCGGACGTGGCGAAGCGCCCGCCGTCGAGGGGCACCAGCGGCCGGAGGTCGGGCGGGATGACCGGGATCACGTCCAGGATCATCCACTCCGGCCGGTTGGGGCCGTCGCCCGCGGCGCCGGAGTTGAGGAACGCGTCCACGATCTTGAGCCGCTTGAGCATCTGCTTCTTGCGATGCTGGGAGCGCTCGTTGGCCACGCCGGCGCGGAGCTGCTCGGCGATCGCCTTCACGTCGAGCTGCTGCAGCAGCGTCCGCACCGCCGGGGCGCCGATGTCGGCCTCGAAGGCGCCGTCGCCCTCCTCCCGCGCCTTGGCGCGGAGGGTGAGATACTCCTCCTCGTCCAGCAGCTGGAGCCGGGTGAGCTCCTGCTTGCCCGGCTCGAGCACGATGTAGCTCGAGTAGTAGATCACCCGCTCCAGCTCGCGGAGCGTGATCCCGAGCATGTTCCCCATCGGGGACGGCAGGGTCTTGAAGAACCAGATGTGCGCCACCGGCACGCTGAGCTCGATGTGGCCCATCCGCTCGCGGCGGACCTTGCTCAGCGTCACTTCCACGCCGCAGCGGTCGCAGATGACCCCGCGGTAGCGGATGCGCTTGTACTTGCCGCAGTGGCACTCCCAGTCCTTGACCGGACCGAAGATCCGCTCGCAGAACAGGCCGTCCTTCTCCGGCTTGAAGGAGCGGTAGTTGATGGTTTCCGGCTTCGTCACCTCGCCCCAGGACCACCAGGCACGGAGGCCCTGCAGCTCCATCCGCTCCCGTTCCTTGACGTCCCGCGGGCCCCGGATCTCCTCGGGGCTCGCGATGCGGATGGAGATGTAGTCGAAACTCGAGCTCTTCGGCTCGCGGCCGCTGCGAAAATCGATCATGTTCCGCCCCTTACTCGTCCGCCTCGGCGGTCGTGCCGAGGGTGACCTTGAGACCGAGCGCCTGGAGTTCCTTCACCAGCACGTTGAAGGACTCGGGAATGCCCGGCTCGGGGAGATTCTGGCCCTTCACGATGGCCTCGTACACCCGGCTCCGGCCGTTCACGTCGTCCGACTTGACCGTCAGCATCTCCTGCAGGACGTGCGCGGCGCCGTAGGCCTCCAGCGCCCAGACTTCCATCTCGCCGAACCGCTGGCCGCCGAACTGGGCCTTGCCCGCGAGCGGCTGCTGGGTGACCAGCGAGTAGGGGCCGATCGAGCGGGCGTGGATCTTGTCGTCGACCAGGTGGCTCAGCTTGAGCATGTAGATCGAGCCCACCGTCACGTCGCTCGCGAACTCCCGCCCCGTCCGGCCGTCGCGGAGCCGCGCCTTGCCCGCCGGGGTCAGGCCCGCCGCCCGGAGCAGCTCCACCGACGCCGGCTCGAGCGGGGCGTCCTTCGCCCCGAGCACCTTCGCGAGGGCGGGCAGGCCCGCCGCCTCGAGGTGCTCCGCCGGGGTCCGGGCGGCGCCCTTCTCCAGCTCCTTCGCCGCCTTCTGGGCGGCCTTCTTCCCGGCCCCCTCGCTCGCCTCGGCCCGCGCCGCATTGGCGGCGGCCGCCAACCGCTGCTGCTCCGCCTCCCGCGAGGCGAGGGTCTCCGCCGCCGCGGCGAGGAACCCGCGCAGCCGCTGGTGCAGCGACTTCGAGGCGGCCGAGGCCCCCTTCGCCGCCAGCAGGTCCACGTGCGCCTCGTGCATCGGGGTCGCGTCGCCCCGCGGCGCCGTGGCGTGGAGGTCGGTGATGAGCGCCGGCACCGCCCCGGCATCCAGCCCGGGCGCGCCCGGCAGGCGGAGCGACTGCGCCGCCCACTCGAGCCCCACCAGCCGGAGCAGGAGGCCGATCTCCGCCTCATCGGCGCCGCGGAACACCGGCGTCTTGGCCTCGAAGCCCAGGATCCGGGCGCACCACCCGAGGTGGGTCTCGAGGATCTGCCCGACGTTCATCCGGCTCGGCACGCCGAGCGGGTTGAGGCAGATGTCCACCGGGGTGCCGTCCGGGAGGAACGGCATGTCCTCCTCGGGGACGATCCGGGCGACGATGCCCTTGTTGCCGTGGCGGCCGGCCATCTTGTCGCCGACGGCCACCTTCCGCTTCTCGGCGATGTACACCTTGACCAGCTGGATGACGCCCGGCGGCAGCTCGTCCGGCTGGAGGATCTTGTCGATCTGGTCCTCGGCCTTCTCCTCGACCCGGGCGCGCTCGCGCGTGGCCGCCTCGATGACGGCGCGGAGCCGCTCGTTGGCCGCCTTGCTGGCCACGCGCAGGGTCTTGAGGTCCACCTCGCCGAAGTCCAGGGTGTCAAGCTGGGCCCGGCCGAGCTTGCTGCCGGCGGGGAGGTATTCCTCCACCGTGCCGGCCTTGAGCATCAGCGCCACTTCCTGGCTGGCCAGGAGGTCACGCAGCTCCTCGATCATCACGGCGGTGATGCGGGCCTTCTCCTCGGTCTCGACCCGGCGCACCTCGCCGATCCGCTCGCCCCGGTCCTTCTCCACCACCTGGTCCTCGACGCGGCTGAAGATCTTCACGTCGATGACCACGCCCTTCATCCCGGGCGGCACCTTGAGCGAGGAGTCCTTCACGTCCTTGGCCTTCTCGCCGAAGATGGCCGTGAGGAGCTTCTCCTCGGGGGAGAGCTCGGTCTCGCCCTTCGGGGTGATCTTGCCGACCAGGATGTCGCCCGGCTTCACGTGGGCCCCGATCCGCACGATGCCCCGCTCGTCGAGGTCCACGAGCGCCTCGTCGGAGACGTTGGGGATCTCCCGGGTGATCTCCTCCTGCCCCCGCTTGGTGTCGCGGACGTGGAGCTCGAGCTCCTGGATGTGGATGGACGAGTAGACGTCGTCCTTGACCAGGCGCTCGGAGAGGACGATGGCGTCCTCGAAGTTGTGGCCGTACCAGGGCATGAAGGCCACCAGCACGTTGCTGCCGAGGGCCAGCTCGCCGTGGTCGGTGCCGGGGCCGTCGGCGATCACCTGCCCCGCCCCCACCCGGTCGCCGACCTGCACCAGCGGGCGCTGGTTGATGGCGGTGTCCTGGTTGGTGCGCCAGAACTTCTTGACCCGGTAGCGGTCGTGCTGGCTCAGCCGGCCGAGGGGCGCGTCGGGGGCCCGGCCCTCCTCGCCGGCATCCACGATGATCTCGTCGGCGGTCACCCGGGTGACCGTGCCGGCGCGGCGGGCGACGATCACCGCGCCCGAGTCGCGCGCCACCTTGTCCTCGAGCCCGGTGCCGACCACCGGCGCGCGGGGGAAGAGGAGCGGCACGGCCTGGCGCTGCATGTTGGAGCCCATCAGCGCGCGGTTCGCGTCGTCGTGCTCCAGGAACGGGATCAGCGCGGCCGCGATGGACACGAGCTGCTCCGGCGCCACGTCCATGTAGTCGATCCGGGCCGGCGGCAGCAGCGGGTAGTCGGTGCCCTTCCGGGTCAGCACCAGCGGGTCGCGGAAGGTGCCGTCCGGGTTGAGCTCGGCATTGGCCTGGGCGACGGCGAAGTCCTCTTCGTCGCTCGCCGAGAGCCAGACGATCTCGTTGGTGACCCGGCCCTCGCGGACCACGCGGTACGGCGTCTCGATGAAGCCGAGGTCGTTGATCCGCGCGAAGGTCGAGAGGCTGGTGATGAGGCCGATGTTCGGGCCCTCGGGCGTCTCGATCGGGCACATCCGGCCGTACTGCGAGTAGTGCACGTCGCGGACCTCGAACCCGGCCCGCTCGCGGGTCAGGCCGCCCGGCCCGAGGGCGGAGAGGCGGCGCTTGTTGGTCAGCTCCGCCAGCGGGTTGGTCTGGTCCATGAACTGCGAGAGCTGGCTCGAGCCGAAGAACGCCTGGATGACCGCCGAGACGGTCCGGGCGTTGACCAGGTCGTCGAGCGAGATCTTCTCCGGGTCGGCGTTGATGCTCATCCGCTCCTTGACCAGCCGCGCCATGCGCGACAGGCCGACGGAGAACTGGTTGGCGATGAGCTCGCCCACCGACCGGATCCGGCGGTTGCCGAGATGGTCGATGTCGTCCGTGTACCCGCGGCCCTCGTGCAGCTCGATCAGGTACCGGATGATGGCGATGAAGTCCTCCTCGGTGAGGACGGTCTTGTTCGGCGGCGTCCGGAGCTTGAGCCGCTGGTTGATCTTGTAGCGGCCCACCCGGCCGAGGTCGTAACGCTTCGGGTTGAAGAAGAGCCGCTTGAGCGCCTCGCGGGCGGTCTCGAGGTTCGGGGCCTCGCCCGGCCGGAGCAGGGAGTAGATCTGCTCCAGGGCGTCGGCCTCCGCCTTGGTCGGGTCCTTGGCGAGGGTGTTCTTGATCAGCGGCGACTCGCCCCGCCCCGCCGGGAGGAGCACCTCCACCCGGGTCGCGCCGGCGGCGAGCAGCCGCTCGCGGAGGGCCCCGTCCAGCTCGGCCCCCGCCTCGGCCAGCACCTCCCCGGTCTCCGGGTCGGCCGCCGGGAAGGCGAGCACCGGGTTGTGCCGCTCGCGGGTGGTGGTCGGCTGCTCCTCGTCACGCAGGTCAAGCGCCGTGAAGCCGGCGAAGACGCGCACCGTCTTCACGCCCGCCTGCCGGAGCGCGTTCAGCCGCTCGGCGGTGAGCTCGTCGCCCACCCGGCCGAGGAACTCCTCCGGGTTCTCCGGGCTGGGCACGTCCCGCGCCAGGAGCGCCCCCATCACCTCGCGCCGCTCCTGCCGCCCGTCGGCCCGGGTGGCGAGCGACAGGTCCTTCTCGGAGTAGAAGAGGCGGAGGATGTCCGCGTTCGTCCCGTGGCCGAAGGCGCGGAGCAGCGCGGTGGCCGGGAACTTCTTCTTCTTGTCGATGTGGACGTAGATCACGTCGTGGATGTCGATCGTGAACTCCACCCACGACCCGCGGAACGGGATGATCCGGGCCGAGAAGAGCCGCTGCCCGTTCGGGTGGATGTCCTCCTCGAACACCACGCCGGGGGACCGGTGCAGCTGGCTGACCACGACGCGCTCGGCGCCGTTGATCACGAACGTGCCGAGGGGGGTCATGATCGGCAGCTCGCCGAGATAGACCTCCTTCTCGATCTGGTTCTTCAGCCGGACCTCGCCCTCCACGTCCTCGAACACGCTGAGGGCGAGGGTGGCCTTGAGGGGCGCGGCGTAGGTCATGTCGCGCTCGATGCACTCCTCGACGCCGTACTTCGGCTCGCCGAGGGAGTACTTCACGAAGTCGAGCGAGTACTTCCCGTTCATGTCGGTGATCGGGAAGAGGTCGCGGAAGACGCGCTCCAGCGACACGTCCTGCCGCTCTCCCTCGACGTCGTCGGGAACCAGCAGCGACCGGAAGGCCGCGGTCTGGATGTCGAGCAGGTTCGGCATGTCCATGCCGGACTGCAGCTTCTGGAACGTGATGACCGGTCGGGTATCAGGCATTCAGCCCTCTCAAGGCAACACAAACGGCCCCGACGCGCATCCCCGGCCGGGGAAAGCCGGCGGGATCTCGCGGGGCACGTCCTACCGCGAATTGGTTACGAGCCGACAAGCGCCATTCCGTCTCACCGAAGCAGGGCGTGGCGGCCCGCGGGCGGCGGGGCCGGGCGATCCGGCCCCCCGCGCGCGGGCGGACGACGCCTACTTCAGCTCGACAACGGCGCCCTGCTCCTCGAGTCGCTTCTTGATTTCCTCGGCCTCCGCCTTGGTGACGCCCTCCCTCACCGTCTTGGGCGCGCCGTCCACGAGGTCCTTGGCCTCCTTGAGGCCCAGGCTCGTGACCTCCCGGACGACCTTGATGACCTGGATCTTCTTCGCGCCGCCTTCCTTCAGGATGACCGCGAACTCGGTCTGCTCCTCGGCGGCCGGCGCGGCCGCCCCGCCCCCCGCCCCGCCCGCGGGGGCGGCGGCGACGGTGACGTTGAACTTCGTCTTGAACGCCTCGATCAGGTCCGCGAGCTCGACAACGGTCTTGCTGCCGATCGCCTCGAGGATCTCGTCATTGCTCATCATGGTGGCCATGGTCTCGGATCTCCCTGGTTTACTGCGGCCCAGCGGCCGCCGAGCGCTGCTCCTTGAGCGCCTCGAGCGCGGCCACCATCGAATACAGGACGTTGTTCAGCGTGCCGGCGAACTGGGCCAGCAGGACCTCGCGCGGCGGGATCTCGCCCAGCCGCTTCACGTAGGCGGGCGCGATGGCCTGCCCATCCACGTACCCTGCGCGCACCGCGGGCCGCTCGAACTCCCGGGCGAAGTCGGTGAGCACCTTGGCCACCGGGAGCGGGTCCGTCCCGGCGAGCACCAGGCCGGTCGGCCCGGCGAGGTGGTCGTCGAGCACCGCGAGGGCGTTGGCGGCCAGCGCCCGCTGCGCGAGGGTGTTCTTCACCACCACGTACTGCGCGCCCGCGGCGCGGATGCGCCGGCGCAGTTCCGTGATCCGGGCCACCGAGAGCCCGCTGAAGTCGGTCACGATGACGGTCGGGGCGGCCCTGAGCCGGGCGGCCAGCGCGTCCACCGTCTGCTGCCGTTCCGTCTTGCTCATCGATACCCCGCCGCGTCAACCCGCACGCCCGGCCCCATGGTGCTGGAGACGGTGACCGTGCGGACATAGGTGCCCTTGGCCGCGGCGGGACGGGCCCGCACGACCGTCTCCAGGAAGACGTGGAGGTTCTCGGCCAGCTGGTCGGCGGAGAACGACGCCTTGCCGATGGGGGCGTGGAGGTTGCCGGTCTTGTCCACGCGGAACTCGATCTTGCCGGCCTTGATCTCGCGGACGGCGCGCGCGACGTCCATCGTCACCGTGCCGGCCTTGGGATTCGGCATCAGCCCGCGCGGGCCGAGGACGCGGCCCAGCGCGCCCAGCTGGCCCATGACGTCCGGCGTCGCCACGATCACGTCGCAGTCGAGCCAGCCATCCTTGATCTTCTGCAGGTACTCCGTGCCGACGAAGTCCGCCCCGGCGGTCTCGGCCTCCTTGGCCTTGTCGCCCTGGGCGATCACGAGGACCCGCACCGACTTGCCCGTCCCGTGGGGCAGCACCACCGTGCCGCGCACCACCTGGTCGGCGTGCCGGGGGTCGACGCCGAGGCGCACCGCCACCTCGACCGACTCGTTGAACTTCGCCTTCGCCGTCTGCTTCACCAGCGCCACGGCCTCGGCCGGCTGGTAGGACCGGTCCCGGTCCACCAGCGCGAGGGCGGCGCGGAAGCGCTTGCCGGGCTGCGGCATCAGTCGGTCACCTCCAGCCCCATCGAGCGGGCCGTGCCGGCGATCATCCGCATGGCGCTGTCGAGGTCGGACGCGTTGAGGTCCGCCATCTTCAGCTCGGCGATCTTCTTCACCTGGGCGCGCGTGACCTTCCCGACCTTCTGCCGGTTGGGGGTGCCGCTGCCCTTCTCGATCCCCGCTTCCTTGAGGAGCAGGTTCGGCGCGGGCGGCGTCTTGGTGATGAAGGTGAACGTCCGGTCGCTGTAGATCGTCACCAGCACCGGGATGACCATCCCGGCCTGGCTCTGGGTCCGGGCGTTGAACTGCTTGCAGAACTCCATGATGTTCACGCCGTGCGGACCCAGCGCGGTGCCGACCGGCGGGGCCGGGTTGGCCGCGCCCGCCGGGCACTGCAGCTTCACGACTGCCTGGACCTTCTTCGCCATCGGACTCCCCTGGCGTGGGGGCGCGAGGCCCCGACTGCCGCGATGACCCGCGCGGTCGCGGGGGGGGACGGGAGGTCGCGAGCGACGAGTCAGGCCCCCCGACTCGCGTCTCGTGACGCGTGACTCCCTAGTGCCCCCTCAACTGCAGGTAGTCCAGCTCCACCGTCGTCGGCCGCCCGAAGAGGCTGACCGACACCTTCACCTTGCCCTTGTCCGCGAGGACCTCCTCGACCGTGCCGCTGAAGTCGGAGAAGGGCCCCTCCGTGATCTCGACCACCTGGCCCACGAGGAAGGGGATCTCCTCCCTGGGGGCTTCCGCGGCGGTCTCCTCCACGATCCCGAGCAGGCGGTTCACCTCGTCCTGCCGGAGCGGCTGCGGCATCTTGCCGGCCGCGATGAACTTGATCACGCCCTGGATGCTGTTGACGACGTGCAGGGCCTCCTGGCTCATCTGCATCTCGACCAGCACGTACCCCGGGTAGAGCTTGCGCTCCACCGTGACCTTCTTCCCGTTCTTGATCTCGACCACATCCTGGGTCGGGACCAGCACCTGGCGGACCAGCTTCTCCTCGGCCGGACGGGGATCCTCGTCGATCCGCCGGGCGAGCAGGGTCCGGACCTTGTTCTCGTGCCCGGCCGTCGTCTGGATGGCGTACCAGCGGTAGTCCATGGCCGGCTCAGCGCGCCAGCGCGGCGACGCCGTCCACCAGGATCTTGCCCAGCACCCAGTCGAGCAGCCCGATGACGATGCCCAGGGCCACCGCCAGGATCAGCACCACGCGGGTGGCGGTGACCAGCTCCGGCTGCGTCGGCCAGGTCACCTTGCCCAGCTCGGCGCGGCTCGCGCGGACGTAATCGACGACGGCGCGCCCGGCGCCGGCGAGCTTCGGCGATACGTCAGACTGGTAAGTAGTATAGTGGTTGATACGTAGGTATACTGTAGTATACATATAGGTATTTGGTGGCGTGATCTAGTACTGTAGTTTTGGTACTGTAGGTAGAGTACTGTAGGTAGGTATCGTATACTGTAGGTACTGTAGGTATCGTAGGTATTGTAGTATAGTATAAGTATACAGTACTGTATGCATGCTCATATATATATATATAGAGGGTGAAAAAGGGAGCAAAAATGATAAAAATGGTAACAGTGTATTCATCGTCTGAGAGAGAGAGAGAGTGTGTGTGTGTGTGGTGGGGGGGGGGTGAGGCAGGCAGAGGCAGGCAGGCAGGCAGGTGGATGGCCAGGCAGGCAGGCAGGCAAAAAAAAAAAAAAAAAAAAAAAAAAAAAAAAAAAAAAAAAAAAAAAAAAAAAAAAAAAAAAAAAAAAAAAAAAAAAAAAAAAAAAAAAAAAAAAAAAAAAAAAAAAAAAAAAAAAATTTTTTTTTTAGGATCGGCCAGAAAGACCCCCCCCCCCCCCCCCCCCCCCCCCCCCCCCCCCC
>CAVQWA010000048.1:0-19490 GCA_963717315.1 uncultured Gemmatimonadales bacterium
GGTGAGCTGGCGGCCGTTGGCCCGCTCGGCATCGCGCTCGTGCGCCTCGCGGGCATCGAGCACCGCCTCGCGCACCACCGCCGGCGTGGCCTCCTTCGGATTCGTCCGGACCTCGCCCAGCACCCGTCCCTCGAGGTAGGGATGGAGGAACGGCCGCAGGGCCGCGGCGTCCCCTCCCATGCCGCCGACGACGATCCCGGTCGCCCGGTGCTCGCGGTCGAGCGCGAACAGCCGCCGCGCCACCAGGTCGAGGTGGCGGGCGCGCTCGGTGCGCATCCGGTTGTTGTAGGCGTGCTCGCCCCAGCCCGGGCTGTCCTGGTCGCCGCGGAAGCGGCCGCCCCTCGTGCTGTCGGCGCGGAGGCCCGGGAGCTCCTCGACGCCGAAGGCGGTGACCACGAAGAAGCGCGCGGCCGTGCGGTCGAGCGCCACGGCGAGGATCCGCCCCACCTCATCCTCGAGCGCGGCGAGCTCGCGCACCTGCGCCGACGCGTCCACGCCGAGGCGCGAGCGGTGGACCCGCGGCACGGCGATGACCTCGAACAGCTTGAGCGGGCCGCAGGCGTACACCACGACTCCGCGGCTCGCCGGCAGGTTGCCCGGCGCCCGGAGGAACTCCTCCACGCGCGCCAGGTCCGCCCGCACCTCGGCCTCCGTCTCCCGGGCGAGGCCGAGCCGCGGCAGGCCCTCCTCCACCTTGCGGATGCGGTTCTTCAGCTTGATGAGGTACTTCCCACGGGCGCGATCGCGCGGCTCGAGCTTCAGGAAGCACGACACCACGCGGTGCTTCCCGGTGCGCAGGCGGGCGAGCCGGTCGAGCAGCGCCGGCACGTTCACCGCGCCGGCGGCCGGGCGAGTCCTGGCCATTCCGTCCTTCCTCTCCCGCGATCCCGTCGGCTCAGAAGAACACGGGCTCGCGATAGGATCCGTAGACCCGCTCGAGCACGTGCCGGATCTCGAACAGGGTGCAGTAGGCCCGGGCACAGTCGAGCATGGCCGGGATGATGTTGCGGCCGAGCTCCGCCGCCTCGCGGAGGGCCTCCAGCCGGGAGTCCACCAGCCGCGCGTCCCGCGAGGCCCGGAGCCGGGCGAGCCCCTCGCGCTGGGCCCGCTCGGCGGTGTCCGCCACCTTGAGGATCGCGACCGGCGCGTCATCCGACTCGGTGAAGGCGTTCACCCCGACCAGCACCCGCCGGCCGGCCTCCGCCTCCTGCTGGAAGCGCGCCGCGCTCTGCGCGATCTGGCGCTGGAACCACCCCGACTCGATCGCCTTCACCACCCCGCCCTGGGCCTCGATCTCGGCGAAGAGGCACTCCGCCTCGCGCTCCAGGCGGTCGGTGAGCGCCTCGACGTAGTAGCTGCCCCCGAGGGGGTCGGCCACCGAGGCGACCCCGGTTTCGTAGGCGAGGATCTGCTGGGTGCGGAGCGCGATCCGCACCGACTCCTCCGTCGGGAGCGCGAGGGTCTCGTCGAAGGCGTTGGTGTGGAGCGACTGGGTGCCGCCCATCACCGCGGCCATCGCCTGGTACGCCACCCGCACGGTGTTGATCTGGGGCTGCTGCGCCATCAGCGACACGCCCGCCGTCTGGCAGTGGAAGCGCATCTTCCAGCTCCGGGGGTCGGTGGCGCCGTACTTCTCCCGCATCACCCGCGCCCAGATGCGCCGCGCGGCGCGGAGCTTCGCGATCTCCTCGAAGAAGTCGTTGTGGACGTCCCAGAAGAACGACAGCCGCGGCGCGAAGGCGTCCACCGCGAGGCCGCGGGCCACGCCGTGGTCCACGTAGCAGAAGCCGTTGGCGAGCGTGAAGGCGAGCTCCTGCGCGGCGGTGGCCCCCGCCTCGCGGATGTGGTACCCGCTGATGGAGATGGTGTTCCACCGGGGCGTGTGCTCGGCGGCCCAGTCGAACATGTCCACGATGACCTTGAGCGCGGGCTCCGCCGGGTAGATCCAGGCGTGCTGCGCCATGTACTCCTTGAGGATGTCGTTCTGGACCGTACCCTGCAGCCGGTCGATCGGCACCCCCTGCTTCTCCGCCGCCGCCACGAAGAAGCAGAAGAGCATCGCCGCGGGACCGTTGATGGTCATCGAGACCGACACCCGGTCGAGCGGGATGCCGTCGAACAGGGTCTCCATGTCGGCCAGGCTCGAGATCGCCACCCCGCACTTCCCCACCTCCCCCTCGCTCCGGGGATGGTCGGAGTCGTACCCCATCAGCGTGGGGAAGTCGAATGCCACCGAGAGCCCGGTCTGCCCGCGCTCGAGCAGGAACTTGTAGCGCTCATTCGTGTCCCGCGCGGTGCCGAATCCCGCGAACTGGCGCATCGTCCACAGCCTGCCCCGGTACATCGTGGGATGGATCCCGCGGGTGTAGGGGAACTGCCCCGGCAGGCCGGAGGCCTGCATCAGGTCGGGGCGCAGGTCGAGCGGGGTGTAGACCGGCTGGACGTCGAGCCCGGAGAGGCTGGTGAAGTCCACGTCGTCGCGGACCGGCATCCGGCCCACGAGCTCGCGCCAGGCCTGCACCTCCGCGCGGAGCTCGGCCAGCTCGCGCGCCTGGGCCGCGAGCCGTGCCTGGAGGTCGGGATCGGTCGGTCGGAGGGTCACGGTCGGCTCCCTTCACGCAGGTCGTCGAGGATCCCGGCGGCCACCTCGTACGGGCTGGTGCGCCCCGCCGCGATGGCCGGCAGCGTGTCGCGGATCCGGGAGTCCGCCCGGGTCTCGTCCCACATCCAGCGCCGCACCGCGCGCTCCACCACCTCGCGGGTGCGCTCGGCGAGGCGCCGCTCGCGGCGGCGACCCAGCTCGCCCGAGCCCTCGAGCCAGGCGTGGTGAGCCTCGAGCGCGCCGAGCAGGCCGGCCACGCCGTCGCCCTTCACCGCCACCGTGGCGAGCACCGGCTGGCGCCAGCGGCCGTCCTCGGCCACGGCTTCGGCCCGGCCCGCCGTGAGCGCGCCGTGGTGGGCGGGCACGTGGCGGAAGGCGTTGCCGCGGCGGATGCCGAGGGTCACCTCGATCTCCTGCCGCAGCTTGTCGGCTCCCGGCCGGTCGGCCTTGTTCACCACGAAGATGTCGGCCACTTCCATCACTCCGGACTTGAGGGTCTGGATCCCGTCGCCCGATTCCGGGACGAGCACCAGCACGCTCGTGTCCGCCATCCGCGACACATCGAGCTCCGACTGCCCGACGCCAACCGTCTCGACCACGATGCGGTCGAAGCCGTATGCGTCCAGGAGGTCGCAGACCTCGCGCGTGGCGGTGGCGAGGCCGCCGAGGGAGCCGCGGGTGGCCATGGACCGGATGAAGACCCCGGGGTCGAGCGCCACCGACTCCATCCGGATCCGGTCGCCGAGGAGCGCGCCACCGGTGAACGGGCTGGTGGGGTCCACGGCCACGACGGCGACGGTCTGCCCGCCGGCGCGGAAGGCCTGCACCAGGCGCTCGGTGAGGGTGCTCTTCCCCGCCCCCGGCGGGCCCGTGATGCCGATGCGGCGGGCGTGGCCGAGGCGGGGGTGGAGGGCGGCAAGGAGCTCCTCGAAGCCGGGCCGGGCGTTCTCGACCATCGAGATGGCGCGGGCCAGTGCCGCGGGTCGGCGGGCGCTGAAGTCGGCAAGCAGGCGGTCGAGAGCCATATCCGCCCGTAAGTTCGCCGGGCGGAAGGGGATGGGCAAGCGCGACCGGGCCTCTCGCGTCAGCGGCGCCGCAGCCGCGGCCGGAACCGGAGGGGGTTCTGGAAGAGGTGGCTCGGCAGGACGAAGATGACGGCGAACATCCCGAACGAGACCAGGAGGCCGAGCACCAGCACCTCCAGCCGCCGGGTGCCGAGGTAGAGGATGCTCGCGATGAGCCCGATGGTGAAGGCGAAGACGGCGAGGAGTGCCCGGCGCACCTGCTGGGCGATGAAGCGCTGGATCTCGAGCACGTCCCGGGGGTGGGCCCGGAGCTTGAGCTCCTCCCGTTCCACCCGGTGCAGCAGGTCCCGCAGCACCCGAACCGTGCCGGCGGCCTCCACGCCCCAGTCGCGCAGCGTGGCCTTCGGGTCGCCCCCCAGCACCTCCTGCAGGAGCTCGGGGCCCATCCGCTGGACCACGGGACGGAGCACCATCGCCGCGTTGAAGTTCGGGTCGTACCGCATCCCGATCCCCTCCACCAGCATCCCCGCCCGGCCGAAGTACACCAGGTCCGACGGCAGCATCAGCGGCCACTGGTAGAAGGTCTCGAGGATCTGCTCCACCACCACGGCGATCCGGCGCGGCGTCAGGTCGTCGCGCGCGGCCACCGCCAGCAGCTGGCGGGCGGCGTTCCGCACGGTGCCACGGTCCACGTCCGGGTCGAGGATGCCGAGTTCGTAGAAGCCGTTGATCACCCCGTCCACGTCCTGCCGCACCGCCGCGAGCACGGTGCGGAGGATCCGGCCCCGGGTCTCCTTGTCCACCCGCGAGACCATCCCGAAGTCCAGGAGCACCACCCGCCCCTGCGGGTCCACGAGCAGGTTGCCGGGATGGGGGTCGGCATGGAAGAAGCCGTCCACCAGCATCATCCGGAGGTAGACCTCGGCGAGCGTGTCCACCAGCGACTCGAGCCGGAGCTCCCCGGCGGCGAGCCGGTCGTGGAGCCGGTCGATGCGGGTGCCTTCCACGTACTCGAGGGCCAGGACCCGGCGGGTGGTGAGCGCGGGGATCGCCTCCGGCACCACGATCCGCGGGTCGGCGGCCAGGTTCCTCCGCAGCGTCTCCGCGTTGCGCGCCTCCTCGCGGAAGTCCATCTCCTCCTCGATCCGCTTGGCGAACTCCTCGACGATGGTCTGCGCGGCCCGGACGTGGTGGTTGGGGAAGAGGACGTGGAGCGCGAAGAGCAGCTTGAACGAGACGTCCAGGTCCTGCGCCACGAGGTCCTCGACGCCGGGGCGGAGCACCTTCACCACGATCTCACGGCCCTCCCAGCGTGCGCGGTGCACCTGGCCCAGCGAGGCCGCGGCCAGGGGCGCGGCGTCGAACCGCTCGAAGAGGACGCCGGCGGGGCGGCCGAGTTCGGCCTCGATCTCGCCCTCGGCGACGCCCGGGGCCAGCGGCGGCACGCGGTCGGCCAGGGTTGCGATGGCGCCGAGGTACGGCTCGGGCAGGATGTCGGCACGGGTGCCGAAGACCTGCGCCAGCTTGATGAAGGTCGGCCCGAGCCCCGCGAGGGTGGCGACCAGCCGGTCGGCGCGGCGCCGGTGCTGTTCCGGACTCCGCCGTGCCGGCCGGCCGAAGACGAGGAACCGCCGACGGTCGAGAAGGAAGGCCAGCAGGAAGGGGAAGAGCCGGCCCGTGACGACGAGGAAGCGCACCGGCGGCCGCTAGAGGAGGAGGACGCCCGCGAGTCCCAGCAGGAGCGAGAACCCGCAGAGGTCCGTGAACGTGGTGACGAAGATGGACGAGGCGACCGCGGGGTCCACGCCCAGACGCGTGAGCAGGATGGGGACGAACCCGCCCGCGAACCCGGCGACGAAGAGGTTGCCGCCCATCGCGGTGCCGACCACCAGGCCGAAGCGCGGGCCGCCGACGAGCCCGGCGACGAGGCCCGCGAGCACCGCCATCAGCAGCCCGTTGGCCAGCCCGACCGCCATCTCCTTCACGACCACCCGCGGCAGGCCGCCCGAGGGGATCTGGCCCAGCGCCAGCCGCCGGATGGTGACGGCGAGCGCCTGGGTGCCGGCGTTGCCGCCCATCCCGGCCACCACGGGCATGAAGACGGCGAGCAGCGCGAGCTCCGCGATCCGGTCCTCGAAGAAGAAGACGACGGAGGCCGCCGCGAATGCGGTGACGAGGTTGAGCACCAGCCACGGCCGACGGCTCGCCGCCGCCTCCCGCCAGCCGCCGCCGAGCTCCTCATCGGGCGAGACGCCGCCGAAGCGGAGGAGGTCCTCGGTGGTTTCCGCCTCCACGACGTCGATGACGTCGTCGAAGGTGACGCGGCCGAGGAGCCGGCCGCCGGCGTCCACCACGGCCATGCTCGCGAGGTTGTACCGCGCCATCAGGCGGGCCACCGCCTCCTGGTCGAGTTCGGGCGTGGCCGTGGCCACCGGCTCCTCCATCACCTCGTGCACCGGGCGGGCGGCGGGATTGACGACGAGCGCGCGGAAGGGGACGACCCCGCGCAGCCGGCCGGCGGCGTCCACCACGAAGGCCTGGTACACGTCCTCGAGCTCGTGGCCCTCGACCTGCCCCCGGATGGTCTCCAGTGCGTCTCCGACCGTGTCGGTCTCCCGGACGGTGAGCATCGCGGCGGTCATCAGGCCGCCGGCGGTCTCCTCGTCGTAGCGGAGCAGGCGCTCGACCTCGCCGCGGTCCTCGACCTCGCGGAGGATCCGCTCCTGCTCCTCCGGCTCCAGGTCGCCGAGCAGGTCGGCGGCGTCGTCGTCGTCGAGCTCCTCGAGGATGTCCGCCGCCTGCCCGGGCTCGAGCGCGGCGAGCGTCTCCTCGGGGTGGGCTTCCCCGGGCATCTCGATCAGTGCCTCGCCCGACACCTCCGGCGGCAGGGCCCGGACCGCCACGAGGCGCTCGTCCTCGTCGAGGGCGGCGAGGACGTCGGCCAGGTCGGCGGCCTCGAGCTCTTCCGCCTCGCGGATGAACAGGTCGAGGCGGCCCGCCCGGAGCAGGTCCACCAGCCGGTCGGCGGTCCTCGGCTCGAGGCTCACGGGTTGCTCCGCGATAGGGGCACCGCCACGACGGGCCCGGGGCGGACCAGGATCCGCTCCGCGCGCGCGGGCGTGGCCTGGACCACGTCGAACTCGAGGCCCTCGAGCAGGAAGCGCTCCCCGGGCCGGGGGATGCGCCCCGCCGCCTCCGCGAGGAGCCCGGCCACCGTCGTGGCGCGGGACAGGTCCAGCGCCACGCCGAAGCGCGCCGCCACTGCGGCCACGGGGGTGCTGCCATCCGCCTCGAGGAAGGCAGGCTCGCCCTCGCCCTCGTGGCGCACCGCCTCGTCGTGCTCGTCGTAGATCTCCCCCACCAGCTCCTCCAGCAGGTCCTCGAGCGAGACGATGCCGAGCGTGCCGCCGAACTCGTCGAGCACCACCGCGAGGTGGCGGCGCTCGCGCTGCATGTCCACGAGCAGGGCCGCGGCGCTCCGGCTGCCCGGCGTCACCGCCACCGGCCGGACTGGAAGCGGGTCGCCGGGGTGGAGCTTGAAGAGGTCGAAGGCATGGAGCATCCCGATGATCTCGTCCAGCGTGCCGCGATAGACCGGGAGGCGGCTGTAGCCGCTCTGGGTGAAGACCTGGGTGATGTCCTCGAGCGACGCCTCCTCGGCCACCGCCACCACGTCGGTGCGCGGAGTCATCACGTCGCGCACCGACCGCGCGCGGAAGGCGAGCACGCCGCCCGCCATCGCCAGCTGGTCCCGGCTGCCGACCCCGGTGGCGAGGCCCTCGTGCCAGACGTCCGCGAGCGCGTCGCCGGCGTCCGCGCCCCGGGAGGGCAGGAGGAGGCGCATCGCCGCGCCGAACGGCCGGAGCAGCGGGAGGAGCAGCGCCACCACGCGCTCCGGTCGCGCCGAGCCGAGCCGCCGCGGGAGCAGGTGCGCGGCGCCGAGGGCCGCGGGGACGCCCGCCACCGCGGTGAGCAGCAGCGCCACCGGCCAGGTGAGGCCGGCGGCGAGCGCCGCCGCACCCGCGCCCACAAGGACCGCGCCCAGCGCGGTCAGCGCCGACGCGGCGGCGAGCTGGTGCTCCGCCGCCCGGAACCAGCGCTCGTCCGCCCGGATCCCCCGGAGCTCGCTCGACGCCGCGCGCGCCGCGGCCGCCTGGCCGACCGCCACGAGCGCCACGCCCGCCGTGGCGCCGAGCAGCGCGAGGACCAGCCCGGCGAGCAGCACGAGCCCGGTCATGCCGGCTCCTCCGCGGGCGCGGCGGTCCGGCGGACCCGCACGCGCCGCACCCGGCGGCGCGCGACGACCTCGGGCACGAGTTCCCAGGGCCCCATCCGCACCGGCTCGCCGGCCCGGGGAACCCGGCCCAGCTCGGCCACGACGAGGCCACCCACGGTGCTCACGTCCTCCCGGCCGAAGTTCCAGCCGAGGGCCGCCTCGAGCTCCGCGAGCGGCGCCCCTCCCTGCACCAGCCAGTCGCCCTCGGCCTGCCAGGCGATGGGCGCGGCCTCATCCACGTCGTGCTCGTCCCGGATCTCCCCGACAATCTCCTCGAGAATGTCCTCCAGCGTCACCAGGCCGGCGGTCCCCCCGAATTCGTCCACCACGAGCGCGATGTGGCTGGGCCCCCGCTGGAAATCGCGCAGCTGCCGGTCGAGCGTCTTCCCCTCGGGCACGAACGGGATCGGCCGGACCAGCTCCGCCCACCCCCCCACCCCGCCCCGCGGCGCGAGGCGCCCGAGCACGTCCTTCGCATACAGCACGCCGACGACATTGTCGGGATGCCCGTCGAACACCGGGAGGCGGGCGTGTTCCGCCCGCCTGAGGGTTGCCACCACCTCCTCGGGGTCCGCGCCCGCGTCGACGGCGACCATGTCGATCCGGGGGGTCATCACTTCCGCGACGGTGGTGCGCGCCAGTGCGAAGAGACCGACGAGCATCTCGCGGCTCTCCCCGACGGCAACGGGCGCGCGGGGCGCCGGCCGCTGCAGCCGGCGATCCGCCCAGGCCACCAGGCGGTAGAGCGGCCGGAACGGACCCAGCGTGCGGAGCGCCACCGGCGCGAGGGTGGTCACGAGCTCGGGCGCGAGCGCGCCAAGGAGGCGCGGCAGCCCGTCCGCCACCACCCAGACCAGCAGCGCGGCGACGCCCAGCCGCCCGAGGCCGGAGCCGGCGGGAGCGGCCCACCAGGCGACGGCGCTCGAGGCGCCGGCCCCGGCGAGGCAGAGGAGCGCCAGGTGGGCCACGAAGAGCCGCCGGCTCGGCGGGAGTTCTTCGACGGCGGGCCCGTGCGACCCCGCGAACACCCGCGGCAGCCCGGAGTTCGCCTCGCCCGCCAGGCCGCAGAGCGCGGCCCACAGGGTGAAGCCGAGCGCCGCCAGCGGGGCGCCCACCATCCGGATCGTCTCCATCACGCCAGCCGCTCCACGTAGCGCTCCTGCTTTCGCCACATCGCCGACCGGGTGCGCGCCTCGCCCTCCGGGTGGTCCCAACCGAGCACGTGCAGGGTGCCGTGCACGAGGAGGCGGACGAGCTCCTGCCGCGCGGGCAGGCCCCGCGCCCGCGCCTCCCGCGCCGCCACCCAGGGACAGAGGTAGAGGTCGCCGACCAGGCCGCCGGGCGTGTCGAGCGCGAAGCAGATGACGTCGGTCGGGCGGTCGCGGCCCAGGTGGTCGCGATTGAGCCGGCGCATCGCGTCGCGCCCGACGAAGGTGACCGACACCTGCGCCGCGCGGCGCTCGCCGGCGAGCACGGCGGCGACCGTCCGCCGCACCAGCGCGTCCGCCACCGGCCGCGGGCGGCCCTGCACCGCGACGTCAGCCATCGCGCGGCGCCGCGGGCGCGCCGAACTCCGCGGTGACCCCGCCAGCGGCGGCCGGGTACCCCACCCGGGGATGATGCACGCCCGCGAGGACGCGGGAGAAGGTGTCCTTGACGACGTCGAGGTCGCGCAGCGTCAGCGGCGCCTCGTCGAGCTGCCCGCTGGCGAGCTTGGCGTCAACGAGGTGCACGATGGCGGCCCGTACCCGCTCGGGCGTCCGCTCCTCGAGCACCCGCACCCCGGCTTCGGCCGCGTCCCCGAGCATCACGAGTGCCGTCTCCCGCGAGTGGGGCCGCGGACCGGGGTAGCGGAACTCCGGCGCGTCGGGCGAGAGGGAGGGATCGCGCTGGCGGGCGCGGTCCAGGAAGTACGTGATCGGCGTGGTCCCGTGGTGCTCGAGGATGAAGGCCTGGAGCACCGGGGGGAGCCGCGCCTCCTGCGCCATCTCCACCCCTTCCTTCACGTGGTTCCGGATGATCTGCGCCGACTGCTGCGGCTTGAGCTTGTCGTGCGGGTTCGAGGCCCCTGCCTGGTTCTCCACGTAGTACTGCGGCCGCCGGAGCTTGCCGATGTCGTGGTAGTAGCAGCCCACCCGCGCGAGCAGCCCGTTGGCGCCGATCGCGTCGGCCGCCGCCTCGCACATGTTGGCGAGCATCAGGCTGTGGGCGTAGGTCCCGGGCGCCTCGGTGGCCAGCCGCCGGAGCAGCGGGCGGCTCGGGTCGGCGAGCTCGACGAGCGTGAAGTCGGTGGTGATGCGCGTGGCCCACTCCGCGACGGGGAGCGCGAGCAGGGCCAGGGCCGTGCAGGCCACGGCGCTCACGAGCCCGGTCAGGCCGCTCACCGCGATGGCCCCCGGCGTCCACCCGTGGACCAGCCCGAGGGTCGCCGCGGCCAGGAGATAGCCGGCCCAGGTGAGCCAGACCACCCGGAAGAGGTGGGCCCGGCGCCGTACCACGCGCACCGCCAGAGCCGCGGCGGAGCCGCCGACCAGGGCGAAGTAGAGCGCGTGCTCGTCCTGGAGCGTCCACTGCCCGCCGAGGAGGGCGGCCAGCACGAGCGCGACGATCACCCCGAGCCGTCCATTGTAGATCAGCGTCACCAGCAGCACCGCGAACGGCACCGGCAGGAGCTCCGGCCGGCCGGGGAAGAGCCGGGAGGTCCAGGCGGCGCCCACCACCGCGAGCGCGAGCAGGCCGGCCAGGAATCCGATCTGGCGCAGGTCGGCCCAGGTCTCCCGCCGGTACAGCCTCAGGAGCAGCCAGCAGACGCTGAGGATGGTGAAGTTGTAGAGCACCGGGGCGAGATCGTCACGGAGCAGCCCCGTGCGCACCGCCATCCGCTCCTCCGTGGCCCGGAGGGCGAGCAGTTCCTCGCGGGTGGACGCCGAGACCACCTGGCGCGCACCCACGATCAGGTCCCCGGCGCGGACCACGGCCTTCACGCTGTCCACCGCCGCCCGGGCCTCGGCCCGCCGCGCCGCCGTCTCGGCCGCGTCGGGGAGGATCGAGGGGCGGAAGGCCGCGGCCGCGAGCTTCCGGAAGACCCGGCGGGCATCCTCGCCGCGCACCCGCGGGAGCGCCCGGTCGGCCCGATCGACGAAGTCGGCAAAGCTGAGCACGGAGTCGCGGCGGAGCACCCACTCCCGGCCGTCCCGCTGAAGGATGACTTCCGCGCTCGGCTCGGCGAGGATCACCCCGGCGTCGGCCACGCCCTCACCCAGGTAGCGCGCCAGGAAACCGTCGAGCGCGTCCCTCACCGCCCGGCGGCGTCCCGGGGCGGCGAGCCACGCCCGGTCCTCGGCCGCCAGCGGCGGCGCCGGGCGGGCGGTGTCGAGCGCGGCGGCGAGCAGCCGGTCGAGGGCGGCGCGACTCGAGTCCAGCGCGGCGGGCTCGAACCGGTAGACCGGGCGCACCGCCGCGGCGCGGGCCTCGGCGTCCCGGGTGATCTCCTCCGTGGTCTTCCGGACCTCGAACGTGACCGGCGCCACGATGTCGCGGTCGGACACCTCGCCGGCGGCGAACACCGGGCTGTCGGTGCCGGCGGGCGCGGGGAAGGCCAGGTGCGTGACCACCGCCACGGCGGCCAGCAGCCCCCAGCGCACTGCGTGGTCCCGGCGCCGGAGCTGGCCCGTCCCGCTCCGCGGCATGTCCGCGGGGAAGGCGACGGCGCGCTCGCTCACCCCCCCTGGTCCTCCTGGTAGGCCCGGATGATCTCGCGCACGATCCGGTGCCGCACCACGTCGGTCTCCTGGAAGTACTGGAAGGCGATCCCCTCGATGCCGGGGAGGATCCGCTCGATCTGCACCAGGCCCGATTCCTCCCGGCGAGGAAGATCGATCTGGGTCTTGTCCCCGGTGACCACGGCCCGGCTGGCCACGCCCAACCGGGTGAGGAACATCTTCATCTGGGCGAGCGTCGCGTTCTGGGCCTCGTCGAGGATGATGAACGCGTCGGAAAGGGTCCGGCCGCGCATGTACGCCAGCGGAGCGATCTCGATGGTCCGGCTCTCCAGCGCCTTCTGCACCCGGTCGTGCGGCATCATCTCGTCCAGCGCGTCGTACAGCGGGCGAAGGTACGGATCCACCTTGGCCTGCAGGTCGCCGGGCAGGAAGCCGAGCGACTCCCCCGCCTCGACCGCGGGCCGCGCGAGGATGATGCGCCGCACCTGCTTCCGGGCGAGCGCCTCGACCGCCTTGGCGACCGCGAGGTAGGTCTTGCCGGTGCCGGCGGGCCCGATGCCGACCACGACGTCGTTGGCCGAGATCGCCTGCAGGTACTCCCGCTGACCCTGGGTCTTCGGCACGATCGCCCGCCGGAGGCCCGGCAGCACGATCTTCCCGTCCGCGACCGGCAGCTCGGGGGGCGGCCCGTCCGCCGCCAGCCGGAAGACGTCCTCCGGCGCCACGGCCTCGCCCATCCGGGCGAGGTCCACCAGTCCCTGCACCACCGGCAGCGCGTGCTCCACCGCCTCCGCGCTGCCGGTGACGAGCAGCGTGTCCCCCCGCAGCGTGACGCGAATGCCGAGCGCCCGCTGGAGCTCCAGCAGGTTGGCGTCGTTCACGCCGGCGAGCAGCAGGGGATCCGCGCCCTCGATGGACAGGCGGGTGGTGGTTTCTTCGGTCAATGGACGGTCGCCGCTGGTCGAAGGTCGAAGGTCGAAGGTCGAAGGCGTCCGCCCTCCGACCCGGTCCCGGCGTGTCGCTACCGCTCCGCCGTCACCGTCAGGTGCAGCGCCGCGAGGTCCCGCGGGTCCACCGGCGACGGCGCACCCTCGAACAGGGCGCGCGCGGCGGTGGTCTTGGGGAAGGCGATCACCTCGCGGAGCGACGAGGCGCCCGCCAGCAGCATCGCGATGCGGTCCATCCCGAGCGCGAACCCGCCGTGCGGCGGCGCCCCGGCGGCGAGGCCGTCGAGGAGGAAGCCGAACCGGCGGCGCTGCTCCGCCTCCGGGATGCCGAGCAGGGCGAGGATGTGCCGCTGCACCGCGGGGTCGGTGATGCGGATCGAGCCGCTGCCGAGCTCGTTCCCGTTGTAGACCACGTCGTAGTGGAGCGCGCGGCAGGATTCCGGGTCGGCATCGAGCCGCGCCACGTCGTCGGGATGCGGCGCGGTGAACGGATGGTGCGCCGGGACGTGGCGGCCGGTGTCGGGGTCCGCCTCGAAAAGCGGGAAGTCCACCACCCAGGCGAAGGCGTGCCGGGTGAGGACCACGGCGCCGGGGCGGTGGCAGAGTGCCGAGCGCACCGCGTGCAGCCCGGCGGACGTGACGGCGTCGGGGCCCACGGCCGCGAGCAGCAGTTCCCCGGGCCGGGCCTCCGCCGTTGCGAGCAGCGAGGCACCCACCGCCTTCACGCCCTGCCCCTCCCACCCCTCCCCACCGCGCCGCGCCCAGAGGAGCCCGCCGGCCCCGGCCGCCTTCGCCACCCCGGCCAGTCCGTCGAGGTCCTTCCGCGAGAGCTCGGCGGCCACCGTGATCCCGCGGAGCCGCCCGCCCGCCGCCAGCGCGTCGCGGACGAACGGTGCGGCGTCGGGGCCGACGCCTGCCGAGTGGTCCCGGATCTCGAGCCCGAACCGGAGGTCCGGCTTGTCGCTGCCGTAGCGCTCCAGGGCGTCGCGCCAGGCCAGGCGGGGGAACGGGGCGCCCACGACCTCGCCCGCCTCGGCCCACAGGTCCACCAGCACGCGCTCCACCGCGGCCTGGACGTCTTCCGGCCCGACGAACGACGCCTCGAGGTCGATCTGGGTGAATTCCGGCTGGCGATCGGCCCGAAGGTCCTCGTCCCGGAAGCAGCGCGCGACCTGGAAGTATCGGTCGAAGCCCGCGACCATCAGCAGCTGCTTGTACAACTGGGGCGACTGGGGGAGCGCGTAGAACTCGCCGGGGTGCACCCGGCTGGGCACGAGGTAGTCGCGCGCGCCCTCGGGGGTCGGCTTGGTGAGAATCGGCGTCTCGATCTCGAGGAACTCGAGGTCGCTGAGCGTTCGGCGGGCGCGCTGCAGGAGCCGGTGGCGCAGGAGGAGGTTGTGCTGCAGCTCCGGGCGCCGCAGGTCGAGCACCCGGTGCCGAAGGCGAAGCTCCTCGGCAGCGAGTTCCTCGCCGGGGAGCCGCGCGACGGGGATCGCCGGCGTTTCCGCGGGACCGATGACGCGGAACGACGCCACGCGCACCTCGACGTCCCGGCTCGCCATCGTCTCGTCGCGCCCCTGCTCCAGGCGGATCGCGACCTCCCCCTCCACCTGCACGACGGTCTCGGGACCCGCCGACTGCGCAGCCGCAACCGCCTCCGCCGGCGTCCAGCGCGGGTCGAGCGCGAGCTGCACCAGCCCGGCGCGATCCCGCAGGTCGATGAAGAGGATGCCTCCCAGATCGCGCTTCCGGTGCACCCACCCACCGAGCCGCACCTGCCGGCCGGCGTCGGTCCGGGTGAGGGAACCGCAGCGATGGGTGCGCAGGGACGTCGCCTCGACGGACAATCAGCTCTCCTCGGATTCGCGGATCACGGCGGCGAACGCGTTGACGGAGTCGGCGCCGAGCAGCCGGGCGCGGATCCCGGGACGCTGCGCCAGTCCGGTGATCCGGTCCGATCGGCCCGCGCGGCAGGTTCGGCCCAAACGTAACCGGCGCCGGTGGGGCCGGCAAGCAGTTCAAGGACCGTCAGTTACACGCTCCGGACGGGGGTGTATCTTTGGGGCGTGAGCCCCGCGCACGAACCAACCGCCGAAAACATCCTGGACCTTGCGCCCGCCCAGGCACGGGACCGACTCGAGTCGTGGGTGCGGGAGCGGGGGCTTCCGTCCTGGCGGGCGGGGCAGATCCACCGGCGGCTCTGGACCCAGCCGGTCGGGTCGTGGGCGGGGGCCACCGAGTTGCCCGCGGCACTCCGCGACACGCTCGAAGCGGCGTTCCCCCTCCCGCGTCTGGAACCCGAAGTCGTCCAGCAGTCGGCGGACGGCACCCGCAAGTACCTCTGGCGGCTCGCGGACGGCGAGGCAGTCGAGTCGGTGCTCATCCCCTCGGGGAGGCGCCGCACGATCTGCATCTCGTCCCAGGCCGGCTGCGCGCTCGGATGCGTGTTCTGCGCCACCGGGCGGATGGGATTCCGCCGGAACCTCGCCGCCTGGGAGATCGCGGGCCAGGTGCGCGAGCTCGTGGTGCGGGACCCCGCGGACAAGCCGACGAACGTCGTCTTCATGGGGATGGGCGAACCGCTGCTCAACTGGGAGGGCGTGAACACCTCGCTCACCATCCTCAACCATCCCGACGGCCTCGGGATCGGGGCCCGGCACATCACCGTCTCCACCGTGGGCATCCTGCCCGGCATGGCACGGCTCGCGGCCCGGCCGGAGCAGTTCCGGCTCGCGATCTCCCTCCACTCCCCCGAGTCCGAGGCGCGACTCCACCTCATGCCGGTGGAAAGGAAATACAAGCTCGCGCAGGTGCTCGAGGCGGCGAAGGCGTTCCGCAAGCGGGTCACCTTCGAGTACGTGCTGATCGCCGGCCGGAACGACCGCGAGGCGGATGCCGACCGCCTCGCGAAACTCGCCCGCCCGCTCGGCGCGATGGTGAACCTCCTCCCCCTGCACCCCGGCGGCTCGCCCGGCTTCCTCCCCACCGACCCGGCCCGCATCCGGCGGTTCGCCGAACGGCTTCGGAACCAGGGCGTCGAGGCGGTGGTGCGGCGGAGCCGCGGCCTCGACATCGATGCAGCCTGCGGCCAGCTCCACGTGAAGCTGGCGCCGAAACTCCGGCGCGGGGTCGCCACCACGAGTTGACTGGCGTACTTGTGGCGATCCTGCTGCTCCAGACCCCCGGGCTGATCGAGCGGGCGGTGGGCCTCAAGTTCGTGGATGGGAGCCATGGCCACGCCTGGGCGTACCTCCCGCTCTTCTGCGTCATCGGCCTCGTGCGTTCGCGGAGGCAGTACGCGTCAGGAACCGGCTGCGGGTCCTGAGGGCGGAGCGGGGCTGGTCGCAGGCCGAGCTTGCGGAGCGGCTCGGCGTGTCGCGCCAGACCGTGAACGTGATCGAGACGGAGAAGTACGACCCCTCGCTGCCCTTGGCATTCGCGCTTGCGCGGGCCTTCGGGCAGGCGATCGAGGGGATCGTCGAGCCGGCGTGAGCGCGACCCCCCGATGAGGGTGGACTGGCGCGCCGAGCTGGAGGAGATCCTCCGCGCGGCGGTGGACGCGGTCGTGCCGGAGCGGGTGGTGCCCGCGGCACTCGACCGCCTCCCTCCCCCCGCACGCGCGCCCCACCTCTTCGCCCTCGGGAAGGCGGCGCCAGGGATGGCGCAGGCCGCCGAGGCCTGGCTCCGTGCGCGGGGGCTCGCCGTCGCCGGCGGTGTCGTGGCGCACGGCGGCGACGGGGCCCCTGACGACCGGCTCGCCCACCTGACCTGGATCGCGGGCGACCACCCGGTGCCGGGCCGGCGCTCGGCCGCCGCTGCGGCGGCGGTGGGCGACGCGGCAGGCCGCGTGCGGCCCGGCGACGACGTGATGGTCCTCGTCTCCGGCGGCACCTCCAGCCTGATCGGCGCCCCGGTTCCAGGGGGCGGGGGCGGGGACCTCGCGGCGCTCTTCGCGGAGCTGCTCGGCTCCGGCGTGGACGTCCGGGCCATGAACGCCGTGCGGCGGCGCGCGCTCCGCTGGGGCGCTGGCGGATTGGCGCGGGCCCTGGGCCCGGCGCAGGTGCGGTGCGTGGTGCTGAGCGACGTGCCGGGAGGCGGCCCGCACGACGTCGGCTCGGGCCCCTGCGACCTCGCCTCGGTGCCCACGGTGGTGGCGGCCGACAATCGCACCGCCGTGCTCGGCGCCGTGGCGGGGGCGCGGGCCAGGGGCTGGGATGCGGCGGCCGCGTGCGAGGAGATCCGCGGGGAAGCCGCCGAGTGCGGCGGACGGCTGGCCGCCCGCCTGGCGGCACTCGCCCGGGGGGGCGACGAAGGCGTCACCCGTTGCCTGGTGTGGGGAGGAGAGTCCGCGGTGCGGCTCGGAAATGCCACGGGGCGCGGCGGGCGCAACCAGGAACTCGCGCTCGCGGCAGCGCAGGCGCTGGCCGACGCGGGCACGGCCGGCCGCGTGACCCTGCTCGCGGCGGGGACCGACGGCCGCGACGGGCCGACGGACGCGGCGGGCGCGACGGTCGGCGGGGGGAGCTGGGCCGCGATCGCCGCCGCGGGACTCGACCCGGCCGCCCACCTGGCCCGGCATGACTCCTACCCCGCCCTGGATGCGATCGGCGCGCTGATCCGCACCGGTCCGACCGGGACCAACGTGGCCGACCTGGCGGTCGGGCTGGTGCACCCGGCCTGACGGCCGGGGGCTCAGCTCACGGCGCGGAGCGGCGGGGCCTTCTCGAACTGCCGGGCCTCGGTGCTCTCCCCGAGCGCCAGCGTGGAAGCCGCGCCACCCGTGATCGCCTGCATCACCTCGTCGAAATAGCCGGTGCCCACTTCGCGCTGGTGGCGGGTGGCGGTATAGCCGTGGACCTCGGCGGCGAACTCGGCCTCCTGGAGCCGCGAGTACGCGCTCATCCCCCGGACACGGTAGTCGCGGGCCAGCTCGAACATGCCGTGGTTGAGCTGGTGGAACCCGGCCAGGGTGACGAACTGGAACTTGTAGCCCATCGCCGCCAGCTCGCGCTGGAACCTGGCGATCGTGGCGTCATCGAGGTGCTTCTTCCAGTTGAACGACGGCGAGCAGTTGTACGCCAGCCGCTTCCCCGGGAACTCGCGGTGGACGGCCTCGGCGAAGGCCCGCGCCTCGGCCAGGTCGGGCGTCGCGGTCTCCATCCAGAGCAGGTCGGCGAACGGCGCGTAGGCCAGCCCGCGGGCGATCCCCATCTCCAGCCCGCCGGTGATCCGGTGGAAGCCCTCCGGCGTGCGCTCGCCGGTGAGGAACGGCCGGTCGCGCCCGTCCACGTCCGAGGTGATGAGCCGCGCGCTGCCGGCATCGGTGCGCGCCACCAGGAGGGTGGGCACGTCGAGCACGTCGGCGGCGAGGCGGGCGGCGACGAGGGTGCGGATGAACTGTCCCGTCGGGAGCAGCACCTTGCCCCCCAGGTGGCCGCACTTCTTCTCCGACGACAGCTGGTCCTCGAAGTGCACCGCCGCCGCGCCCGCCTCGATCATCGCCTTCATCAGTTCGAAGGCGTTCAGCGGGCCGCCGAAGCCGGCCTCGGCGTCGGCCACGATGGGGGCCAGCCAGTAGCGCTCCGCCCGCCCTTTCTCCGCCCGCTCGATCTCGTCGGCGCGGAGCAGCGCCTGGTTGATCCGCCGCACCACCGCCGGGACCGAGTTGGCGGGGTAGAGCGACTGGTCGGGGTAGGTCTGCCCCGCCAGGTTCGCGTCGGCGGCCACCTGCCAGCCGCTCAGGTAGATCGCCTCCAGGCCGGCGCGCACCTGCTGCACCGCCTGATTGCCGGTGAGCGCGCCGAGCGCGGGGACGAAGTCGCGGGCCGCGAGCAGCTCCCAGAGCCGGGCCGCCCCGAGCTCGGCGAGGGTGTGGGCGATGCGCACCGACGGGCGGAGGCGCTCCACCGCGGCCGCGTCGTAGGGGCGCACGATGCCGTCGAAGCGGCCGGCGGGCACCGCGGCGGGATTCGGCGTGGCGCGGGGCGGAATCATCGGGACGCTCGGGTGTCGGCGGATTCGAGCTCGTCGTATGCGAACAGGGTGAGGAACTCCTCGCACTCCGGGGCGGTGGCCAGGCGCTCGAACAGCGTCGCGGCGGCGGCGAACTGCGCCCCGCGGAACGCCGCGCCCAGCTCGCCCTCGATCACGCCCAGCTCCTCCGCGATGACCTCGTGGAGCCGGGCCGGGGTGAGGCGGCGGGTCCCGCCCTCCAGCGTGACGCCGTGGCGGAGCCACTGCCAGGCCTGGGTCCGGGAGATCTCCGCGGTGGCGGCGTCCTCCATCAGGTTGTAGATGGGCACGCAGCCCTGGCCGCGCAGCCACGCCTCGAGGTACTGCACCCCGACGCGCACGTTGTGCCGGAGCCCGGCCTCGGTCCGCGTCCCCTCGGGCACGCGGAGCAGGTCCTCCGGCCCGACGCGCAGGCCCGCCGGCATCACGTCGAGCTGGTTGGGCCCGCGCATCCGCTCGAGGAACGCGGTGCGCGCGAGGTCCACCAGCCCGGGGTGCGCCACCCAGGTGCCGTCGTGGCCGTCGGCCACCTCACGGCGCTTGTCGGCACGAACCGCCTCGAGTGCGCGCTCGTTGGCCGCGGGGTCGTCCTTGATGGGGATCTGGGCCGCCATCCCGCCCATCGCGAAGGCGCCGCGCCGGTGACAGGTCTGCACCACGAGCCGGGTGTAGGCCCGCATGCAGGGCTGCGTCATCGTCACCTGCCCGCGGTCGGGCAGGATGGCCGAGGGGTCGTGCGCGCGGCTCTTGATGAAGCTGAAGATGTAGTCCCACCGGCCGCAGTTGAGGCCGGCGGCGTGGTCCCGCAGCTCCCAGAGGATCTCGTGCATCTCGAACGCGGCGGGCAGCGTCTCGATCAGCACGGTGGCCCTGATGGTGCCGACCGGCAGGCCGAGCGCGTCCTGG
>CAVQWA010000049.1:0-18128 GCA_963717315.1 uncultured Gemmatimonadales bacterium
CTAACGAGCAGATTGAAGAACTTGAAGCTCCTTGCCCGCTTTGTCACGCCGCGACCCACCGCGTTGAGCTCCGTTCGGTGGCATGGCTCGAAGTCAGAGGCCGGCTCATTGCGCAGGGCGTCGTGCCCGCCCACTTCGCGCTCCCGGCCGGGGGGGGGACGTCGTCGTCGGGCTTTCGGCGCCCCTCGTCGCCTTCGCCCTCGCCCGCCGGCTGCGCGGGGCCGGTGCGCTCGGCACGGCGTGGAACGGCTTCGGCCTCGTGGACTTCGGCATGGCGGTGGGGACCGGCACCGGCGTCATCGCGCCGCTCGTCCGCCCGAGCCCGGGCGGGTGCCACCGAGCGGCGTGATGGGGGTCTTCCCCGTGATCCTGGTGCCGGTCTTCGCCGTGCGGGTGTCGGTGCTGCTCCACGTCCTCGCCCTCGGGCGGCTGGCACGCGGGGCCACGGCTGGCCGGAGCGCCACCGTGGCGTTGGCGTCGAAAGGGCGGTGACCTGCCCCAGCGGTCGCGCGGCACTCTCGAAAGGCAACCCGATGCGCCCCTCCACCGGCCTCGCCGGACTCCTGCTCGTGGCACTCGCGTGCGGCACGGAGGCCGCCGACGAGGGCGAGGTCGTCCTCGACGCGGATACGCTGCTGACGGCGGCGTCCGGGTCGGTGGGCCGGCCGATCGATCTCGCCGTCACGCCGGACGAGGAGGTCCTCCTCGCCGACATGGGACGGAACCAGCTCGTCCTCTTCGACACTGCCGGGGTCGAACGCCGGACCATCGGCCGCGCGGGGAGCGGTCCGCTGGAGTTCGGCATCCCGCGCTCGCTCCACGTCGCGGGCGACAGCGTGCGGTTGGTGGACGTCGCGAACTCGCGATTGATGATCTTCAACCTGGCGGGGGACTTCGCGCGCACGATCCCCGGCCCGCCCGGGCTCGCGACCGCAGGCGTCGCCTTCAACGGCCGGGGCGAGGCGCTCGTCGCTCGGAACGGGCGCGACAGTGCGCTCCTGCAGCGCGTCTCCCCCGACGGCGCCATGGGTGCCCGGCTCGGCACTTCCCGCGTGCCGGAGACCGCGGTGTGGGACTTCACCCGGATCAAGGCGGACCTCTCGGCGGGCCGGGTGCCACAGGCGCTCCGGAACGAAACCCTCCCGGCCCTCGCCGAGGACGGAAGCGCGTGGGCACTGCTCTTCGCGGAGGGAGAGATCGAGCGCTACTCCGTCGGCGACTCGCTCCTCTGGCGCTGGGCGCTCCCCGACACGATCGCGGTCCGCCTTCGCGAGGCGCTCTTCGAGGCGAACCGGGCGGATACCGTTCCCTTCCGCTTCACCTTCCCGAACGTCATTGCAGCGGCCCAGCCGCGGGGCGACACCCTCTGGGCGCTCCTCCGCGAGCCGGACGGGCACCCGGCGACCCTGCTGGGACTCGGCCACGACGGCCGAATGATCCGGCGGGTGTCGGTCCCCGGCGCCGCCGGGGCGCGGGCCTTCGCCTTCGCTCCCGATGGCCGCACCGTCTACCTGCTCGACTCGAAGGAGGGCACGGTGGTTCGTGCACGGCTGCCAGCGCGGGGACCCTGACCGCGGGGGCCGGGCGCCTTCCAGCCAGGGAGGGGTGGGGAGTCGAACCGCGAACAGCGATCAGCGAGTCCGGCGTCCCTCGAGCAGCATCCGGGCGACCTCCGCCTGCGTTCCGCGGGTGCCGGCGATGCGCTCGAGGGTGGCGTCGTCCTGGCGTCCCAGCAGCGCGGTGAGGGTGACGATCATCTCGCGCTTCCCGGCGAGTTCCCGGTCGGCCAGCGCCTGGCGGCGGGCCTGCACGCCGAGGACGGCGGTCAGGACGAGGGCCAGGGCGGAGAACCCGCCGGCGGCCATCCCGAGCCACGGGTCCACGTATCCCCGGGCGCCGAGCGCGGCGACGCCGAGCATCACGGTGGCCACGCACGCCATCAGCCACATCTGGCGGCGGAGCGCCTGGCTCGCGTCGCTGAACGGGGAGGCCTTCGGCGCGACGAATGCCATCGTCAGATCGGGAGGTCGTCGCGGATCAGGACGAGGATCGCAGCGTGGGGCACGACGAGGTACCGCTTCTCCTCGAAGGTGATCTCCACCGCCGCCTTGCGGAAGAAGATCGCGTGGTCGCCCACCTTCGCCTGCAGCGGCCGGGTGCGCCCCTCGCGCCGCGTCTCCTTCCACGGCTCCTCGGGGTCGCTCACGTCGGCGACCGGGTCGCCGGGGCCGGTCGCCACGATGAGCCCGCCCTGCACCTGCTGGTTGTCCACCGCGGTGGCGGGCAGGTAGAGCCCGCCGCGCACCCGGTCGTCCCCATCTTCCGGGGTGATGAGGACCCGATCGCCCACGACGATCAGCTCCTTCCGGGGAAACTCGAGGGGGTCGGTCATCGGGGGTCCTTCCTCAGGCCTCCACCCGGCCATGCACGGTGACCAGGTCGAGGATGCGGAGCTTCCGCGTCCCGTGGGGCAGGCGGAGCGCCACCTCTTCCCCGACCGAGCGGTCCTTGAGCGCCTGGCCGAGGGGCGACGCAAGCGAGATGTGTCCGGCGTCCACGTCCATCAGCTCGGCGAAGACCAGGCTGTAGGTGTCCTGGTCGCCGCTTTCGAGGTCGAGCACCGTCACGGTGGACCCGAGGCCGACCCGGTCGAGCGGCGCCTCGGTGTTGGCGAGCTGGGTCAGCGAGTTGAGCCGCCGGTGCAGCTGGCCCAGACGCGCCTGGACGAACTGCTGCCGCTCGAGCGCGGACTTGTACTCCGAGTTCTCGCGCAGGTCGCCCAGCTCCACCGCCTGGGCGATGGCCCGGGGGAGGGTGACGGTGAGCTCGTGGCTCAGCGCCTCGATCTCCCGGCCGAGCTTTTCGCGGATTTCATTGAGCATCGCCACCCCAGACGCAGAAAAAAAGAACCGCCCGGATCCCCAAGGTCTCCGGGTAGCAGATTGAAACGTTCGGCGCTTTCCTACAATATACCGGCGCCGTCACGAGGCCGGAACGGCGATCGACGGGGCCGCTTGGGAAGCTCGGCCCCGGGTCGTATGTTCCCCACCGATGATCCCTCTCTCACGACCCGTGCCAGCACTTTCCTTCGTGTCGGCAATCCTGCTGGCGGCCTGCAGCCGCGCCCCGGCCCCGGATCCGGGCCCGTGGCCGGCCGCTGCCCCGGCCCTCGCCGAGTCGCTCCTCGCGGACGTCCGGACGGCCGACTCGACCATCCTGGTCGAGGCGCGGTACGCCGGCCCCGACAACTTCACCGGGGCTCCGCTCCCCGGATACGAGGCGAACCGGGCCTTCCTTCGCCGAGAGGCGGCGGCGGCACTCGCCCGGGTGCAGGCGGCCCTCCGGCCCGCCGGGCTCGGCCTCAAGGTCCTCGACGGCTACCGGCCGATCCGCGCCACCCAGGGCATGGTCGCGTGGACCGCGCGGGCGGGACGGACGGACCTCCTCGATGACGGCTACATCGCGCGCCGGAGCCGGCACAATCTCGGCCTGGCCGTGGACCTCACCCTGGTGGATCTTGCCACCCGGCGGGAGCTCCCGATGGGCACCGGGTTCGACGCCTTCACCGAGGCGGCGCACACGGCGAACGCCTGGGGCCGGGACCGCGACAATCGCCTGCGGCTGGTGAAGGCGATGGAGGCGGAAGGCTTCGAGAACTACGAGCTGGAGTGGTGGCACTTCTCCTTCGCTGTCGCCGGCGAAACGCCGGCGTTCGATGTGGTGGTGAGCAGCAAGCGGTGAGCGGGGGCGGCGGGCCCGCTCACCGCTCACCGCTTGCCATCTTCGACCTTCGACCCTCGACCTTCGACCCTCATGCGCCCAGCCGCCTGCCTCCTCGCCGTCCTTCTCATCCCGGTTCCCGCCGCCGCCCAGCCCGGGTCACCCGCCGGCCCGGTGCCGGTGGAACGCCTGGCGGCGCGCCGCGCGGCGTTGTTCGAGGCACTCGGCGACGGCGTGGCGGTCCTTCGCGCGGCGGAGGTGAAGGACATCGAGGGAGACTACCCGCAGGACAGCGACTTCCGCGAGGACAACGACTTCTTCTACCTGACCGGGGTCGAGGCGCCCGGCGCCTGGCTGGTACTGGTGGCCCGGCGCACGGGAGACGATCGCACGGTCCTCTTCCTCCCCACCCGGAGTGCGGCGGCCCAGCGGTACCTGGGCCCGGTCCTCGGCCCGGGTGCGGAGGCGTCGGGGCTCACGGGAATCGGGGAGACCCACCCGGCCGACTCGCTCGACGCGCTCCTGCCAGGCCTGCTCCGCGGGGCGGCGACGGTGTGGGTGAAGCGGGGCTCGCGATCCGCGGCGTGGCCCTTCGTGCGGGAGCTGCTGGAGGGCCGCCGAGGCGAGGCGGAGCTGGCCGACCTCCGGCCGCACCTCGCCACGCTGCGCCTGGTCAAGGACGCCGACGAGCTGGGACGGCTCCGCCGGGCGATCGCAGTGACGGGCACGGGGCAGGCGGCGGGGGCGCGGGCCATCCGGGCCGGCGCGTGGGAGTACGAGGTGGAGGCCGACGTCGAGGCCGCCTTCCGGCGGGGCGGCGCCGAACGGCTCGGGTTCCCCAGCATCATCGGGGCGGGCCCGAACTCCACCGTCCTCCACTACGACAAGTCGCGGCGGCGGATGGCGGCCGGGGAGCTCGTGGTGGTGGACGTCGGGGCGGAGTACGGCTACTACAGCGCCGACGTGACCCGCACCTGGCCGGTGTCGGGCCGCTTCACGCCGCGGCAGCGCCGGCTCTACGAGCTGGTGCTGGGCGCGCAGGAGGCCGCCATCGCCGCGGTGCGCCCGGGGGTGACCCTGGCCGAGCTCAACCGGGTGGCGCGCGAATGGTTCAAGGCGAACTCGGGCGACGCCTGCGGCACGGAGTCGTGCGAGCGGTACTTCGTGCACGGCCTGTCGCACTGGCTGGGAATGGACGTGCACGACGTGGGAGGGTTCGCCACCCCACTCGCGCCGGGGATGGTGCTCACCATCGAGCCCGGGCTCTACCTGCCGGAGGAGGGGATCGGGATCCGGGTCGAGGACGACCTCCTGGTCACGGCCGAGGGGCATGAAGTGCTCTCGGCGGCGATCCCGCGGGCGCCGGACGCGGTGGAGCGGGCGATGCGCGCCCGCGTTCCTTGACCCTGGGAGGAGGCCCGCGCTAGCTTGTGGTGCTTTTTTCCCCCGGGCCACATCGTCGCCTGCATACGTCCCAGCCGACAGGATACGGCGGAATGCTCCTGAGGAACGCCCTGGCCCGCGCCATCCCGCGCCGGCTCCCCGCGCTCGCGCTCGGGGTGCTGGTGCTGGCCCTCGCGGGATGCGCGGCCGAGCAGTACCCGCAGACCACGCTGGCGCCCCTGGGCGAGGCGGCGCGGGTCTCGGACGACATCTTCATGACGACCGTCAAGTGGGCGGCGATCGTCTTCGTGCTGGTCGAGGGCGCGCTGCTCTTCACGGTCTTCAGGTTCCGCGGCCGGCCGGAGGACGCCGAGCCCGAGCAGATCCACGGGAACACGAAGCTCGAGGTGGTGTGGACCGCCATCCCGGCGGTCATCCTGGCGATGATCGCGGTGCCGACGATCCGCGCGATCTTCCACCTGGCCGAGACGCCGAAGGGCGACGTCCTCGAGGTGGAGGCGATCGGGCACCAGTGGTGGTGGGAGTTCCGCTACCCCCAGCTCGGCATCGTGACGGCGGGGGAGCTGCACGTGCCGCTGGGGAAGACGGTGGACGTGAAGCTCTCCGCCGCGGACGTGCTGCACAGCTTCTGGATTCCCCAGTTCGCCGGCAAGCGGGACGTCTTCCCGAAGCGGACCACCTACCTCTGGTTCCGCGCCGACGTGGCGGGGAACTACACCGGGCAGTGCGCCGAGTTCTGCGGGGCGCAGCACGGCCGGATGGGCTTCCGGGTGATCGCGCAGGAGGCCGGGGACTTCGACGGCTGGGTGGCGCGGCAGACCGGCCCGGCCCCGGAGGTCTCGGACAGCCTCACGCCGCTGGCGGCGCAGGGCAAGCAGACCTTCCTGGCGGCCGGCTGCATCGGCTGCCACGCGATGGCGGGCCAGCCCACCGAGAAGATGACCGCGATGATCGGGCCGAACCTCTCCCACGTGGGGAGCCGGGGCTCGATCGCGGGCAACATGCTGGAGAACACCGACGAGAACCTCGCCCGGTGGATCTCGAATCCCCAGGCGATCAAGGTCGGCTCGCTGATGAAGCTGCCGCGCGAGCTGACGGCCGCCGAGGTCCAGGCGCTGGTCGCCTACCTCCGCCTGCACCAGTAGCCGGAGCCGAAGACACCAGATGGCCACCACCGCGCTCGACCACGCCCACGCGCCGGCCCACGCCCACCCGAAGGCCGGGCTGTGGAGCTGGATCACGACCGTGGACCACAAGCGGATCGGGATCCTCTACGGCACCACGGCGTTCCTCTTCTTCCTGATCGGCGGCCTCGAGGCGCTGCTGCTGCGGGTCCAGCTGGGCACGGCGGAGAACACCTTCCTCTCCCCGGAGCTCTACAACCAGCTGTTCACGATGCACGGCACCACGATGATCTTCCTCGGGGTGATGCCGCTCAACGCGATGTTCTTCAATTACCTCATCCCGATCCAGCTCGGGGCGAGGGACGTCGCGTTCCCGCGCCTGAACGCCTTCAGCTACTGGGTGTTCCTGTTCGGCGGGCTGTTCATCAACGCCAGCTTCCTGTTCAACGCCGCGCCGAACGCCGGCTGGTTCGGGTACGCGAACCTGACCAGCACCGAGTTCTCGCCGGGGCTCAACACCGACTTCTGGGTGATCGGCCTCCAGATCCTCGGCATCTCGTCGCTGGCGGCGGCGGTGAACTTCTTCGTGACCGTCGTGAACCTCCGGGCGCCCGGCATGAAGCTGATGCGGATGCCGATGTTCGTCTGGATGAGCTTCATCACCCAGGTGCTCATCCTGCTCGCCTTCCCGGTCATCACGGTGGCGCTGATCCTCCTGATGATGGACCGGTTCGTCGGCGCGGCGTTCTTCGTGCCGGCCGGCGGCGGCGACCCGATGCTCTGGCAGCACCTCTTCTGGATCTTCGGGCATCCCGAGGTGTACATCCTGATCCTGCCCGCCTTCGGGATCGTCTCGGAGATCCTCCCGGTCTTCTCGCGGAAGCCGCTCTTCGGCTACGCGGCGATGGTCTTCTCGGGGGCGTTCATCGCCTTCCTCGGCTTCGGGGTGTGGAGCCACCACATGTTCTCGACCGGGATGGGGCCGATCGCGGACACGGTGTTCGCGCCTCACCACGATGCTGATCGCCATCCCCACGGGGGTGAAGATCTTCAACTGGATCGGCACCCTGTGGGGCGGCTCGCTGCAGCTGAAGACGCCGCTCTACTTCGCCCTGGGCTTCATCGCGATGTTCATCGTGGGCGGCCTCTCCGGCGTGATGCACGCCTCGCCCCCGGCCGACCTGCAGCAGACCGACACCTACTTCGTGGTGGCGCACTTCCACTACGTGCTCTTCGGCGGCGCCATCTTCGGCCTGACCGCCGGGGCGTACTACTGGATGCCCGAAGATGTCGGGCCGGATGCTCGCCGAGGCGACTGGGCAAGCTCCACTTCTGGATGATGTTCGTCGGGTTCAACCTGACCTTCTTCCCGATGCACCTCGTCGGGCTGCACGGGATGCCGCGGCGGGTGTACACCTACCCGGCGGGTCTCGGCTTCGAGGTCCTCAACCAGCTCGAGACCGCGGGATCGTTCCTGCTGGCCGCCTCCTTCCTGGTGTTCGGCTGGAACCTCTGGCGGAACGTCCTCCGCGGGCGCGGCGCCCCGGCGACGGCCGACCCGTGGAACGGGGCCACGCTGGAGTGGAGCATTCCCTCGCCGCCGCAGGAGTTCAACTTCGCCGAGGTGCCGCAGGTCGAGTCGCGTGACGCGCTGTGGGAGATGAAGCGGGAGCGGGGCGGGGCCCTGCCCGAGCCCCAGCGGGTGAGCGGGGCCGGCATCCACATGCCGAACCCGTCCCACTGGCCGTTCGTCTGCGCCCTCGGCGTGCTGGTGTTCTTCGTCGGGCTGATGTTCCCGCTCGGCGGCACCACCCAGCTGGCCGTCAGCATCGGCGGCGGGCTGCTCACGATGTTCGCGATGTACCGCTGGGCCTTCGAGCCCGCGGGCTGACCCTCACTCCACGGACGACGCCCGTGCCGCACGACGCTGCCCACGCGCTCGAGCACCCGCCCACCGCGACGGGGCTCGACACCCGGAAGCTGGCCATCTGGACCTTCATCGGGTCCGAATGCCTCTTCTTCGCGTCCCTGATCGCCACCTACCTGGTGTATCACGCGCGCATCAAGTCGGGTCCCGGCCCCTACCCGCACGACGCCTGGACCGCGCCGGACGGGACGCACTTCGAGGCGATCTTCGAGATCCCGCTGGTGACGCTGGGCACCGCCCTCCTGCTCTTCAGCTCGTTCTTCGTGGTGCTCGCGCTCAACGGCGCCCAGAAGGGGAACCGGAAGCAGCTGGTGGGGTGGCTCTCGGCGACGATCCTCTGCGGGCTCTTCTTCGTCGGGATGCAGGTGTACGAGTTCACCCACTTCGTGCACAAGGGACTGGGCTTCACCACCAACCTGTTCAGCGCGCCGTTCTACACCCTGACCGGGTTCCACGGCACCCACGTGACCGTCGGGGTGATCTGGCTCATCACGATGCTGGTGCTCGCGATCCGGGGACAGGTGCCGCCGTCGAAGGCGCTGAACCTGGAGATCGCGGCGCTGTACTGGCACTTCGTGGACGTGGTCTGGATCGTGATCTTCCCCGTCGTCTACCTGATGCGCTGAGGCCTACGCGATGGCTCACGACGCCGCCGTCCCGCACGAGCACGCCCACCCCGGCGCGGGGACGTACATCAAGATCGCCGTGATCCTCTTCGTCCTCACGGCGCTGGAGGTCGGGGGGTACGAGGTGGTGCACCGGGGGGAGCCGGCCGGGCTCGCCACGATGCTCGGCCCGATCTTCGTGGAGGTGCTGCTGCTGCTCTCGGCGCTCAAGTTCGCGCTGGTGGCGATGTTCTACATGCACCTCAAGATGGACTCGAAGCTCTTCAGCACCCTCTTCGTCTTCCCGATCATCATCGCCGCGGTGGTGATCGCGGCGCTGATCGCGCTGTTCGCGTACAACGCGAAGGTGAGCGGGCTCTTCGGATAGTGCCCGGTGCCCAGTGCGTCATGATGGCGAAGGCTGGAGACCAGATCCCCCCACTCCGCTCCGGCGGGGTGGGGGGATGTGATATCCAATCCACGCACTGGGCACTGGGCACCGGGCCCTAGGCACTCCGCTTCAGGACCGCCACCCCGAGGCAGACCCAGCCGAGGATGAACGCCACCCCGCCCAGCGGGGTCACCGCGCCGAGCCAGCGCTGGCCGGTGAGCACGAGGGCGTAGAGGCTCCCCGAGAACACCACGACGCCCGCGACGAAGAGCCACCCGGCCGCGAGGCCCCACTGGCGGTTGCAGCCCATCGCCCAGGCCGCGGCAAAGAGCGCGAGCGCGTGGTACATCTGGTAGCGGGCCGCGGTCTCGAAGACCTCGAGGTCCCCCGGCTCGAGCCGGGCGCGGAGGGCGTGGGCGCCGAAGGCGCCGGCGGCCACCGCCAGCGCGCCGAGGAGGGCGCCGAGGGCGGGGAAGAGGCGGTCCACCCTCAGCCCTCCGGCGGCGGCTGGAGCAGGCCGCCGATCCCCTTGGTGCTCACCGCCATCCCCATCGCGTGGTAGCCGTTGTCCACGTACACCGTGGTGCCCGTGATCCCGGCCGCGAGCGGGCTGGCGAGGAAGGCGGCGGTGTGCCCCACGTCCTCCGCCTCGAGCCGGCGGGGGATCGGGCTGTTGGCCGCGCTGTAGGTGATCATCTGGCCGATGAACCCGATGGCGCTCGCCGCCCGGCTCGCATAGGGGCCGGCCGAGATCGTGTTCACCCGGATGCCGTGCTTCCGCCCCGCCTCGTACGACAGGGTGCGGGTGTCGGCCTCGAGCGCGGCCTTGGCGCTGCTCATCCCGCCGCCGTAGCCCGGCACGATCCGCTCGCCCGCCATGAAGGTGAGCGAGCAGGCCGAGCCGCCCGGCGGCATCATCGGCCCGAAGGTCCGGATCATCGAGACCAGGCTGTAGGCGCTGGCACTCACCGCGGCGAGGTAGCCTCGGCGCGAGGTCTCGAGCAGCGGCTTCTTCACCTCGGGGCCGTTGGCGAGCGAGTGGATGAGCACGTCGAGCGGGGCGCCGGCCAGGTGCTCCCGGAGCACCGCCGCAGCGCCGGCGATGGAGTAGTCCCCGACGTCCTGGTACCGCTTCGACTCGCGCACCTCCGCCGGGACGTCCTCCAGCGTGTCGAACTCGGCGTCGAGCGGGATGATCTTCGCGAACTCGAGCCGACCGCCCCGCCGGAGTGCCAGCGACTCCTCGATCTTCCCGCGCTCGAGGAGCTGCTGGAAGATCCGGAGCGCCGGGGGCCAGGTGCCGACCGACACCTCGGCGCCCGCCTCGGCGAGGGCCTTGGCGATGGCGAACCCGAAGCCGCCGTCGTCGGCGACGCCCGCCACGAATGCGCGCTTGCCGGTGAGGTCGATGGGGAGCATGGCGTTCTCCGCGCTGCGGGGTTTGGGAGAGTGCGGAAGCTAGCGCCTAGTGGTGCATCGGGCCAATCGGCTACCCGCGCGCGGTGAATTGACTCTCCGCGGCCACTTCAGCTAGGTTGTGTGTCCGACCATCCGAATCGTGACACAGCCCGTATGCACTCCCCGCTCAAGGGCGTCCACATGCGTCGAGTTCGCATCCGCTCGATCGGGGCTGCAATCCTCGTGCTCGGGGGGGGGGTGTCTCCCGGACGTCCCCACCCAGGAACGTGCGGATGCTCGTGTTCTCCTGAATGAGATCGGCAGTTGCAGTCCGACGACGATCGTCAACCAGTTCTACTACCTGCCGGTCTGGGGATGCAGCGCGGATGTCACCATCACCGGACCCTCCGGCTGGGCGCTTGACATCCGGGGCGCGATCGACGGCTGGAACGGGGCATTGAGCCACGGTGCCTCGGGCCAGAACCCGGTCGCGCCCGGTGTGCCTCGCCTGGTCTGGCAGGCGAGTGGATCGGCGGAGATCACGGTAGTGGATGGGGGAGGTGGCGGCGGGTATTACTGCGGCGCCACGAACATCAATCCGCCCAACCCTCCGAGCACGATAACGGTCTACCGCCGGGGCAGCGTACCCGCGGCTCCGTGCGTGGGCAACGCCTCGCCGTTCCTCGAGGACCTGCTCCGCCATGAACTGATGCACGTCCTCGGCGTCGGGAACAACCACTTCGCCGGGGCCGACGACATCCCTCTGAACTGCGTCGTGCGACTGCCGGCCGACAAGAACCGGGTCAACGGGGAGCCGTGCCAGCACGAGCTCGAGGTGATCTACGCCGGGCACGGCTACCGGCAGATTGACATCGCCAGCTTCTGGACGCGGCCGATCGTGACGGGGTTTGCTGGACTGCCGGCGGCGATCACGCTCGCCCTCGAGGAAAAGGACACCCTATCGGTCACCGGCTTTCTCTTCGCCCGTCAGGCCTCCCCACCCGTCGGAACCTTCGGAACGACATCGCTGAAGTGGGTATCGGAATCTCCGGATCGGGCAAGTGTGCTCGCCTTACAGGGCGCAGCCGCCGAAGTTACGGCCGAGGGGGCCGGCTCGACTCGAGTGCTGGCCTCGATCCAGGGTGGCGCGCCGGCGAGCCACCTCGTCGGGACGGTCCTCGCGCTCGGCTCTCAGCCGGTCGGTGTCACCGTCCCGGCCCCTCCCCCGCCGCCATCCGGCGGCTTCCGCGTCACGGATATCGTGGGGCCGGCGACCCCGTTCACGACTGCGGATCCACGCACCGTGAGCGCCACGGTCGTCAATGCGCCGAGCGGTACCCTCCTGATGAAGTGGAAGATCACCTACAGCAACGGCGTCGTCCCAGAGTACGAAACGGGGTACGGCGCCAACTCGCATGCGCTGCAGGTTCCGGCGGGGAGCTACTACATCGAGGTCCGGGCCACCCCGAAGGTCCATCCGGACACCGGGGCAGGCTACGTCGAGCGTTTCACGGTGTGTACGGAAGACGGCGGCGGTGGGGGTGGCCAGTACTTCGTCGTTCCTCCGCCGGGCACCGACGCCGTGGAGGGCTGCTGATGCCGAGGCCCACGATCCTTCTGTCCGGGGCGGGCATCCTCCTTTCCCTCGCCTGCAGTGACTCCTCCGGACCGGCCGATCCGCCGCCCCTCGCCGGCAAACTCGTCTTCGCCTCCGACCGGCAGGACGGGACCTACCTGCAGCTCTATGTGGCGGATGCCGACGGGGGCGATCCGGAATGGATCCGAGTCGGGATTACCCGTGTCGTGAACTCCATTGACGTGGCCCCCGATGGCGAGCGCATTGCCTTCACCTCCGCCGACGGCGACCTGTGGATCGTAAAGGCGGACGGAGCGGGGTTGGTGAACCTGACGAATGGAGCGCGGGACGATTACTACCCCCGCTGGTCCCCCGACGGCAAGTGGATCGCATTCACCTCTTTCGACGGGACCCAGGATGACGTCCTCAGGGTGCGCCCTGACGGCTCCGAACTCCAGCCGCTGGCCACCGACGCGGCCAATGACTTCTCCCCGGTCTGGTCACCGGATGGGACGATGCTCGCATTCACCTCGAATCGGGATGGCACCAACCACATTTACGTGATGAATGCCGACGGCAGCTCGCCCTCGAAGATCTCCACCGGCACGGGCCTGAGCATTGCGAACGATTGGTCGCCGGACGGACTCTCGCTTGCCATTGGAGCCGACCGGAGTGGGGGGCCTCCGGACTTCCCCTTCCCCGACTCGGTTGGGCTGTTCATCATGGGGCTCGACGGAAGCATCCTGCGGCAGCTCCCGGGTACCCAGTCTCCCGTTCCCTACGCCCGGTTCACTCCCGACGGGAGCAGGCTGGCGTTCGAGCAGGATGTTCCCAATGAGGACATCCTGATCGTGAACGCGGACGGGACCAACCTTCAGCCCCTGATCCAGCACCCGGCCCGGGACAACTCCCCCGCCTGGGGGCCGGCCCGCTGAGCCCCGGCTTTCCCCGTCACTCCCCCGCCAGCACCTCGCGCGGGCGCCGCCGCGCGATGGCCGCCGCCTGCAGCACCCCGCCCAGCACGGTGAGGCCCACCACCCCCGCCGCCAGGATCAGGAGCGGCAGCGGCGGCACGCCGTAGGGCGTCCGGAACACCCGGTCCGCCAGCTGCCACCCCGCCACCAGTGCCAGGCCGCAGCCCGCGAGCGCCGCGAGGCCTCCGAGCGCCAGGTACTCCCCCGCCGCCACCCGGAGGAGCTGCGCCCGGGTGCCGCCGAGCGTCCGGAGGAGGGCCGTCTCCCGGATCCGCGCCATCCGGCTCGCCGCCACCGCCCCCGCGAGCACCACGACGCCGGTGACGAGGCTGAAGAGCGCCAGGAACCGCACCGCGAAGACCACGCGGTCGAGGATCTCCTGGATCCGCTCCACCACCTGGGTCACGTCGATCACGGCCACGTTCGGGTGCTGCTCGACCAGCCGCTGCTGCAGCCGCCCGCGGTCCGCCGGGCTCGCCACGTCCGCCAGCGCCACCCAGCTGTGCGGCGCCCGCTCGAGCGACCCGCTCTCGAACACCACGAAGAAGTTGGGCTCGAAGCGCCCCCAGTCGACCTCGCGGATCGCGGCCACCTCGGTCTCGACCAGCACGCCCTGCACGTCCCAGGTGAGCCGCCCGCCCACCTCCACGTCGAGTTCCTGCGCGATGTCCCGCTCCACCGCCACGCGCACCGGTGCCCCCTCGGGCCGGACCGCCGGGCGGGGCGGCCAGCGCCCCTCGAGCAGGCGCTCGGTGGTGGTGAGCGTATCGCGCCAGGAGGATCGATACTCGCGGCGGAGTGCCCAGGCGCCCCGCTCCTCGCCGGTCTGGAGCGTGTCGGGGAGGTCGCGCACCGGCACGCCCTTGATGGCGCGGAGCCGCATCGGGACGATCGGCACCGGTGCACCCGCCTCCGGCGTGCCCGACTCCCGGAGGACCCGGCGCACGTCGTCGAGCTGGTCGGGCTGGATGTCGAAGAGCACCACGTTGGCCCGGGCCCCCTCGCCGACCGTGAACCGCCGGAGGAGGTTGTGCTGCACCAGGATCAGCGTGGCGAGGAGGAAGGCGCCGAAGCCGAGCGCCATCACGACCGCGACGGTCTGGTTGCCCGGGCGATGGAGGTTGGCCAGTCCCTGGCGCCACGGGTACGGCAGCGCCGGCGGCCGCCGGCGCACCAGCCGGACCAGGCCCGCCGCCACGAGCCAGAGCACCAGGAGGGCGACGCCGACGGCGGCGGCATACCCCAGTCCGATCTTCCATTCGCCCGCCTGCCACCACGCGACGCCCGCCACGCTGAGCGCGAGCACGACGACCGCCGCGAGGCGGAGCGGGTCCCGCCGGCGCACCGGCTCGACGTCCCGGCGCAGGGCCGCGAGCGGCGACACCCGTCGCACCGCGAGGAGCGGCAGCAGCGCGAACGCCCCCGCCACCCAGACGCCCGCGACCACGCCGGCGGCGAGGGCACCCCACCCCGGCGTCACGATGAGGTCCACCGGCACGAACGCCGCGATCATCCGCGGCACCGCCAGCTGGAGTGCCACGCCGATCAGCCCGCCGGCCAGCCCGCCGAGCGCGCCAAGCAGGCCGGCCTGCAGCAGGTAGATCGCGAAGACGAGGCCCGTGCCCGCGCCCAGGCACCGGAGCGTCGCCACCGTGTCGAGCTTCTGGGCGATGAGGACGCGCACCGCGCTCGCGGTGCCGAGGCCGCCGAGGAGCAGGGCGACGAGCGCCACGAGCCCGAGGAAGCGGCCCAGCCGCTCGAAGGCGTCGGCGGTGTCCTCCTCCTGCTCCGCCGCCGAGCGCACCCGCACCCGCAGCTCCCGGAGCGCGGGGCGGAGGCGCTCCGCCGCGGCGGCGGCCTCCGCCGGGTCGGCCAGCCGCACGAAGGCCTCGTACTGCGCCCGCGACCCGAAGCCGAGGAGGTCGATCTCGTCCAGCAGCGCGGCCGGCACCACCACGCGCGGGCTGAACCCGCTGGCGAGGCTCACGTCGCCGGGGTAGCGGGCGACCGCGCCCGCGATCGCGATCCGGAGCCCGCCGATCGCCAGCGTGTCTCCCACGTCGAGGTCGAGCGCGCCGAACAGCGCCGAGTCCACCACCGCGATCCGGTCCCCCCGTGCGAGGCCCGGCCAGAGCCCGGCCGGCGCCGTGACCGGGGTACCGTAGAGAGGGAACGGGCCATCCACGGCGGTGACGGTGACCGGCCGGACGCCGCCGGTGCGTGGCGCCAGGGCCATCGCGCCGAAGGTGACGACCCGCGCACCCGCTGAGCCCGGCAGTGCCAGGATCGAGTCCACCACCCGCGCGGCACTGTCGGGGAGGGCGCGCCCGCTGCTGAAGCGCAGGTCGGCGCCGAGGAGCGCCTGCGACTGCGCGGTCACGGAGTCGCGCACGTTCTTCGCCAGCGCGTTGACCGCCACCAGCGCCGCCACGCCGGCGGCGATCCCGGCCGCGAGCACGAGGAGCCGCGTGCGGGCGGCGCGGCCCTCGCGCCACGCCATCCTGAAGAGGAAGCCGAGCCGCCTCACGCGCCGGTGTCCTCGACCAGGCGGCCCCCGCCCAACCGGATCGTCCGCGACGCCCGGGAGGCGAGCTCCGCCTCGTGCGTCACCAGCACCAGCGTGGTTCCGGTCTCGGCGTTGAGGGTCTCGAGGAGCCGCTCGACCTCGCGGCCGGTGGCGGTGTCGAGGCTCCCGGTGGGTTCGTCGGCGAAGAGGTACCGCGGACGGGTGGAGAACGCGCGGGCCAGCGCCACCCGCTGCTGCTCCCCGCCGGAGAGCTGCGCCGGATAGTGGCCGAGGCGGCCCTCCAACCCGACGCGCGCCAGGAGGTCGCGGGCCCGTCCGTCCGGCCGCTCGCCGCGGAGCTCGAGCGGCACCTCGACGTTCTCCAGCGCGGTGAGCGTCGGGATCAGCTGGAACGACTGGAAGACGAACCCGATCTTCTCCCGGCGGACCCGCGCGCGGCCGTCCTCGTCCAGCGCGGCAAGGTCGGTGCCGTCCACCCGCACCGTGCCACTGGTCGGCAGGTCGAGGCCGGCCAGGAGGCCCAGCAGCGTGGTCTTCCCGCTGCCCGAGGGGCCGACGATGGCCACGAACTCGCCGGGGCGGATCGCGAGCGTGATATCTTCCAGCACCGTGAGCGGCCGCCCGCCGGAGAGGTAGGCGCGGGTGACGCCGTTCGCCTCGATCATCGCTTCCGTCCCGTCCGTTGCGTGGAATGACTCCTTGCCGCGTCGTCCCCTGGATAACTGCAGCGCTCGCGCTCGCCTGCGGGGGAGAGCCGGACGCGAGGCCCGGCACCTCCACGCCACCGCCGGCCGACCGCGCGGCGGACCGCCCGGTGATCCTCGCCCTCGGCACCAGCCTCACCGCCGGACTCGGCGTGGACCCCTCCGAGGCGTGGCCCGCGCTGATCCAGGCACGGCTCGACTCGCTCGGCCTGCCGTACGAGGTAGTGAACGCCGGCGTCAGCGGCGAGACTTCGGCCGGCGCCCTGCGGCGCGCGGGGTGGCTGCTGCAGCGCGCCCCCGCGGTGCTCATCCTCGAGACCGGCGCCAACGACGGCCTCCGGGGCCAGGACCCCGACTCCCTTCGCGCGAACGTCGCGGCGATCCTCGACCTCGCCGCCGCCGCGAACCCCGCGCCCCGCGTGCTCCTCACCGGGATGGAGGCCCCGCGGAACTGGGGCGCGGCCTACACCGCCCGGTTCCGCGACGCCTACCGCCAGGTGGCCGCCGAACGCGGGGTCCCGCTGGTGCCGTTCCTCCTCGAGGGCGTGGCCGCGGTGGAGTCACTCAACCAGGCCGACGGGATCCACCCGAACCCCGCCGGCCACCGCCGGGTCGCCGACAACCTCTGGCCGGCGCTGGAGCCGCTGCTGCGATGAGTGCCCGGGCGCTCCGGGGAGTGCGGCGAACACCGGCGGCTGGTCCGGCACGCTCACGGTGAGCGCGCCGAACCGGACGCCGGGCCGGTCCGCGTAGCGCGCGTCGATGAAGTGCACGAGGGTGCCGCCGGAGGTCCGCTCCGTCTCCACGTAGGGGAAGCGCGCCCAGTCGAGGAACTGCCGCGCCTCGCGGCCGGCCATCGCCCGGTGCACCACGCGCGATCCCCACGGTCCGAGCGGCACCGAATCCTCCCGTGCGGCCACCCACACCGGGCGCCGCCCGAGGCGGACCTCCCCGGTCCGGTACCCGCCGGGCACCTGGGCCACGATGAGCCGCCGGGTGGGGTCGATCGGCACCGGGGAAGCGAGCAGGCTCAGCGGCTCCTCGCCATGTCGCTCCTCGATGTTCACCCGTGCCGCGTGCTCCGCCAGCCGGGTGCCGAACCGCATTGCGGCCGAGTAGGTCGCGAGGATCGCGAGCGCCGCGAGGGCCGGCCGGCCGGGATGCGGCAGTTCCCGGCGGAGCCGGCGCCCGCTCCACACGACGCCCGCGCCGAGCACCAGCCACGCCCAGACGTCCACGATGAAGAGGGTGTCGCCGTAGTACCACTTCCCCGAGAACGGCATCAGGAGCCGCACGCCGTAGGTGTTGAGGAGGTCGAGCAGCGGATGGCTGAGCACGCCGATCGCGGACGCGAGGAGCAACGCCGAGGCGACCACCGGCGGCCGCTCCGGCCGGCCGCGCCGGCGCCAGCGGTCCCAGGCGATCAGCGCCGTGGCCAGCACGAAAGGCCAGAGCGCCGCCCCCAGGATCCCGTGGGTCCAGCCCCGGCGGAAGGCAAGGTGGGTCGTCCCGCCGAGGAAGACGCTGAGCGCGTCGAGGTCGGGCAGGTTGGCGCCGATCACCAGCGCCGCCGTGCCCAGCGCGGTGCGCCGGCCGAGACCCGCGCGGGCGAGGGCGACGCCCGCGAGGGTGTGGCAGAGGTTGTCCACCCGCTACGCGAGCGCGGCGTCGAGCTCGATGACCGGCACCGCGGCGAGCGCGCGGGACACCGGGCAGTTCTCCTTCGCGTCCTCGGCCGCGGCCTGGAACGAGCAATACGATGGTACCAATAGGCCACA
>CAVQWA010000050.1:0-25275 GCA_963717315.1 uncultured Gemmatimonadales bacterium
GAGGTCGCCCTGCCCTGCGTCGACGGATTCCTGCTGCCGGTGCCGAAGCGCAACCTGCCGGCCTACCGGCGCCTCGCCAGCAAGGCGGGGAAGGTCCGGATGGAGCTCGGCCCACCCGGGTTCCACGAGTGCGCCGGCGACGACCTGACGCCCAGGGGCGCGCTGCCATTCCCCCGGGTGGCGAAGTCGGAGCCGGGCGAGACGGTGGTGATGTTCTCGTGGATCGTGTTCAAGTCCCGGGCCCACCGCGACCGGGTCAACGCGAAGGCGATGGCCGATCCGCGCAGGGCGAAGATGCCGGCGAAGACGCCGTTCGACCTCAAGCGGATGGCCTGCGGCGGGTTCAGGACGCTGGTCTCCCTCTGACCTGGAGCTGCCGATGCTGCGCCCCCTGCCCCTGATCACCGCCCTCGCCCTGATGGCGGCACCCGCGGCGACCCGCCCCGGGCGGAGGACGCGGTGGAGAAGAGTGCCACGACCAAGGCGACGCTGGTGGACGCGCTCAAGGCGTCCACCGCCTGCTGCGAGCGGGCCTGCGCGCAGTCCGACGCCGCCGCACAGGCGTCCGTGGAGATCTTCGGCCAGCAGCGGACCCGGCTCTGGGTGCTGGGAATGAACGGCGTGCACAACGGGGAGCACTACGGGAACCTGGTCACGTACCTCCGGATCAACGGCATCGTCCCGCCCGCGAGCCGGCCCCGGCGCTAGGCGTTCACCGCGGAGGCGCGGAGGATTCGCGGAGGGCCGCGGTGAAATCTCCCGGAAGCCCGGCCCCGGGCGCCCACCAGTGTATCTTTCGGGCGTCCCCGCCCTGCCCACCCCTCCGGGAGCTTCGCCGTGGCCGCCTTCAAGAACGACCAGTGTCACCTCACCTGTCACGGCCGCGACTTCCACTTCGTGTCCTATGAGGGGCAGAAGGCCAACGAGAAGAAGCACGAGGCCGAGCTGCCGGCGATGTGGTACCTGATGGGCCCGGCCCGCCGCTGGCCGGTGATGCCGTGCGTCGCCGGGCAGGAGGAGCTGGAGCTCCGCCGGGAGCTCCGCGCGTGGCTCGAGGCCCAGGGGCTCGCCCGCCCGCTCCGCCAGGCCTGAGCCGGCCCCCGCCGTCCTCCACCGCTTCACCGCGGAGAAGGCGCGGAGGGCCGGCGGACTAGATCCTCGCCGCCAGCTCCCGCACCACGCCGGCGAGCGTGCGGACCCTCGCCGCATCGGAGCTGCGGCTCGCGTCCCGGTCGAGCTGGGCCGCGAGGCGGTCGAGCGACGCCTTCCGGTCGGCGGTCGAGGACCGCTCGGCGGAGGTCAGCGCCTCACGCACCGCGTCGATCCGCGGCGCCCCGCCGGCCAGCCCGTTCGACCGCGCCAGCTGGTCGAGGTAGGCCCGCGCCAGCACGAAGCTCGGCGCCCAGGTGAACTTCCGCTGGCCCTGGGTGTTGAAGTGGTCGAACCGCACCGACTTCGCCGCGTCGATCTCGTTCTGGCTGACGAACGCGCTCGGCGCCAGCTCGAGGATGTCGAGCCCGCGCGAGATTTCCGAGCTGACGATCACGCCGTTGTACCAGTACGCCGACCAGGTCCCGCCGCTCTCCATCCGCTCCGCGTTCGCCGGCCCGCGGTCGAAGAAGGCGATTTCCCGCGGGTGGGCGGCGTCGGTCCAGTCGAACACCGATATCCCGCCCTGGTACCACGACTGCACCATCACGTCGCGGCCGGGGATCGGGATCAGCGAGCCGTTGTGGGCGACGCAGTTCTCCTGCGCCGTCTGCGCCGCCGGCATCTTGTAGTAGCTCGCGAACTTCATCTGCCGGTTCGCGATGGTGAAGATCGCGTCGGCGCCCCACTGCATCGGATCCGTCTCCCGGCACTTCGGCCCGCCGCCCCCGCCCCACTCGTCGGAGAAGAGGATCTTGGTGCCGTCGTTGTTGAACGTCGCCGAGTGCCAGTAGGAGAAGTTCGAGTCGGCCACCGCACCGATCCGCACCGGGTGCGCCGGGTCGCGGATGTCGAGCAGGAAGCCGTAGCCCTCGCACGCCCCGCCGGCCATCCCGATCTCGGGGTAGACGGTGATGTCGTGGCACTGGGTCGGGCCGCGGCGGCGGCGCGACATCGGGTCACCCTGGGGTCCGACCAGCCGGGCGACGATCCCCGGCAGCGCCGTCCGGAGCGCGGCGCTGTCGGCGGCCGTCGGCGCGCCGGTGCCGTTCCGCGCCTTCACGATGCTGTCCAGCATCGGGCGGGTGAAGCCCGGCGGCAGCACCCGCTCCCGACCGAAGATCTCGGCCGTGTAGTACCCCTTCGCCTTCGCCTCGGCCAGTTCATTCCTGGCGGCCACGATGTCCTGCGGCGTCTCGCCGTGGCTCGGGGGCGCCGTGAGGTCGTTGAAGATCCGCGGGGAGCTCACGATGGCCGCCTGCTCCGGGTGTGCCAGCGGCACCTTGATGACCTCGATCCGGAACAGCGCCGAGTTCGGGTCGTCCTCCGGCAGGTCGGCGGAGCAGCCCGGCAGCTCGCTGGGGGAGCGGACCCCGGCCGAGCCCGAGATGTAGACGTAGACGTTCGCCTTGTCCTTCGGGTCGGCGAGCACCGTGTGGGTATGCGACCCGCGGCAGGTCTGCACGTTGCCGACGTTGCGCGGGTTCCGGATGTCGCTGATGTCGAAGATCCGGAGGCCGCGGAGCCGGTCCTTGCTCACCGTGTCCCGGACCCCCTCGGTGCCGCAGTCGAGCCGCCCGGTCAGGCCCTCGCCCGAGATGAACAGGAGGTTGCCGTACACCGACACGTCACTCTGCGACGCGGGACAGACGTAGCCCGTCGCCAGCACCGGCGCGGACGGATTCGAGATGTCCCAGATCTGCCAGCCGTGATAGTTGCCCTGGATGGCGTACTTGCCGCTGAAGGCCAGGTCCGAGTTGGTGATCCCGGCGAAGTCCCCGGACGGCGGGGTCTTCGAGAGCACGCGCAGGTTCCAGACCGCCTCCCCGGCGTCGTGCAGCCCGGCCTTCAGGCCGATGCGGGGGTCGGGGGTCGGCGCCCCCGCGGGGGCCGCGGCCGGCGCCGGGCTGCCCGAGTAGGTGGCGCCGGACCCGCCACACGCCGCCACGGAGAGCAGCGCCCCGGCGGCCAGCAGCGAGCAACGGACGGTGGACGACGTGGGGTTCACTGAGTGCCTCGCTGGAGGATGAGGTTGGTGAGCATCTGCTCCATCCGCGCGATCTCGGTGGACTGGTCCACGTTGACGTCGGACGCGAACTTGAACACGGTCTCGTCCTGGCCGGCACCCCAGGACGCGAAGAGGTCCTGCACCATCGTCACCGCGCCGCGGTGATGCCGGATCATGCCCACGAGGAAGAGCCGGTCGAACTCCTCCCCGTGGGCGGCGGCGAGCTCCTGCATCTCGGCCGGGGTGAGCATGCCCGGCATCAGGCCCTCGTGCGCCCCGCCGTGCACCATCACCGCCTCGCCCTCCACGTGCAGCTCGGGCACCGGCTGGTTCCGGTCCCCGAGCCACCGCTGCATGATGGCGATCTCGTCCTGCTGGGCGTTGATGATGCGCCCGGCGAGCACCTTCATTGAGGGGTTGGCCGTGCGCGCCGGCAACAGGCGGGACATCTCGATCGCCTGGGCGTGGTGGCCGATCATCGTGCTCATGAAGCGGATGTCGGCGGCGGTGTAGGGATGGCGGGCGCTGTCCGCGCGGGCCTTCTCGATGGCCGCCTGGTGGCTGGCGCTGATCGTGCCGGCCTGCGGCGTCGGGGAGGCCTCGACCGCCCCCCGGGAGGGGGCGCAAGCCGCCAGGGCGAAGGCCCCGAGAACCGCGGCGTACCCGCGGAGCTGTCCTGCAGTCATTCCCGTCCTTCGGCTGGGTGTCGCAACTCGGGCCCGCGCCGTAACGCGCTGCCCGCACGATAGATAGCAGGGTCGCGGGCGCGGCGGTAGCACCGGCGGCCCAGCCCCATACGAGACCCGGGCCCGCCACGTTTCAACTTGCGTGACACCGGGGTGGACGCACATTCAACCCTCCCATGACCTGGTTCATGCTGGCGGTCCTCGCCGTCGCCGTGCTGTCCGGCACCACCGCCTCCGTGGTGGGCTTCGGCATCGGGAGCCTGCTGACGCCGCTCCTCGCGGTCGAGCTCGGGATGGGCACCGCGGTGGCGGCCGTCGCGCTTCCCCACGCGGTGGCCACCGCCCTCCGCTGCTGGCACCTCCGCGCGGCCATCCATCGCGGCGTGCTCCTCCGCTTCGGCCTGCTGAGCGCGGCGGGAGGACTCCTCGGCGCGCTTCTCTACACCCGGCTCGCCGGGGCCGCGCTCACCCGCATCCTCGGCGGCCTGCTGCTGCTCACCGCCGCGGCGCACCTCGCCGGCCTCGCGCGCCGGTGGCGCCCGCACGGCCCCGTGGTGTCGCTGCTCGGCTTCACCTCCGGGCTCTTCGGCGGCATGGCCGGGAACCAGGGTGGGCTCCGGGCCGCGGCGCTCACCGCGTTCGGGCTCGGCCCCGCCGCGTTCGTCGCCACCGCCACCGCCACCGGCCTGCTGGTGGACGCCGCGCGCACCCCGGTCTACCTCTGGCGGGCGGGTGCCCGGCTGCTCGATCTCTGGCCGCTCATCACCCTCACCACGGCCGGGGTCGTGATCGGTACCCTCGCCGGTGAGCGGATGCTCCTCGGCCTCTCCCGGGAACGCTTCGGCCGGATCGTGGCCGCGGCCATCGGCGTGCTCGGGACGTGGCTACTATTCGGGGGTCGGTGACGGAGTCGAAGGTCGAAGGTCAGAGGAGCGCACCCGTCTCCCCTCTCCCCTCTCCCCTCTCCCCAACCCCATGCTCCGCCCTGACGCCCTGCCCTCGCTTCACGCCGCCATCGCCGCCTCCGCCGACCCGGTGGACGGCTGGCTGCTCTTCGACTTCCGCGGCATCAACCCCATCATGGCGGCGGTGGTCGGGCCCGAGGTGATCGGCTCCCGCCGCGCCTACGCCTGGATTCCGCGCCACGGTGTCCCGGTGGCGCTGGTCCACGCGGTGGACGCCGAGCTCTGGCGGGAGTGGCCCGCCGAGTGGAGCCGCGTGGTGTGGGTGCGCCGGGAGGAGCTCGGACGCGAGCTGGCGGCGCTGATCGGTGGGAAGAAGGTCGCAATGGAGTACTCGCCCGCGGGCGACATCCCCTACGGCGACTACGTCCCGGCCGGCACGCTCGAGCTGGTGCGGGCGTCGGGCGGCGTCCCGGTCTCCTCCGCCGAGTTGGTGACGCGTCACTGCTCGCTCTGGACGGCGGAGGACCTGGCGAGCCACCTCCGCGCCGCGAAGGTCGTGGCCGACATCGCGCGGGCGACACTGGGCCGGATCGGTGAGCGGGCCCGGACCGCGGACCCGGTCACCGAACACGAGGTGGTGCGCTGGGTGCTCGAGGCGTCCGACCGCGCGGGGCTGGAGACCATCTCGACGCCGAGCGTGTCCTACGGCGCCAATGCCGCGCGGATCCACCACGAGGCGACGGCCGAGGGTTCCGCCGCGATCGTGCCGGGCCAGCTGCTGCTGTTCGACCTCTGGGCGAGGGAGCCGGACGGGATCTTTGCCGACCAGACCTGGATGGCGAGCATCGGCGAGCCCTCGCCCCGTGCGGCGGAGGCCGTGGCCGCCTTCCGGGAGAATGCGCGCCGCTTCCCGAATTCCGGAAGCACCTACGACAGCCTCGCCGACGGCGTCCTCGCCCTGGGCCGGGAGGAGGTCGCGATGGCCTGCTTCGCGCAATGCGGTGCGCGTCGGCCTCGCCAACCCCGACGAGGGCCAGACCGTCCAGGGCCGCGTGATCGCGCAGGCCTCCCACGGGCGGATGGCGACGCTGGCGCGGGACCCGGGCCGCACGGCGTGGGCGGCGGACGCGATCCCCGACCGGGTGGATCAGGACTGCCTGCGCGGGAGTGCGCCGTGAACGCGGGCGGAGCCGGGCAACCGCCCGGCCGGGGGCAGCCCGACACGCCCGGCGTGGTAGCTCCACCCCCGCTCATCTACCTCGCGCCGCTCGGGCTCGGCCTGCTGCTCCACCGGTGGCGCCCGGTCGGGCTGCTGCCGGAGCGGCTCGCGCTGCCGGTGGGCGTCGCCTTCCTGCTGCTCGGCCTCGTCGGGCTGCCCGCGCTCCTGCTGTTCCTCCGGGCGGGCACCCACCCCGAACCGTGGAAGCCCGCCACCGCGCTGGTCACCGACGGGCCGTACCGGTTCTCGCGGAACCCGATGTACCTCGGGTTCACGTTCATCTACCTCGGCGTCGCCTGCTGGGTGAACACCGCGTGGCCGGTGGTCCTGCTCCCGCTGGTCCTCCTCGTGATGCAGTACGGCGTGATCCTCCGCGAGGAGGCCTACCTCGAGCGGAGGTTCGGCGAGGAGTACCGCGCGTTCCGCCGTCGGGTCCGGCGGTGGCTGTAGCGCCGGGGGCTCGCCGGGCCGGCGCTAGAACCGCCAGCTCACCCCGCCGTAGAACTGGGTGAGGGTGCTGGTGCCGGGATTCGCCGGGTCCTGCTGCCGGAGCGCCGAGAGCGAGAGGAACCACGCCCGCCCCAGGCTCAGGTCGGCGTCCAGGCCGTACCAGCTCGACTCCTGCGGGACCAGCGCGTTGGGGTTGTCCTCCCGCCGGATCCCCGCGTTCAGCTCGAGGTGGAGCGGGGGCGTCGGGTCGAGGCTCACCCGCCCGGAGAAGAGCCGGCCCGTGGTGCGCACCGCGGCGGGGTTGGTGCCGGTGGAGTCGTTGTCGTTTGCGTACCAGGTGGCCCGCGTGGACAGCCCGAGGTTGAGCCGGGTGAGCCGGTTCACCCCGAACGTCGCGGTCCAGGAGTCGGCGCCGCCGGCGCTCCCCCCCGTGCTCTTCCGCCAGTCGGTCCCGCCGTACACCCGCCGTCCCTGGAGCTGGAACCCCGCGCCATGGCCCTCCCGGTAGGTGTCGTCGAACTCCGTCTCCGGGTTGGTGAAGTCCCGGAGCAGCGGGACGCTCCGGCGCTTGTCGTAGGTGCCGCGGAGCGCGAGCCACGGCGCCGGCCGTACCGATGCGCTGGCGAACCGGCTGGTCGTGGAGAAGGCGCTCGCCTCGGCGTTGGGCCCCTCACGCTTCCAGGGGCGGTAGTAATCCAGCTCCTGCAGCAGGAAGAGCGAGAGGTAGCGGTTGGTGACGCTCCCCTGCAGGACCCCCCACTCCCGCCGCGCCTCCCCACCCTCGTACGACCCGACCGCGCCCAGGGTGACGCTGGTGGCGGTGCCGGCGCCGGGCCGGCTGTGGAGCTGCGCGTAGGCGCCGAAGTCGTGCACGTCCCCGGAGAAGCCGAGCGTCGCCAGGTCGGGCTCGAAGCCGGCGAAGCCGCCGGCGGAGAGCCGCTGGCCGTTCACCTCGGCGAGGACGCCGTCGAGCAGCCCCACCGAGCCGATGGCGGTGAGGTACTGCCGCCCGGCGACGGCGCGGAAGGGCGCGCCGGGGGCGTTCCAGAGCAGCGCCGCCTGGTACGCCCGGGTGTGGCCGTCCACCTCGTTCCGGCCGGCGGAAGTGGTGCTGGTGCGCCGCGCCCGGAGGTCGAGCGCCAGGCCGAGCCGCGTCCCGCCGAGCTCCCGCCCGTTGAGCCGGACGTCGAACGAAGGCTGGGTGAAGCTGGTGCTGCCGGCCTCCTGCCCTCCCGACCCGCTGCTCGTGCCGGCGTGGAGGTACCGGGTCCCGATCCGCCCGTGGAGCCCGGGGCCGCTCATCCGGCGCGGTCGCGGCGCGGCGGCGGCCACCGGCCCCGCGGCCACGGCCGAGTCCGCCGGACGGGGCCGGAAGCGCACGAGGTCGCCCGCCACGACGTCGGCGGTGCCCCGGACCAGCTCGCAGGCGGCCCGGTGCGAGGCGAGGAACCTTGCGCGGAGGGTCGCGACCACCAGCCCGCTCCGGACCACTTCCAGCTCCATCCCCTCCACCACGCCCTCGAGCCGCCCCGCGCCCACGTAGATCTCGGCGCCGGAGACGAACGTGACCGTGGCGGTCGCGAAGGTGGTGTCGCGGACCGGCTCCTGCGCACCGGCGGCGAGCGGCGCAAGGAGGAGCGCGCCGATGAGGAATCCCGTGTGCCGGATCATGGATTCGTCCCGTTCGCGTGGCAGCCGGCCTGCACGCAGTCGCTCGGCGTGTAGTTCTTCCCCGCGTGCTTGTCGGTCTGCACCTCGGCATGGCAGTCCAGGCACAGGAGGGCCGCCGTGGAGGCGTACGGCTGGCCGGCCGCGTGGCAGTCGGAGCAGGCATTCCACCTGCCCTGATGCTTGCCGCCGTAGATCGGGAAGATCGAGACGCCGCCGTCGTGGGCGAGGAAGCGCGCACCCGTCCACCCGGCCACGAGTGCATGACAGTCGGTGCAGTTCACCGAGAAGGACGCCGCCGCGTGGGCCGGGTCGGTGGTGGCGAGGTAGTCGTCCTGGTGGCAGCCGTCGCAGGTCCGTGGCACCGAGGAGTAGGGCATCGTGGTGTGGCACTCGGTGCAGTTCACCAGCGTCGAGCTGTGCACCCCGGACAGCGCGATCGGGGTGGCCGGGTGGTCGAACGTGGCCCCCGCCCAGCCGGCCACCAGCGGGTGGCACGAGGCGCAGTCGGTGCCGAAGCCGGACGCGGCGTGGGCCGGGTCGGTGGTGGCGAGGTAGTCGTCCTGGTGGCAGCCGTCGCAGGTGCGCGCCACGCTGGCGTAGGGCGTCGTGGTGTGGCACTCGGCGCAGTCCAGCAGGTTGCCGCTGTGCACGCCGGTGAGGGCCACCGGCGTCGTCGGGTGGGCGGTGATGCCGGCTGCCGACCAGCTCACCGTGCGGTGGCACTCCTCGCAGGTCGTCGGGTACGGCGCGGCGGCGTGGTTCGGCGCGCCGGCGTACTCGGTGCGGTGGCAGGAGACGCAGTCGGTGGACGTGCCCACGTACTGGGGCTGCCCCTGGCCCCGGGGCTGGTGGCAGGAGACGCAGTCCACCGCGAGGTGGGCGCCGCTCAGCTCGAAGCGGGTGAGCTGGTGCGCCGTGGCCAGCCCCACGCGGTCGGCGAAGCTCTGCTCGCCGTGGCAGCGGGCGCAGTCGGGGCCCAGTTCACCCCGGTGCTCGTCGGCATGGCAGCCGGCGCAGGTCGAGGGGGCCCGGGCGAAGTCGAGCGACTCGTGGCAGGCGCGGCAGGGGACGGCGCGGTGGGCGCCGCGGAGCGGGAAGTCGGTCGCGCCGTGATCGAAGCGGTCGTCGATCCGGATGGCCGTCCAGCTCTCCGGCTGGTGGCAGGCGGCGCACTCGAGGGCGAGGCTGCCGTGGGGCGAGCGCGCCGGTTCCTGCGCGGCCAGCGGGCCCGCGCACAGGACGAGGAGGGCGGTCAGCGTGCGGCGTCTCATCGGGACTCCTTCCCGTGGCAACTCTCGCACTTCGTGGACAGCGGCCGGTACACCGGTCCGTCGGCGCCGTCCGCGTGGCAGGCGCGGCACGGCGCCGTCGCGTGCGCCCCCTCGAGCCGGAACGCGGCATCGCGGTCGTGGTCGAACCCGGGGGCGGGCGCGAACGCCTCTACCGTGTGGCAGGCCTCGCACCCTCCCCGCGCCGGCCGCCCGGCGAACCTGCCGCCGTGCGGGTCCGCGTGGCAGTCGGCGCAGGTCCGCTTCGCCTCGAACTTCAGGTCGCCACCGGCGTGGCAGCCGGTGCACGGGGTCGCGCGGTGGGCGCCCTCGAGCGCGAAGCCGAGCCGGGCGTGCGCCGCCACGTCCACCGTGGAGGGGCGGAACCCGCGAACGTCGTGGCAGGCGGCGCACGGCTGCCCCGCGAGCCGCCCCGCGTGCGGGTCGGCGTGGCAGTCGGGGCACCCGGCCGCCTGCGGCCGGAGCACCACCCGCGCGCTGCCCCAGGCGGCCACCGGCACCGCCGCGCCCCGCGCGTGGCAGGCGGCGCACTTCACCGCGCCGTGCTTGCCCTCCAGCGGGTACCCGCTCCGCGCGTGGTCCACCGCGGTGTACGTGGCCGGCGTGAACCCGACCACGGCGTGGCAGGCCGCGCAGTCCGCCGGCCGGCCGGCGAGCGTGGCCGTTCCCCGGTGGGCGTCGGCGTGGCAGCTCGCGCAGGCCGCGAAGGCCGGTTTCCTGAGTGCCGCCGTCGAGAAGTCCCCGTGGCAGCCCGCGCACTTCGCCACCGCGTGCCTTCCGCGGAGCGGGTAACGGGTGCGGTCGTGCGCGAAGCGCTCCTTGTCGACCAGCCCGAACCCCCGGGTGGCATGGCAGTCCGCGCATCCCGTGCCCAGCGACCCCTTGTGCGGGTCGGCGTGGCACGCGGCGCAGCTCGCCGAGGGCACCGGCGAGTAGACCGGCACGAGGTGTCCGGCCCCATCGCGCCTCGGCGCGAGGCGCGGCGCCAGGTGGCAGTCGTCGCACTTCACCTCGGCGTGCTTCCCGGTGAGGGCGTAATCCGTGGTGTCGTGGTCGAACCCCGGGGTCACGGTCCACTTCCCGGCGTCGTGGCACGCGGTGCAGCCGGCGTCGAGCGCGCCGCGGTGGACATCCTCGTGGCAGCTCGCGCACGCCGTGTCGAGCCCGGTGAACCCGCCGCCCCCCTTCCCCGCGGCGAGGCGCGCCGCGGGCGAGACCGCGTACTTCGCCCGGTGGCAGTCGGCGCACGCGGCCTCGGCGTGGGACTGCTCCAGCGCCCAACCCGCCCGCCGGTGGTCGAACCGCTCCCGGCTCCCGTCGGGCCACTTCACCATCGCGAAGTCGGGCCCCGCGTGGTCGGGATGGCACGACTCGCACGCCAGCGCCTTCACCCGGGCGGTGCCGTGGAATCCGCGGTTCCGTGCGGCGAGCCACGCGACGTCCTTGTGGCAGGCGGCGCACTGCGCCGACATCGGCTCGCGGCGGCCACCGTGGCACCGGGTGCAGCGGGTCGGCCCCTCGAGCGCCGCGTGCGGCCGTGCCAGCGGCCCGGGGGAAATCTGGGCGCCGAGCGGGACCGCGAGCAGCACGACGAAGGCCAGGGCCAGGACGGCGGCCCGGCCGCCGCGGCCTACCAGAGCCACGTCGCACCCACCACGACCACCACTGCCACGTGGATCAGGACCGCCGCCAGCGCGGTCACCGCGAGGGGGCGATGGGCCACGTGCCAGAACCGGAGCACGTCCTGCGTGGCGCCGAGCATCCGGGACTGCTGTACCAGCGCCATCTCGCGATTGGCCAGCCGGAGCAGCTCGCGGAGCGCCGCCGAGTCGCCGGTGCGGCGCATCGGGGTGCGGCGCCGGATCTCGCGCCGGAGCCGGCGGGCCGCGCGGCGGCGGCGCCAGTCGTCGGCGACCATCCGGCCGAAGGTGCGCCAGAGCCCGATCCCGGCTGCCGGCGCGGAGCCCGTGCTGAGCATCCGCTCCACCACCCCGACCCCGAGACCCGACCGGCGCGCGATCTCCTCGAGCAGCGCCAGCCGCTGGGCGCCGATCTCCTCGATGGTGAGCTCCACGCCGGCCCGGCTCCGCGGGATGCGGGCGTAGAGGTAGCGGCCCACGAGGCCGCTCGCCCACACCACCATCATCGCCCAGAAGCCCAGCCCGATCACGCCGTCGAAGCGCCAGGCGGCGTGGGTGGCCACCAGCAGCGGCAAGCTGATCGCGGCGAGGACGTGCACGTCCAGCCACTTCGGGATGGAGCCGGTGAAGGCGAGCCAACGGAACTTCTTCCGGAGGGGGTAGAGCCAGAGGAAGAGGAAGATCGTGAGCGCCAGGAGGCCGGCGCTCTGGCCCACGTAGCCGGAGGAGCGGAACCAGGCGTGGAGCGGGTCGCGCACCTGCTCGGCGCGCGGCGCGAGATAGTACTCGAGGCCCAGGGCGTTGAGGCCGACCAGGAGCAGCACGAACGCCGCGACCACCAACCCCCCCGCCGAACGCTCCCGCTCCCGCTTCCGCGCCGGCGCGGGGCGCGGCGGCGTATGCAGGCGGAGCGGTGGCCGCGCCGCGGACCCGGCGGGGCCGCGGCGCTCGGAGCTGGGTGGCGTGCTGGGGGCCGGGCCGGTCGATCGCATCGGAGTTCCCGCGACGGTATGCTCCCTGCACCCGGCAAGAGTCCTGCCCCCAACGAAGGGGCTGCCGCGCGGGCCTAACACCCGGCCGGACAAGCACGTGAGTGGCTTCCGGACGGCACCACCGCTGGAACGAAACATTCCATGTGCATCGTCCCGTTCCACCCGGTCCGTTCCGGGGCGGAATCCCGAGAAACCCGCGCGGAATCGGCACTCTCGCGCGATTTGCGAGGGGCGGCGCACCCTGCCCCGGTCGCGGAGTGGTGATGGACTTCTTCATCTACCTGGTCTTCGGCCTCTTCATCATCCTTCCCCTCATCGGGCACCTGCGCCGCACCCGCGCGCGCGAGCGCTCGGCGCGGGCCGCGGCGGCGCGCGCCGGGCTCTCGTCCGCGGGGCCTCGCGCCCAGCATCCGCACATCGACGTCTCCCACTGCATCGGCTGCGGCGCGTGCGTGGACGTCTGCCCCGAGGGCGACGTGCTGGGGGTGATCGCGGGGAAGGCCGCGATCGTGAACGGGCAGAAGTGCATCGGCCACGGGCTCTGCGCCGAGGCGTGTCCGGTGGGCGCCATCACGATCGTGATGGCGCCGCCCGGGATCAGCGCCGACCTGCCGCGCCTCTCCTCCGAGTACGAGAGCAGCGTGCCGGGCCTCTTCATCGCGGGGGAGCTCGGCGGGCTGGCCCTCATCAAGAACGCGGTGAACCAGGGGCGGGACTGCGTGGACACCGTCGCGCGGCGGATCGGCGGCCGGCCGCGCGACACCGACGTGCTCGACGTCTGCATCGTGGGCGCCGGCCCCGCGGGGCTGAGTGCCTCGCTCCGCGCGGTCGAGAAGCGCCTCGCCTACGTGACGCTGGAGCAGGAGGAGCTGGGCGGCACGGTGGCCAGGTACCCGCGCCGGAAGCTGGTGATGACGAGCCCGGTCGAGTGGCCGCTGCACGGCAGGTTCAACAGGCTCGAGATCTCCAAGGAGAAGCTGATGGAGTTCTGGGCCACGACCATCCGGAAGGCACAGCTCGAGGTGCACGTCCGGGAGAAGGTGGAGGACATCCGGCGGGAGCCCGACGGCACCTTCACCGTGGCGAGCACGGGCGGCAGGTACCGCGCGCGCTGCGTGATCCTGGCGCTCGGCCGCCGGGGCACCCCGCGGAAGCTCGGCGTGCCGGGCGAGGAGCTGCCCAAGGTGATGTACGGGCTGATCGAGGCGGAAGCGTACACCGACGCGGCGATCCTCGTGGTCGGCGGAGGCGACAGCGCGGTGGAGGCAGCACTGGGCCTCGCGCACCAGCGGGGCAACCGGGTGACCCTCTCCTACCGGGGGGAGGAACTGAGCCGGATCAAGGAACGGAACGCGCAGCGGCTCCGCGAGTCGGAGCGCGCGGGGAAGGTCCGGGTCCTGTATCGCTCGGAGGTGCGGGAAGTGCGGGAGCGGTCGGTTCTGGTGGATGTGGCGGGGTCGGTGACCGAGCTGCCCAACGACTGGGTATGGATCTTCGCCGGCGGCGAGCCACCGAAGGCGTTCCTGGAGAAGGTCGGCGTCGCCACCGGCGACACCGACCTGACGGGGGAGGCGGAGGCGGAGGCGCGCCTGGCGAGGGCCGGCTGAAGTCCGACCGGGCGGTGTCGGTCGGTGAGGGGTTCCGGCGCTGGAAGCCGGCTGGCGACCTCGCGGGCGATTCCTCACCGGCCTGGCCGACTTGCGCGCCTCCACCCCTGCACCGCCCTCCACCGTGACCACCGGGCACCCCACCACGCCGCCCTCGCCAGACCGGGATCAGTGGCTAATTTCTCGGGAGAGCCCGGAGGCACCGTGACTGCACTCGAGTTCACGATCCATCCTGCCACCCGCCTGGTCCGGATCACCTACCTGGCCGATCCGACCTTTGACGAGTTCGCGGCCACCGTGCGCGCCATCTTCGCCCACCCCGATTTCCGGCCGGGGATGAACGTGCTCGCCGATCGGAGCGCGATCCCCACCCCACCGGCCACCGACTACATCCATCGCGTCGTGCGCTTCATGGGCGAGTTCATCCCCCGCCACCAGGTGGCCCGATGGGCCCAGGTCGCGTCGGGGCCGGCCTCCTTCGGGGTCGCCCGCATGGGCGGCGCCCTCGGCGCCGAGGACCAGGTGGACTACCGGGTCTTCCCCGACGTCGCCCGGGCCGAGCGCTGGCTCGCCGGGGAGGACGCGTTCGGGGATCCCTCGGCCGCGTGAGCAGCGGGGCGGAAGTGGCCGGGCGGTTCTACGCCGCGTTCGCCCGGCGCGACCACGCCACGATGGCGACCTGCTATGCGCCGGCGGCCACCTTCGCCGACCCGGTCTTCCCCGTCCTCCGCGGGGAGCGCATCGGGCAGATGTGGCGGATGCTCTGCGAGCGGGGCACCGACCTGCGGGTCGAGTGGGCCCCGCCACGCGAGAGCGGCGACGACGTGATCACCGACTGGCAGGCCTGGTACACCTTCCACGCCACCGGCCGCCCGGTGCACAACCGCATCACCGCCTCGATGGTGGTGAAGGACGGCCTGATCGTGCGGCACTGCGACACCTTCGGCTTCCACCGCTGGGCCGCACAGGCGCTCGGCTGGACGGGACGGTTCCTCGGCTGGACTCCGCTCGTCCGGGGCGCGGTGCGCCGCGAGGCCGCGCGGGCGCTGGAGAAGTTCGCCGGCAGGCAGCGGCCACGGACCGACGGAGCGCACTGACCACCACCGTCGAGCCCCGCATGAGCAACCCCGCCAGGACCGTCTCGGCGCTCCGGAATGCCCGGGGAAAGAGCTGGCGCGCACCCGCGGGGGGTGGCTCTGGGTGCTGGTGGCCGCCGCGGCGGGCGGCGTGACGTCCGGCCTCTTCTCCGGGCTTCCCCGGTGGGGCCGTCCGGCGTTCGTGGCCGCCTGGCTCGTGGTCGCGGGTGCCGTGCTCATCGCGTTCGTCCGCGCGACCGGGCTGGACCCCGCGGTGCAGTTCCGCCGCCGGCGGCTGTCGGGACTCGTCGTCGGCGTCATCGCCGGCGCGGCGCTGGCGTCCGGGGTCCTCCGGCAGCCGGCATCCCCGGTGCCGACCGGCGCGGCGCTGCTCACCGCGCTGGGGGGCGGCGCTCCTCGCCAGCCTCGGGGTCACCGCGGCCTATCACCTCGGCTTCGCCGAGTTCCGCGGCGCCGCGCTGGTCGGGCCGCTCATCTTGGGCGCCGCCCCGGAGACCCCCATGATCCGACGACAGGTCCGGCTCGCCTTTCCGGCGATGGCTGTCGCCGTCGCGGACGCCGCCGCCCAGGCAGCTCCGCGCGACCTCCCCCCCGCAGCGCCGGGTCGAGGTGTCGCTCACGGCCGCCCCGGCCCGGTGCTCGAGTTCCGCGAGGGGGACCACGTCGTGGTCCACTTCCGGAACGACCTGCCGGTGATGACCACCGTCCACTGGCACGGCTTCCACCTGCCCTTCGAGGCGGACGGGAGCCCGTTCCACCCGGTGGCCCCGGGCGAGACCTACGACTACGAGTTCGACATCCCGCGCGGCACCGCCGGCATCGTGGACCGGGAGAACGGGCGCGAGGGGCCGCTGCTCTGGCTGGGCACCGACGGCGGGCTCTTCGAGACGCCGGTCGAGGTGAACGACATCACGGTCGCGCCGAGCGAGCGGGTGGAGGCGCTGGTCCGCGGCACCGAGGCGCCGGGGTGCCGCCTCGTGGTTTTCGACCTCCCCTACGACCGCTACATCCCGCAGACCCGACCCGTGGCCCGGAACTGCCCGCGCAAGCTCCTCACGATGCGATACGCCGACGCGCGGCCGGCAGATGGTGCTCGAGCACGGCTGTGCCGACTGCCGTGGCGGCGGTACCCATCCCGCGGCGGCGGGGTTCCTGGCCGGCATCCGGGACACGATGGGGCAGTTCCGGATCGGCCCGTTCATCACCCGGCCGAGGAACCTGACCCCGGACAACACCACCGGCCTGGGCCGGTTCAGCGAGCGGCAGATCTTCAATGCGCTCCGCTTCGGCCTCCGCCCGGGGGAGACCCCCGGCGTCGAGATCACCTCGACGACCCCGGGCCAGGGCAATTTCCCCCTCCATCCCAAGTACCTGGCCCCTCCGATGCCGTGGCCGGCCTTCCGCCACGTGGCCGACGAGGACCTCCGGGCCATCGCCGCGTACCTCAAGCGCGGCCTCAAGCCGGTGCGGAACCAGGTCCAGGACAGCGACGGTCCGCCCGACTTCTGGGCCAGCGAGTACACCGTGGAGAAGATCGGACCGTTCCCGGCGGCGGCGTACCCGACGGCGAACGAGAGGTAGTCGGGCAGTCGGACGGTCGGACGGTCGGGCAGCTACTGTCCGACCGTCCGACTGCCCGACTGTGCATCTCCCCCCCCCCGGTACGTGTGCGGCGGGTCACATCCGCCGGGGCGGCTGCGGGGGCACCATGCTGTCGTGAGGCCCTGCAGGAGGTGCGGATGCCTACGAGGAAGAAGGCCCGGCCGAAGCGCTACGGCGAGGCAGCATCGAAGAGCGTGGAGCGTGCGATGCGCCGCCGGAAGAAGGGCACGCTGCGGAGCGGCAAGGGCGGCAAGGGTGGGAAGGTCACCAGCCGCGAGCAGGCGATCGCGATCGGCCTGTCGGAGGCGCGGAAGAAGGGGGCGAAGGTGCCGCCGGCCTAGCTCACGCCGCCCAGCCGTCCAGCCGACCGTCCCGCCGGACAGCGAAGGGCACCGTCTGGTCCTCCCGGTCGTGCACCACGAGCAGCGGAGCGGTCATCCCGGCCGCGGGCGGGACGAACTGGGACCGGGCCGGATCCTGGCGATCACGGCACTCGACAACCACGCGTCGGGGCGGCTGCTCGAAAAGCTCCGCTTCAATTTCGAGCGGATCGTGACCCTCCCTGGCAACGCGGAGGAGCTCCGCCTCCACGCCGCGGGTTGACGCACGGGTGGCTGGACGGGAGGTTTCCGCACAGGCCGATCACAGGGAGGAATCGATGAGTGCGCGAATCCTGATGCTGGTGGGCGACTTCGTGGAGGACTACGAGGTCATGGTGCCGTTCCAGGCGCTCCAGGCCGTGGGCCACGAGGTCCACGCCATCTGCCCCGGGAAGGCGGCGGGCGAGAAGGTCCGCACGGCGGTGCACGACTTCGAGGGCGACCAGACCTATTCCGAGAAGCGCGGGCACGACTTCGTGCTCAACGCGACCTTCGCCGACGTCCGGGCGGAGGACTACGACGCGCTCGTCGTGCCGGGGGGCCGGGCGCCGGAGTACCTGCGGCTCGACCCGCAGGTCCTGGCGATCGTCCGGCATTTCGCCGAGGCGGAGAAGCCGATCGCGGCCATCTGCCACGGGCCCCAGCTGCTCGCGGCCGCCGGCGTCATCCGGGGGCGACGGATCAGCTCCTACCCCGCCTGTGCACCGGAGGTCGGGCTGGCCGGGGCCTCGTACGCCGACATTCCCGTGACCGGCGCGGTCACCGACGGCAACTTCGTCACCGCCCCGGCCTGGCCGGCGCACCCCGCGTGGATCGCGCAGTTCCTCGCCGTGCTGGGGACCCGCGTGGAGCACGCGGCGCCCGCGGCGGTCTGATGCGGGGACCGGCCGGGCGCGACACCCGCGCCCGGCCGGCTTGCCACCGGCACGCGTGCGTCAGTCCACGACTGTCGCGTAGTCCTGGACCAGGCTGGCGAAGAGCCGGATCCACGCCTTGATGTTGGCCTCGGTCACCCCACCGGTGAAGTCGAGGTCCGCCTCGAGGACGGCGTCGTCATCCTTGTCGCGGTACGCGCGCGCGAACCGGTGGTCCCGGTTCCATTCGTTGAGCTATGGGGACGCACCAGCGTGGACCGCAGAAAGGGCGTGCGCGACACGGGAGCCTCGGGTCTGGGGGTGCAGGGCCAGGAATCCGGCACCCTCCTGAGCAAGTGGCGTGCCTCACGGGTCGAGCCACCGGGCACTCCGCAGGTGCCGCGCTTCGCCACCCTCCTCCGCCGCCTCAACCTCGTGGGGGCGCCCGCCGCCCGCGGCTGACGCCCCCCCCCGCCCGATCATCCGCCCCCGGCTTCAGTTCGCGGGCTCGGGCACCGGCGTGGTGTCCATCGCGCGGAGCTGCCCGCGCACCGCACCGTCCGGGTTGGCCTTGCTGTGCACGTTCACGTAGTAGTCGGCGGGCATCGCGCTGAGCTGCCCGGTCAGCTTCGCATCCGCCTTCACGCAGCCGGCGGGGGCACCGGACACGTCATCGCTGAGCGGCAGCACCGGCCCGCCGGAGGCCGAGGCAGCACCCTGGTGGACGTGGGCCACGGTCGGATCCTCCACGTTGGTGAGGCCGATTTCGTAGCAGACCTGGCCCTTGTCCGCGTCGAGCGTGAGGGTGACCGTGCCGGCACCGTCGGCATCGCCCGGGCCGGGCACTTCCTCGCGGCCGGTGAGGGTCGCGACCAGGGTCGTGGGGGGGGCGTCCGCCGCCGGGCCCCCGAGCAGGACGGCGATCAGGGCCGCCGGGGGGAAGAGGAGCGACGGGAGAATGGCGTGCTGCATGGGAGTCCTCCGGGTAGGCGTCGGCCAGGACGGACCGACTCCCCCAGGATGGCTCCTCGTGCGCCGGCGGAATGTGCGATGGCTCACGTCAGCGGGCCACGGACAAGGACGGGGGGGTCCCGCCCCCGTGCGGGGCAAGCGCGTAGCCCCGCGCCGTAAGGATGAGTCCCAGGATGACCAGCAGCGCGATGGTCATCCCGCGCACGAGCGCCCGCCGAAGGCGGTGCCCGCCCGCCGCGGGGCGGCCGGCGGGCTCCCGCACGTCCACCAGTGTCAGCCGGTCACGCCTGTCGGGGAGCACCAGGCCCCGGAAGCGCGGCGGTGACGGGCTCGTCTCCGGCACCCGGAACGACCCGCCGATCCGCCCCCTCTGGATTGAACGCTCGACCCTGGATCGCATCGTCCACCGCCTTGTGCGGGGCACCGTTCGCTGCCCGCCATCCGCTGTTCCCCTCTCCCCTCCTCCCCTAGTTCAGGTACATGAACAGCCCCACCCCGCCGACGATCGCTCCCGCGACGGTGATGGCGCTCTCGTCCACGATCAGGCCGGTCAGCACGCCCGCCAGGCCGACGACCATCAACGTCACCCCGGTGTGACGGTCGGCGCGCCGGACCGCGACCAGTGCCTCGGGAGCCACCTCCCGCGCCGCCACGGCAGGCGCCTCCGCGGGCGCCCCCGCGAGCCACTCCGGCGCAGCCGACGCCACTGCGATTCGCGCTGGGCCGTTCACGGCCTGCGCGTCCGCCCTCGACGGCGCCAGGGCCGCCGCGACCAGGACCACCGCTGCCATCGTCAAGCGCCGCATCGTCCCCTCCTCGGTTCATCGGGTCGCCAGCACCTGGACGGAGCATAGGCCCGGGCGGTTCCCACCCACCGTGACGGCGCTCACGCGGCGCGTGCCCTGCTCGGCGTTCCGCGGCAGGACGCCCGTCAGGAGGCAGTGAAGCGTCACGCCGAGCGCCTCGATGTCGCTTCGCTCGGTCGCGTCACCGCCCTCCCACAACCCCGGCGCCAGGTAGGCGGGGGTGCCGATCAGCAGGCCGGTGCGGGTGAGGTGTTCCGCGCCCGGTCCCGGCTCCCGGAGGCGCGCCACGCCGAAGTCGAGGAGCTTGACCAGGTCCTCGCCGGGCTCGCCGGACTCGAGGATGGGGACTGATGCTCGGCATCTTCATCACCGGCCCGCTCGGCGCGATCGCCGGGGCGGCCTGCGGCATCTGGCACGAGCTGCGGGGCACGGGCGGTACGGCGAGCAGCGCCGCCGCCCGCTGGGTGCGCCCCGCGCTCCGGGGGGGCGCGGGCTTCGTGGCGGGCCTGCTGCTGCTCGACGGCGTCGCCGGCCTCGCGCGGGGCGAATACCACGGGGGTGCCGCTGCGATCGTCATGGCCGTGGTGCCGGGGTGGTGGGCGTGGACGGGACGCTGGCCGGGGTGGTTCCGCCGAGGGGCTGGGATCGGGGAGCAATGGGCGGGGAACGGGGGAACGGCCCCCCCTGCGAGCGGCTTACTTTCTTGACCGGAATGCCTAGGTTGGGAAGAATGCCGGCCAGTCACTCCCGCCGCGACCTGCTCCGGAGCGCCGCCGCCCTCCTCGGCGGGCTTGCGGCCGTTCCGCGCGCCGGGTGGGCGCTCGCCGCCGGTCGTGCCCGGGGCCCCCACCCCGACCCGCGCCCCGGGATCACCGCGGCGAAGGTGCTTCCCGCGGAGGCCCTGGGCGGCGATGCCGACGTGATGGCCACTTTCGACAAGGTCCGCCGGATCCCCGAGGTGGTGGACGGCATCCGCTGCCAGTGCGGCTGCGCCGAGCTCCCCGGCTTCCATTCCCTCCTCTCCTGCTACGAGGGGGCGGGGATGGCCCGCTACTGCTGGATCTGCCAGGGGGAGGGGAACCTCGTCTCCCGCCTCCACTCGGAGGGGAAAACCCTCGCCGAGATCCGCGAGGCCATCGACGCCCGGTACGGCTGACCCCCCAACCCCCGGAACACCCGTGAACCACGCCGAGCCCGGCTGCGCCCCGCCCCGACGGAACGACGGAGCGACGGGGCGACGGAGCGTCCGCCACTCGCCGTCCCACCGACGCGCCGTCCTGTGCGCCGCCCTCTGCGCGCTCTGCGCCCCTGCGGTGAATGACCTGGCGGCACAGGTCAAGGCGAGCGAACCCGCGACCGTGAGCCAGACGGTGGACGGCACCAGGCTCACCCTCGAGTACTCCCGCCCGCGCACGCGGGGACGCGATACCATCTTCGGGAAGATCGTGCCCTGGGGCGAGGTCTGGACGCCGGGCGCCAACTGGGCGACCACGCTCGAGGTGAACAAGGACGTCACCATCGAGGGTCACGCGCTGCGCCAGGGGAAGTACTCGCTCTGGATGGAGGTCCAGCCGGGCGAGTGGACGATGGTGATCGACACGGCCGCGAAGCTGTTCCATCTGCAGCACCCGAAGGAGGATCCCTCCCAGCTCCGGTGGAAGTTCACGCCGGGCACGGGCCCGTACGCGGACGTGCTGACCTGGGAGTTCGACCAGGTCCGGGTGGACGGCACCACGATGGTGATGCGCTGGGGCACGGTGCGGGTACCGATCGAGGTCCGGGTGCAGCCTTCCTACACCCTCGCCTTCGACGCTGCCAAGTCGGGGCCCTACCTCGGCACCTGGATCATGCGGTCGGAGCCGGGGATGGGACCCGACACCACGCCGGTCCGCCTGACCATCGCCCACCGGGACGGCCGGCTCGTGGGCACGTTCGACCCGCCGATGTTCGGCGCGGAGGAGTACCGCAACATTGTGCTGGCCCCGAAGCGCGACGGCTGGTTCGTGCCGGGATGGGTCTACCGCGGCGAGCTCTACGAGATGTGGGACGAGATCCTCTTCGATTTCGAGCTGAGGGACGGCCGGGCCACCGGCTTCGCCATCCGCGGGCTCAAGGACGAGGTCGTCGCCCGCGGCGCCCGCACCGACTAGCCGCCGGGCCGGCGCGCCGCCGAGCCGCCCGCTAGGGCACTGCCCCGTCCCCGAGCCACCGTCCGAGCCACGTCGTCATCTCCCAGAGGACGTGGCCCACGGACTCCCGCGCCGCGTACCCGTGGGCCTCGGCCGGCAGCATCACCAGCCGGGCCGTCCCGCCGTTCCCCTGCACCGCGGCGAACATCCGTTCCGACTGGATCGGGAAGGTGCCGGAGTTGTTGTCCGCCTCGCCGTGGATCATCAGCAGAGGTTCGCTCACCCGGTTCGCGTAGGTGAAGGGTGACATCCGGGTGTAGGTCTCCGGCGCCTCCCACAGGTTCCGCTCCTCGGCCTGGAACCCGAAGGGCGTGAGCGTCCGGTTGTAGGCGCCGCTCCGCGCGATGCCGGCGCGGAACAGGTCGCTGTGCGCCAGGAGGTTGGCCGTCATGAAGGCGCCGTAGCTGTGCCCGCCGATCGCGATCCGGTTCCGGTCCGCCACGCCCATCGCCACCACCTTGTTCACCGCCGCCTCGGCGCTCGCGACGAGCTGTTCCACGTAGCTGTCGTTCGGCTCGGCGTCACCCTCGCCCACGATCGGCATTCTCGGGTCGTCGAGGATGCCGTACCCCTGCGTGAGCAGGAAGAGGTGCGACGAGCCGGAGGGCCGGACGAAGCGGTAGGGCGACCCGCTCACCTGGGCGGCGGCCGCGGCGCTCTTGAACTCCGTCGGGTACGCCCAGAAGAGGAAGGGGAGCGGGCCGCGCGACCGGTCGTACCCCGGGGGCAGGTAGAGCCGCGCCGAGAGCTCGACGCCGTCGGCGCGGGTGTAGTGGATCAGCTCCGGCTCGAGCCCGGCGAGCTCCGGCGCCGGGTCCGCGAAGCGGGTGAGCTGCACCAGCCGCTTCGCGCGCAGGTCGCGCACGAAGTAGTTGGGCGGCTCGTCCACCGACTCGCGCCGGGTGAGGAGCCGTCGTCCCTCGGGATCGAGCAATTCCACCGGTGCCTCGTAGTGCGGCGCCTCCGAGCGGAAGAGCCGCGTGGTCCGGCCGGTGGCGATCTCGAAGCGATCGAGGAAGGGGCGATCGCCATCGGGCGAAGCTCCCGGCCCCTCGAGGTAGCCGGACCGGCCGTCGCGGCTGGTGAGCACAACCGTGCCGAGCGGTCCCTCGGCGGTCACGAAACTGCCGGGGGCTCCGTAGCGGTCCTCGGAGTTCCGGTCGAAGATGAGCCGCGGCACCGCGGCCCCGCCCACCAGCCAGGTCCGGGAGCGCCGCGTCTTCCACCACCCTTCCGTGACGAACGCGCGGCCATCGGGGAGCCAGGTCATCCCGCCGAGCCGGTATCCCAGCTCCACGAGCGTGCGCGGCTCACCGGCGAACGGTGCGTCGAGGGCGAGCACGCGGTCGCGGAGCGCCGCCTCGCGCTTTGCGTCGCCGCCATCCAGCGCTTCGGCCCAGGTCACCGTCGCGGGCGCACCCTGCTGCCACCCGGGCCGGCGCAGGCCGGGGGCGACCGCGTCGAAATCGGTCGGCACGTCGTCCCGGAGCGGCAGGTCGGCGAGGGTGCGTACCGGGCTGCCCTCTGCGGTAAGCAGTTCCACCGTCCGGGGGAAGCGGCCGGCGGGCACGACGTAGGACCAGGGCCGGTGCAGGCGCTCGACCAGCAGCCACTGCCCGTCAGGGGAGGGTTCGGCGAGCGTCCAGATGGCCGGCTCGCCAATGGGGCGCACCGAGCCATCAAGCCCGACCACGGCGAGCTGGCTGGTGGTGAAGTACTCGAAGCGGGCCTCGTCCGCCGAGCCGCGGAGCAGGTCCTGGTAGGTCCGGTTCGCGGCCACGCGGCCGCGGGTCTCCTGCACCGCGGGGCCCGTGGGTGCCGCCTCCGGGGGCGGCGGGCCGACGCCATCCGGCACCAGCCGGCAGAGCAGCGCGTCGTCCGAGGGCATCCAGGTGCAGCCGCGACCGAGCGTCGCGTTCACCCCGCGGGGAGTCACTCGGTGGGCCTCGCCGGTGGCGACCACCGCCACCCAGAGCGCGATCCCGTCCGGCTCCTCGATGGTGAAGGCGATGCGCCGGCTGTCGCGCGACCACTGCGGCGAGCCCAGTCGCGCCCCCTCCGGCGTGACGATCCTGCGCTCGGCGCCGCCACCCACTGGCACCACGCGGAATCCGCGAAGCGGCTGGGCCCGGGCGGGGCCGAAGGTGCGGGGATCGATCCGGAGCCCCGCGAGGCGGAGTTCGGGGGCCGCGACGTCGGCGATGGGCGGCAGCGCGTTCCGCTCGAGGAGGAGCAGCGTCCCGCGGTCGGGACTCACGCTCGCGAACGGCAGCGGCGGCGCGTCGAGGATCCGCGCGATCGGCGCCGGCGGGTCGCGATAGGGCTCCTGGGCGGCGAGGGGGGCGGCGGCAAGGCCGAGGGCGAACGCGAGTCGGCGCATGTGTCGGGGAACGGGGGAAGGGGGAATGGGGAACGGCTCCTGCCTGGCAAGTTGCGGCGCTGGCGGGGCAATGGCAATCGGGCGGGTCGTGCGAGGATGGTTTCACCCCTCCGGGGCATCTACCTTGCAGGGGTCATTGCCATCGCACACCCTTGACGGCTCGTTGATGCCACTGCGGCTGCTTCCCGTCCTTGTCCTCGCCATCGCGGTCGGCTGCGCCCCCCGCTCCACGCTCCCCCGCATCGCGGCGCCGCGGTTCCGTCGAGTCCAGGATTGGGGTTTGGGAAGAGCCGCACGCGGAGTCCCGATTCGGGACTCCAGTCCCGGTTCGGTACTCGACGGCAGCCGCCCTTCGTCACCAACTAGTTGAACGACAAACAGTTAGATCTCGCAGCGCATCGGCACAGGGCGTGCTCTGGTGCAGGCGACCCTTGCCGGAGTCGCCCGTGCGCCACGTCCGTTCGTCGCTCCTTGCCGGGGCCCTCGGGGCCCTCGCGTCCATCCCCGCCGCGGCCCAGCGGGGCGGGCCGCCGATCCAGCCGCAGGCCCAGGGGAACGGGCTCACGGTCACCATCGCGCCGAGCCTGGTGGTCCGGGCGGAGCAGTGGAGTGGCACGGCGACCTTCACGGTCAGCAACACCGGGACGACCTCCATCACGGCGATCAGCCTCGCGTGCAGCGCTGCAGGACCGGTGACATGCGGGACCGTGACGCCCGGCGTCATCAGCGTCCTGAAAGCCGGGAAGAGCACGTCGGTCCAGGTGGGATACACGACGGGTCTGAGCGGCAGCGCGACGGTGACGCTCACGGCGACGCCGGACGAGGGCGATCCCGCGCTCAAGGTGCTGCACATCACGGTGGGTATTCCGGGGCCGCCGGCGGTGGCGCTGGTCAACGCCAGCGCGGACAACTGGGACCGGGGCGACTGCCTCGTGCTCGGCGCGGGGGAGACGGCCCTCCAGTGCGGCGACCTGCTCGTGGCCCACGGCCTGCCCGCCACGCGGACGCTTGGCAAGGACCGCGCGCCCACGCTGGTGTACAGCAGCCGGCAGGCCGCGCCGCGGTTCGTGGTGGCTGCGAACGTGACCCAGCCGAGCGGGAAGCCGCTCCCCGACCTGGTCAAGGTGCGACTGCTCAGGGGCGGCGTCGCGCTGGACAGCACGAGCTACGCTGGATCGAACTGGACCGTCGGCGGCACTCGGCAGGTGGTGATCGCCGCATCGGATGTCGTGGCGACCGGGGCGTATGCGCTCACCCTGGAGGTACGGAACATCCACGGCACCACGGTCAACACGACCAGCCAGGCGCTGGTGCTGCCGATCGTGGACCGGCGGACCTCGGCCTTCGGCCGCGGCTGGTGGCTCGCGGGGTACGAGCAG
>CAVQWA010000051.1:0-76078 GCA_963717315.1 uncultured Gemmatimonadales bacterium
ACGCGGTTCGTGAGAGGATGGAGTCATGGCAGCCCCTGCCCGATATTCCCCCGAAGTGCGGGCGCGTGCCGTCCGGTTGGTGCAGGACCACGCCCCGGAGTACCCCTCCCCTTGGGCGGCCATCCGGTCGATCGCCGCGAAGGTGGGCTGGTCGTCGGAGGCGTTACGCAACTGGGTCCGCCGAGCCGAGCGAGACGCGGGCCAGCGCCCCGGCCTGACGACCGCTGAGGCGCAGCGCCTCAAGCTGTTGGAGCGGGAGAATCGCGAGCTCCGGCGGGCCAATGAGATCCTGCGCAAGGCCTCGGCGTATTTTGCCCAGGCGGATCTCGACCGCCGCGCGACATGATGGTGGCGTTTCTCGACGGCCACCGGGAGGCCTACGGAGTCGAGCCGATCTGCCGGGTGCTGCCGATCGCTCCGTCGACCTACTATGAGCAGCAGGCCCGCGAACGCGATCCCGCGCGGCGACCGGCCCGGGCCCAGCGCGACGCCGCCCTGGCCCCCGAGATTGAGCGGGTCTGGCAGGCGACCAGGGGGCGCTATGGGGGCAAGAAGGTGTGGCGCGAACTCCGCCGCGAGAGGCGGGCGGTGGCGCGCTGCACCGTGTTGCGCCTGTACCAGCGGCTGGGGCTGAGCGGGGTGGTGCGCGGCCGGACGGCCCGGACCACGATGCCGGAGCCGCGGGCCCACCGCCCCCAGGACCTGGTGCAGCGGAACTTCACGGCGACGCGGCCCAACCAGCTGTGGGTCGCGGACTTGACCTATGTCGCGACCTGGCGCGGCTTCGTGTACGTGGCCTTCGTGACCGATGCCTTCTCGCGGCGCATCGTGGGCTGGCGCGCGACGACCTCGCTGCGCACCGACCTGGCGCTCGACGCGCTCGAGCAGGCGCTCTACGACCGCGAGCTGGACGGGCCCCTGGTGCACCACAGCGACCGCGGGGCGCAATACCTGGCCATTCGCTATCCTGACCGGCTGCTGGACGCCGGGATCGAGTCGTCCGTCGGCCGCCGGGGGGACGCCTACGACAACGCCCTGGCCGAGACGATCAATGGGCTCTACAAGGCCGAAGTGATCCACCACCTGGGCCCCTGGAAGGGGCTGGAGGACGTCGAGTACGCCACGCTCGAATGGGTGGCCTGGTACAACAGCCAGCGCCTGATGGAGCCGCTGGGCTACCTCCCCCCGGCCGAGTTCGAAGACCAGTACCACCGGGCCAGAGCCGAGGAACCGGCCCTGGCACTCAACTAACCGAGTCTCCGGAAAACCCGGGACGGTTCACTTCCGCAGCCCCCCGAATGTCCCGAGCCAAGAGCGGGGTTGATGGCTGAGCCAGCGGGCTTGGGGCACGACTGGCCCGACAGCTCAAGCGCACGCCCTGGCGGGGAGAGCGCCGCCAAACGCTCGAAAGCCCCAGAGTATGTCGAACTGCAGCCCCTCCCGTCCAGAACCAGCACCCAGCTCTACTGTATGTGGTGACAAGCCAAAAGTTTAGCGCGATCCTCCAGTAAGACAACCGCGCCGCGTCTCCACGGGTGGAACCGTCGAGACGACCCCGCCTCTTATCCCGTCCCCGGGTTGACCCACCCGTATATCGGCATATGTTCGGTACGCATACCGAACACATACCGAAAGCAGGCTACCCATGTCCACCACCCCGCTCCACCCCACCCGCTTCCAGTCGACCCACCCCGACCGCAGTGCCTCCCAGTCGTCCAACCCGTTGCTGGACACCCACATCCGGGTCTGCCCCGAGTGCGCCGGACCGATCAGCCGCCCCTCCGGATGCCTGCAGTGCGTGCAGTGCGGGTGGGGGAGGTGCGGCTGAGAGAGTGCCAAGTGGGGAGGGACAAGGGACAAGCGCGAGGAATGGACATCACATCCCCAGCGCCCCACCCCCGGGTGGCCGGGCGGGGAGGGAATGCCCCCTCCTCGCCCTTGTCCCTTGTCGCCTGTCACTCGCCCCTGCCGTGACCACCCAGCTCTCCCTCCCGATCCTCGAGGGCTGGAACGGCCTGGGCGCCCGCGGCCAGCGCGCCGGGTCCACGGTGGAGTTCGTGGCACTCCCGGTGCGCTCGGTGCTCAACACGCCGGCCAGCACCGGGATGGGGTTCTGGTCAGTGAACCCCTACGTGGGCTGCGAGTTCGGCTGCGGCTACTGCTACGCGCGCGACACCCATCGCTGGGCCGTCGAACGGGCGTCGGCGGCGGGCGTGCTGCCGCCGCACGCCGATCCCGACGGCGACTTCGAGCACCGCATCCTGGTGAAGCTCGACGCGCCCGGTGCCCTCGCGCGCGCGCTCCGCACCCGGCGGCTCGACGGGCGGCCCATCGTGATCGGCACCGCCACCGACCCGTACCAGCCGGCCGAGTTGCGCTTCGGCGTGACCCGGCGCCTGCTCGAGGCGCTGCTCCCCTGCCCCCCGCTCGAGCTCGGGATGATCACCAAGTCGCCCCTCGTCGTCCGCGACCTGGACCTGCTGGCACGCCTCGCGCGCCGCCACGCGCTCAAGGTGAACATCTCGCTCGCGAGCACCGACGCGCGCCTGCTCCACCGGCTGGAGCGCCGCTCCCCCGGGCCGGGGCCGCGGCTCCGCGCGCTGGCCGCGCTCCGCGCGGCGGGCGTGAGCGCGGGCCTGATGGTGGCGCCAGTGATCCCCGGCATCACCGACTCGCTCGCCCAGCTCGACGCCGTCGTGGCCGCCGCCCGCGCCGCCGGCGCCGAATGGGTGCACGCCTTCCCGCTCCGCCTCGGGCCCGCCAGCCGGCGCACCTTCCTCCCCCTCCTCGCGCGGGAGTTCCCGGAGCTCGTCGCCCGGTACGAGCGCGCCTACGCCCGGAGCCGGAACGCCCCCCGCCGCTACGCCCGGGCGCTCTCGGCCCGGATGAAGCTCCTGCGGGCGAGGCACGGGTTCGCGAGCGAGCCGCAGGCCGCGGCTCGCGACTCGCGACTGCGACTCGTGACTCATGACCCGCTCCGTCCTCTTCATCGACCCGCCCGCCTTCTGCACCACGGTGGAGGCGCTCGTCGCCCCGGCGCTCCGCCGGCGGCCGGTGGCGGTGGCGCCGCCGGGAGCGGATCGCGCCGTGGTGCTGGCGCTCTCCGCCGAGGCGCGCGCGGCGGGCATCACCCGCGGGATGGCGGTGCGGCAGGCGAGACGGATCTGTCCCGACCTGGTGCTGCTCCCGCCCAATCCCCGGCTCTACGCCCGCGCCACGCGCGCGCTCTACGACCTGCTCCGGCCCTGGGCACCGGTGCTCGAGCCGCGCGGCTGGGGCCACGCCTACCTCGACCTCACCGGCACCACCCGGCTCTTCGGGCCGCCGGTGGACGTGGCGGCGCGGCTCGCGCGCGAGGCGCGGGAGCGGCTCCGGCTCCCGCTCACCGTCGGCGTCGCGACCAACAAGCTGGTGAGCGCCGCGGCGGCGGAGGTGGTGAAGACGGCGGGGAGCTCCCCGCTCCTCGTGCCCGGCGGCGGCGAGGCGGGGTTCCTCGCGCCGCACCCGGTGACGCTGCTGCCCGACGTCCCCGAGCGGGTGCGCACTCGGCTCGACGACTACCAGCTCGAGCGGATCGGCGAGGTCGCCGCCATCCCCGAGGCGGCGCTCTGCGCCGTGCTTGGCGCCGCGGGGCGCCCGCTCCGCGCGCACGCGCGTGGCATCGACCCGCGGCCGGTGCTGCCGCCCGAGCGGCGGGCGGAGCTCCGTGCGGCACACGTGCTCGCCACCGACACCAATGACCCGGGCGTGCTCGACCAGCTCCTCCGCCGGCTCGCCGAGCGGGTGGGCTCGGCCCTCCGGCGCCGGGGGCTCGAGGCGGGGCGCCTCGTGGTGACGCTCGCCTACGCCGACTACGCCACGGCGCGCGCCGCAGTGCCGCTCCGCACGGCGCCGCTCGACGCCGAGCTCTGGCAGGCGGCGCGCCGCGCGCTCGCGAAGGCGAACGGACGGCGGGTGGCGGTGCGCGAGGTGGTGGTGGCGGCGGAAGGGGTGGTGGAGGGCAGTGGGCAGCTGGAGCTCTTTGCCGGTGCAGGGCAGACCGACAGTGCCGAGTGCCGGGTGCCGGGCACCCGGCACAGCCTGCAGCCCGCCCTCGACCGGATCCGCACCGAGTGGGGCGGCCGCACGATCCGCTGGGGCGCAGTGGCCTAGGCGGAGGGCCCGTCGTCGAGCGCGTCGCGCACGACGCGCGCGAGTTCGTCCACCGACCACGGCTTCTCCAGGTAGCGGGCGTCCGCATCGGCGGGCGGGAAACGCGGCGCGGCGTACCCGGTGGCGAAGATCACCGGCACCTTCGTGCCGTGCGAGCGGAGGGCGGCGAGCAGGTCGGGCCCGTTGAGCCGCGGCATCGCCACGTCAGTGATCACCAGGGCCACCTCAGGCTGGTGGGTGTCGAAGACTTCCAGCGCTTCCACGCCGTCCGCCGCGGCCAGCACCCGGTATCCCAGTCCCTCCAGGATCCGGGCGGCCGCGCGGCGGAGCGGGGCCTCGTCCTCCGCCAGCAGGATCGTCTCCCCCTGTCCCGGCGGCGAGCTCGCCGCAGGCAGGGGAGGCGTCTCGGTAGGCGGTTCGCCGGTGGCGGGGAACCAGACGCGGACCGCCGTGCCGCGCCCGGGCGCGCTCTCCAGCTCGACCTCACCGCCGTGCTGCCGCACCAGACCGTAGACCATCGCCATCCCGAGCCCGCTTCCGCGGCCGGTCGGCTTGGTGGTGAAGAACGGCTCGAACACCCGCGCGGTCGTCTGCTCGTCCATCCCCACGCCCCCGTCACGCACCGTGAGCACGACGCAGCCGGCGGCGCCCGCGGGCGCGCCCGGATCGGGCTGCTCCACCTCGAACCCGACCTCCACGTCGCCACCGTCGGGCAGCGCGTCCCGCGCGTTGGTGACGAGGTTGAGCAGGATCTGCTCGATGGCGCCCCGGTCGGCGCGGACCGCCGGCAGGTCCGCCGCCGGCGCGAGGCGGAGCCGCACCCGGTCGGGCAGCAGCCGGCGCAGCGGGACCAGGAATTCCTCCGCCACGCGGTCGAGCCGGAGCGGAACGAGGTCGAGCCGCTCCCGCCGGCCGAACGCGAGCAGCTTCCGCACCAGCTCGCCTCCGCGCCGCGCCGCGCCCTGGATGTCGTGCAGGTAGTCGTCCCCCGGCCCGTGGAGATCACGGAGCAGCACGGTGTTCGCCAGGATGATGGTCAGCAGGTTGTTGAAGTCGTGCGCGATGCCGCCGGTGAGCTGGCCGATCGCCTCCATCTTCTGCGCCTGCCGAAGCTGCTCGTCGAGGGTGCGCTCCCGGGTCACGTCACGGATCGAGGCGACCCAGCCCCGCACCCGCCCCTCGTCGTCGGTGAGCGGGCGGGTCCGTGCCTCGACGCGGATCGGGGCGCCGTCCCGGTGGTGGTGGATCAGCTCGCCCTCGAACCTGCCTTCCGCGCGGAGGCGGTCGGGGACCGACCGCCCATCGCTCCCGGGCACGCGGGTGCGCAGCAGCTCCGGTGCCACCCGTCCCACCGCCTCCGCCGCGGTCCAGCCGTACAGCCGCTCCGCCGCCGGGTTCCAGAGGGTGATCCGGAACTCGGCATCCATGCCGATGATCGGGTCCTGCAGGTTCTCGATCAGCGCCGCCTGGGCCGCGAGCCGCTCATCCGCCGCCACGCGGTCGGTGACGTCCTCGATCATCACGAGGAGCCGGGCCTGGGAACCCGACGCCGCGCCGACCGGCGCGGTCGCGATCGCGAGCTCGACCGGCGTCCCATCGCGGCGCACACCGCTCCGGCGGAGCCCGGTGACCACCTCCCGCGCGCGCACCCGTTGCCGGGTGATCCCCGTCTCGGCCCCGCCCTCCGTCGGCCGCAGGATGGCAGGCACGGTGCCCTCGACCTCGGCCCGGCTCCAGCCGAAGAGGCGCTCCGCCGCGGGGTTCCACACGTCCCGCACCCGCGACTCCTCGTCCACCAGGAAGATCGCGAGCGGCGAGGCCTCGACCAGGGCCTCGAGCGTCTTCGCCGTGGCCATCACCTCCGCCCGCTCCGCGCGAAGGGCCCGCGCCAGCCGCACGACCCGGAACAGGAGGAACCCGGCCACCCCCAGCGACACCACCCAGAGGAACAGCAGCTCGGCGAGCAGCAGCAGCGGGGCGTGAACGAGGCCGAGTGCGGCCAGGAACCCGGGCGTCACCACGCGAGTACCGCCTTGCCGAAGACCTCGTTCCGCTCGAGGGCCTCGTGGGCTGCCCGCACCTCTTCCATCGGCCACACCGCGCCCACCACCGGGCGGAGCGACGGAGTGACGGAGCGACGGAGCGCGTCCCCGTCGCCCCGCCGCCCCGTCGCCCCCTCGAACAGCGGCAGCAGCTTCTCCTCCGCCTCCCGCGCGAGGGCCGCACGCTCCATCGCGGACCGCGTGCGCATCACCGAGCCGATGATCTCGAGCCGCCGGCGGAGCAGCGGCTCCAGCGAGGCGCTCGCCCCGGCGCCCTGCATCAGGCCGAGGATGACGAGCCGGCCTCGCGGCTCGAGCACCGAGAGGTTCTCGGCGAGCGCCGGTCCGCCGAGGACGTCGAGCACCACGTGAACCTTGCCCGACAGCGCCTCGCGGAACGACACCCGGGACGTGTCGATCGCCTCGGCGAGGCCGAGCTCGCGGGCGCGGTCGAGTTTCCAGGCGCTCCGCGCGGTGCCCACCGGGATGGCGCCGAGCGCGCGCGCGACCTGCACCGCCGCCGTGCCGACCCCGCTCCCGACCGCGTGGATCAGCGCGCGCTCTCCCGCCGCCAGCCGGCCGCGGATGGCGAGCGCATCGTACGCCGTGAGGAACGCCTCGGGGATGGCGGCGGCGGCGGGCCAATCGAGGCCGGCGGGCACCGGCAGTGCCTCGTCCGCCGGCACCACGAGATGCTCCGCCTGTGCCCCCCCGCCCACGAGGCCCATCACCCGATCACCGGGACGCCAACGCGTCGCGCCCGGACCGGCCGCGTCGACCTCGCCGGCGTACTCGAGTCCGGGCACGTCGGCCGGCCAGCCGAGCGGCGCGGGGTATCCCCCGCGGCGCTGCAGGAGGTCGGCCCGGTTGAGGCCGGCGGCGTGCACCCGGACGCGGATCTCCCCCGCGCCCGGCTCGGGCCGGGGTCGGTCCTGGAGCTCGAGGACCCCGGGTCCGCCCGGGGCGGTGATGACGACGGCGCGCATCGCGGGAAGGTGGTGCGGGACCGGCTGGATTGCGAGTCCCCCGGAATCACGATACTCCTTCGCCCACCGCGAGGACTGATGACCACCTACTGCGACGTCGCCCCCGGTCACCCGTTCCACGGCCCCTACCACGACACCGAGTACGGCTACCCGCTCCGCGGCGACGCCGAGCTCTTCGAGCGCCTGGTGCTGGAGATCAACCAGGCCGGGCTTTCGTGGCTCACCATCCTCAGGAAGCGGGAGGCGTTCGCGAGGGCGTACCGCGGCTTCGACCCCGAGGTGGTGGCGCGATTCGGCGCGCGGGACCGGGCGCGGCTGCTGGCCGACGCCGGCATCATCCGGAACCGGCTCAAGGTCGAGGCCGCGATCGCCAACGCGCGCACCCTGCTCGAGCTCCGCGAGTCGCACGGGGGCTTCGCCGGGTGGCTCGATGCGCACCACCCGCTCCCGAAGCCGGAGTGGGTGAAGCTCTTCAAGCGGACCTTCCGCTTCACCGGAGGCGAGATCGTGGGGGAGTTCCTGCTCAGCACCGGGTACTTGCCCGGAGCGCACACCGAGCAATGCCCCGTGTTCAAGCGGGTGCGGACGGCGAAGCCCCCCTGGCTCCGGGGGTAGTGGCCGGCGCGTCCCGGCGCTTGACGGAAAACGGACTTTCGGGTTTTATTCGGTATAACCCGAAGGCCCCCGATGTTTCCCCACCTGCACGTCCACACCTGGTTCTCCTTCGGCTTCGGGGCCTCGAGCCCCGGGGCGCTGGCCGAGGCGGCCGCCGAGCGGGGCATCCCGGCGCTCGCCGCCACCGACACGAACACCGTGGCGGGGGCGGTGGAGTTCCAGGCCGCGTGCGAGGCGGCCGGCGTCCGCCCGATCCTCGGCGCCCACCTGGCGCACGGCGGCGAGGAGGCGGTGGTGCTGGCGGAGGACGAGCCGGGCTGGGGCGCGGCGTGCCGGGCGGTCACCGGGGTGCAGTGGGCGGAGCGCGCGGGGCCGTTCGCGCTCACGGCCCAGCTCGCCACCGACCGCCGGGGGCTCTGCGTGCTGGTGCGGAGCCCGGAGCTGCTCGAGCGGCTGGTGCGGCTCTCCGGGCCGGAGGGCCTGTGGGCCGAGCTGGTGCCGGGCCGCGCGCGCCACGCCACGCTCGCCGCCGCGCGCCGGCTCGGCGTGCCGGCGGTGGTCACCAACGCGGCGGTGATGGCCCACCCGGAGGACTGGTCGCGGCACCGGCTGCTGGTGGCCATCGGGGAGAACGGCACGCTGGAGGTCGAAGGTCGAAGGTCGAAGGTCGAAGGAAGCCCGCTCACCGTCCGGGATTCCTGGCTCCGCCCCGGCCCCGACCTCGCCCGCCACTTCCCCGACGTCCCCGAGGCGATGCGCGAGGCGGTGGCGGTGGCGGAGCGCTGCCGCTGGCGGATCCCGGTGGGGGCGCGGATCATCCCGCCGCGCGCCACCGACGCGGATGACGCGCTCGGGCGGCTCCGCGCGCTGGCGTACGCCGGCGCCGAGCGGCGCTACGGCACGCTGGCGCCGGTCACGCGCGATCGCCTCGAGCACGAGCTGGCCATCATCGGTGCCAAGGGCTTCGCCGACTACTTCCTCGTGGTGCACGACATCGTCCAGCACGGCCCCACCCACTGCGGCCGCGGTTCCGTCGCCAACTCGGTGGTGAGCTACTGCCTCGGCATCACCCACGTCGAGCCGCTCGGCGCCGGCCTCCTCTTCGAGCGGTTCCTCAACCCCGAGCGGAAGGACCCGCCCGACATCGACCTCGACTTCCCCTGGGACGAGCGGGACCGGATCCTCGCGTGGGTGTTCCGCCGCTGGCCCCACCCGCAGGCGGCGATGGTGGCGAACGTGAACTGCTTCCGCCGGGCCGGCGCGCTCCGCGAGGTGGCCAAGGTGCACGGCCGCCCCGCAGGCGAGATCCGCGAGGTCACCCGGCGGATGCCGTGGTACGACGAGACCCCGCTCCCCGAGCTCCTCGGCACCCACCCCAACTTCCGCGGCCTCCGGCTCGACCCGGGGTGGATGGACCTGGCGCGGATGGCGGAGCCGATCGTCGGGACGCCGCGCCACCTCTCGCTCCACCCCGGCGGCGTCGTCATCGTCCCGCGGGCGCTCACCGACGTGGTGGCCACCAGTCCCGCCGCCAAGGTGCTGGACGGGGCCGAGGACCTCCCGGTGCCGGTGATCCATTTCGACAAGGACTCCGCGGAGGACGCGGGGCTGGTGAAGATCGACCTCCTGGGAAACCGCTCGCTGGCGGTCATCCGCGACGCGAGCGAGGCGGTGCACGGCAACACCGGCCGGCGGCTCGACTACACCAGCGCGGAGGCGGGGGAGGACGAGGCCACCCGGGCGCTCTTCCGCCGGGGCGACACGATGGGCGTCTTCTACACCGAGTCGCCGGCGTCGCGGATGCTCTGTGCCAAGTCGCGGGCCGACACCTTCGAGCTGCTGGTGCTCAACACCAGCATCATCCGCCCGGCGTCCAACCGGTTCATCCAGGAGTACCTCAAGCGGCTGAACGGCGCGCCCTGGGAGCCGCTCCATCCCTCGCTCCGCGACGTGCTGGCGGAGACCTTCGGGATCATGGTGTACCAGGAGGACGTGGTGAACGTCTGCGCGGCGTACGCCGGGATGCCGCTGGCGCAGGCGGACGGCCTCCGGAAGTCGCTCTCCAAGAAGCGGCCGGGGCGGCACCTCGCGAGCTACGCCACGGAGTTCTTCGCCGGGGCGGCAGCACTCGGGCGGAGCGAGGAAGTCACGAAGGAGGTCTGGCACATGGTGCTCTCCTTCTCGGGCTACAGCTTCTGCAAGGGACACTCCTGCTCCTACATCCAGGTGGCGCAGCACTCCTGCTTCCTCCGGGCGCACTACCCGGCGGAGTTCATCGCGGCGGTGCTGGCCAACGGCGGCGGGTTCTACCACCCGTTCGCCTACGTGGCCGAGGCGCGGCGGATGGGGCTCGAGGTGCTCCCGCCCGACGTCAACGCGAGCGAGGTGCGCACCACCGGCCGGGGCCGCGCGGTGCGGATCGGGCTGCAGTTCGTGAAGGGGCTGAGTGCCGAGGGGATGGAGAGGGTGGTGGGGGGGAGGGGGGAGAGGGGAGAGGGGAGAGGGACGCATGGGGAACGGGGAACGGGGAACGGGGAACGGGGGATGGGTGGGGCGGCCTTCTCCCCTCTCCCCTCTTCCCCCTCCCGTCCTTACGTCTCTCTTTCCGATCTCTGGACGCGGACCGGCCTCGCGGCCGACGACCTGCGGACCCTCATCCGGGTGGGCGCGTGCGACGGCATCGCCGGCGGGATGACGCGGCCGATGATGCTGTGGTGGGTGGATGCGGCGGGGGGGGAGAAGGGAGAGGGGAGACGGGAGAGGGCCGCCTCCCTTCTCCCCTCTCCCCTCTCCCCTCTCGCCGTCCCGGCCCTCCGCGAGTACGACGCCGACCGTCGCCGCCGGGAGGAGTACGAGCTCCTCGGATTCGTCACCGCCTGCCACCCGATGGACCTGTGGCAGGAGCAGCTGGCGCGGCTCCGGCCGGTGCCGAGCACCGAGCTCGCGGCACACGTGGGGAAATCGGTGCTGGTGGCGGGGATGCTCACCACCGCCAAGCCGGTGCACACCGCGGCGGGGGAGCCGATGGAGTTCGCCACCTTCGACGACGGCCACGGGTTGGTCGAGGCGGTGCTCTTCCCCCGGATCTACCGGGAGCGGGGGCACGTCCTCTTCGACCAGGGGCCGTTCCTGCTCCGGGGCGTGGTGGAGCAGGAGTTCGGGGTGGTGTCGTTCACCGTCACCGGCCTCGACCGGCTCGAGCGGGTGACCGCCCAGCGCACCCAATCGTCCCGACCGTCCCAGCCGACGCTATCTTCCGCCCGACCGCCCCGCGAGCCCGCCGGATGACCGACACCGATCGCCCCCACTACCCCACGCAGGCCGAACTCGAGGCGCTCGCCGCGCGGATCCCCGAGGGGATCCACTTCGGCACGTCCACGTGGACCTACCCGGGCTGGAAGGGACTGGTCTACTCGCGCGACTATCCGACCAGCGGCGCCACGGCCGAGATGCTCGCGGAGTACGCCCGCTTTCCGCTCTTCTCCACCGTGGGCATTGATTCGAGCTTCTACCGCCCGCCGGACGAGAAGCTGCTGGCCCGCTGGGCCGAGGTGCTGCCGGAGGGATTCCGCTGCGTGACCAAGGTGTGGGACCGGATCACGGTGCACACGCACAGCAAGGCGCGCGAGAAGGCGAAGGCGGGCCAGGAGAACCCCGACTTCCTGAACCCGGAGTTGTTCGAGGAGGCGGTGATCGAGCCGTACCGCCGTGCGTTCAGCGGCCACATCGGGCCGTTCGTGCTGGAGTTCCAGACCGTCCAGAAGCGCACCGGCATCGGCGCCCAGGAATTCGCGGACCGGCTCGACGCCTTCTTCTCGGCGCTGCCGCGGGACGTGCCGTACGCGGTGGAGATCCGGAACGAGGAGTTCCTGGCGCCGCCCTACTTCGCGGTGCTCCGGGAACACGGGGTGGCGCACGTGTTCAACTCGTGGACCCGGATGCCGCCGATCGGGACCCAGCTCGACCTCCCCGGGGCGATCGGCGCGCCATTCATCGTCGCGCGGGCGCTGCTCCGGCCCGGTCGCTACTACGCGGAGGCGGTGGACGCCTTCGCCCCCTACGACCGGATCCGGGACGCGAACCCCGAGCTCCGGGCCGACCTGGTCCGGCTGATCGAGACGGCGATGGCCGCGCGGATCCCCGCCTACCTGATCGTGAACAACCGTGCGGAGGGGAGCGCCCCGCTCACCATCACGGCGCTGGCGCGGATGGTGGCTGCCCACAACACCAAGCAGGACAAGTCGTTACCGAGCGCGCCTTGACAGTGGAACTATAGTTTCATATCGTTCAGTACCACTTGAGTTCCACTGAGATCAGGAAGGTCGGCAGGCCATGAGCATCCTCACCAGCCGCACTCGCGAGCAGGGCGCCTCCGTCGTCACCACCCTCCCCGCGGAGGTGGCCCGCAGGCTCGGCATCGCCCCCGGGCAGGAGCTCGACTGGATCGAGGACGGACTCGGCGGGTTCCGCGTGGTGCCCCACACCCCGGAAACCGCCGAGGCGCTCGAGGCCCACGCCCGGGCGATGGCGGAGTATGACAGCGTCTTCCGCGCGCTTGCGAAGTGACCCTGAAGAAGGACCGCGATTCCCGGGTCCTGGCCCGGGAGCCGCGCTGGCTCACCGAAACAGCGCTGCTCGCCATCCACGCCCAGCAGGTCGAGCGGTACGGCGGCGCGCACGGCGTGATCGACCCGAACGTGGTGTTCTCCGCCCTCGCCCGGCCGCGGAATCGCTGGGCATACGACGCTGGCGCCGACCTGGCCGACCTCGCTGCCGCCTACCTGGTGGGATTCGCCCGCACCCAGGGCTTCCGCGACGGGAACAAGCGCACGGGCCTCGCCTGCGCGCTGGTGTTCCTCGACCTGAATGGTGCTCCGCTCCATGTGACGCCGGCGGAGCTCTACGGGATCACCATGGCGGCGGCGCTTGGCCAGGCGGATGATTCGAAGGTGGCGGCGTTCCTGCGGGAGAGGCTTCGGGGACCGGCGGCTTGAGCGGGGCCCTACCCCGCCCTGACCCGCCGCCTGCGCCGCATCGCCGGCGGGCGCCGGCGGATTCGCGCGTGGGCCCACGCCGCCTCGATGGTCCGGAGCAGCTCGTGGCGCGGCACCGGGATCGGCCGCGGGAGCTCGAGCCACTCGGCCGAGGGCGTCTCGGGCTCGAGCTCGAACGGGCGCGCCACACCCCGGGCCAGCAGCGCCTCCCGCTCCACAGCCGGCAGCCGGAGCACCAGGGCATCCGTCCGCGACACCGCGAAGAGCCGCGTCCCCGCAAAGCACGCCACGCCGCCCAGCATCCGCCGCGCGCGGACGCGCGGCAGGAGCAGGAGGGCGGCAAGCAGCGGGTCGCGCGGCGGGCGCGGACGCGGGGTGGGCATCGCGGGACTCGGCCTCGGAACGGGTCTCCTCCCGCTCCGAAGCAAGCTCCGAGCCCGCGCCTAACCGCTTATGTCGCTAGGGATTGTGCCGCGGGGGCGGAATCGCCCCCTTCGCGCGGTGCGAGCGGCGCGGCAAGTTCCACCCCCGCCGCCTCGCAGATCCGGACGATGGTCTCGCCGATCTTGTTGTTCGGGGTCGAGGCCCCGGCCGTGAGGCCGATGCTCCGCACCCCCTCGAGCCACCCCGCCTCGATCACCTCGGCGGCAGCGCCGGGATGGCGGTAGCGGAGCGTTCCCGCCGCGGGGTCCACGCAGGCGGCGTCCTCGATGTGCACCGTCCGCACCCCGCGGTGGTCGCAGAGCTTGGCCAGGTGCGTCGTGTTGCTCGAGTTGTAGCCGCCGATCACCACCATCAGGTCCGGCGGGTCCGCGAGCAGCGCGAGCACCGCGTCCTGCCGCTCCTGGGTGGCGGAGCAGATCGTGTCGAAGGAGCGGAACCGCGCCGGCAGTTCTTCCCCGCCCCACCGCTTCTCCAGGCTCTTCCGGAATTCCGCGGCAATGGCGAGCGACTCGCCGGCGAGCATCGTGGTCTGGTTCGCCACCCCGATCCGCTCGAGGTGGCGCGAGAAGTCGAAGCCGTCGGACGTCTTCCCCTCGAACCGCGCGGCGAGCGCGGCCGGTTCGCCGCCCTGCTCGATGAAGTCGCAGACCAGCCGCGCCTCCGCCATGTCGAGCACCACGAGGTACCGCCCCTCGGGGTACTTGAGCGCCTGGCTCGCGGTGGCCCGGGTCTCCTCGTGCCAGTGCTTCCCGTGGATCACCGACGTGAACCCGTCCCTCGCGTAGGACTCCACCCGCTTCCACACGTTGAGCACCGAGCCGCAGGTCGTGTCCACCACGATGCAGCCGAGGGCGCGGAGCCGCTCGAAGTCGCCCACCGTGACGCCGAACGCCGGGAGGATCACGACGTCGTCCGGGCCCACCGGGGAGAAGTCGAACGCCGCCCCCGCCCCGTGGTGGAGGAAGCTGATGCCCATCTCCTCCATCCGGCGGTTCACGTGCGGGTTGTGGATGATCTCGCCGACGAGCTTGATCGGGCGATCGGGGAACTTCCGGCGGGTCTCGTAGGCGTACTCGACGGCACGGTCCACGCCGTAGCAGAAGCCGAACTCGCGCGCGAGCCGGAAGGTGAGCCGGCCGGCCTGGAGCTCGAAGTCGTGGGCCCGGAGGTGGTCCACGATGGCGCTGGCATAGTCCTGCCGGAGGTCGCCCTCGATGTCCTTCTTGAGGCCGAATCCGCGCCGGAAGTAGGTGAGCTCCATGGCCCTAAGGTAATTCCGCGGCCGCGCTGTCGTCGCAGGCGCCCAGGGGCACCGGGCCGGCCACGCGGAACCGCCCCTCCACCGCGAGGGTCTCGCCGGCGTCGAGCGACACCATCCGGCCGTCGAACCGGCCGCTCCAGCCGGCGCCGTCGGCGGCAAGCTCGAGCGTGCCCTCGCGCCCCTGGAATCCCCGGCTCCCGCCCTCGCCCGGCATCCTGAGGGAGAGCGCGGCGGCGGGGCGCGGGAGGGGCCCCACTCCGGGATCAGCCACGGGAAGACTCCCGCCGGGGATGGAGTCGGAGGTGGAATCGGGTCCGGCGAACAGCAGGCCGAAACCGGTGTCCCCGGCGACGGTGGTGACGAGGAGCCGTCCGTTCCCGCACCGGATTGCCGTGGCCGGCGCCGCGAGCCGCCCGGACAGGGAATCGCGTCTCCACGACACCTCGAGGCGCGTGCGCCCGCCCACGCCGCAGCCCAGGACGGCCACCGCCAGCAACCCTCCCCTCAGGCTCACGGGCGCGGGCCCGTGAGCCCGAGCTGCGTGCGGGCCGCCTCGACCGACAGGGTGAAGGGCTTGAGGAGCTGGACCAGCTCCGTTGGCAGGGCACGCGGCTTGAGCGTGCTGCGCTCGGTGCACGCGAGCACCAGGTAGCCGTGCGCCGCGAGGCGGTCGGCGCCGAGGTGGATCGCCTCGAAGTTCATCGTGAGGGACTTCCGGCCGACCTTTGCGTAGTAGACGGCCATCCGCAGCCGGTCGTCGAGCCGCGCCGGATAATGGAACTCGGTGTGCACCTGCACCCGGGGCAGGAGGATGTCGAAGCGCTGGAAGACCTCGCCGTACGGCATCCCCGCGGCGCGGAAGAGCTCGGTCTCGGCGAGCTCGATGAAGCGGATGTAGGACCCGTAGAAGATGATGCCGGCGGCGTCCACGTCGGACCACCGCACGTGCTCATCGATGACGAACGGCGCTGGCTTCATGGCCCCTCCCGGTGGGCGGAAGGTAGGGGGGCGGGGGCCGGGGGGCCAAGCGGGGGTGTCTTTACGGTGTAAAGTACTTGACGAACGCCGCGCCGGGCCCTACCCTTCCTGCCGTGAGCCCACCCGCCGCCTCCGCCCCCGTCCGTCCCGACGCCTTGCAGGACCGGGCCATGGACAACCTCCGCTTCATCCGCGAGACGATGGAGCGGGCTGGCGCCTTCACCGCCATCCCCGGCCGCGCCACCGCATTGATCGGCGTGAGCGCGCTCGCCGCCGCGGTCCTCGCCGCCGCCCAGCCCGGCTTCACCCGCTGGCTCGGGGTCTGGCTCGCGGAGGCGGCGCTGGCGCTCGCGCTGGGCGGATGGGCCCTCGACCGGAAGGCGGCCACCGCCGGCGTGCCGCTCTCCACCGGCCCGGGCCGGCGCTTCGCCCTCGCCTTCGCCCCGCCGATGGTGGCGGGCGGGCTCCTCACCTCCGCCCTCGCGCAGGGCGGCCTCCACGCCGCCATCCCGGGCACCTGGCTCCTGCTCTACGGCACCGGCGTCGTCGCGGCCGGCGCCTTCTCCGTCCGGGTGGTCCCGCTCCTCGGCGTCTCCTTCATCGCGCTCGGCGCCGTGGCGCTCCTCGGCCCCGCCGGCTGGGGCAACGCGCTCCTCGCCGCCGGCTTCGGCGGGCTCCACCTGGCCTTCGGGCTCGTGATCGCGAGGAAGTACGGTGGCTAAGGGTGACGCGCTCCGCCGCGACCGGCCCGAGCCGCCGGCCCGCCCCCGGCTCGCCGGCGTGAAGGGCAACCGCCCCGCCGAGTCGCCGCTCGCGCTCGACCGGGTGATCCACGAGCGGATGCGGCTCGCCATCGTGAGCGCGCTGGCGGTGAACCCCACGCTGGCGTTCAACGACCTCAAGGCGATCCTCCGCACCACCGACGGGAACCTGAGCGTCCACGCCCGGAAGCTGGAGGAGGCGGGATACCTCCGCTGCACCAAGAGCTTCGCCGGCCGGACGCCACGCACCGAGTACAGCCTGACGCCGGCGGGCCGGCGGGCACTCGAGGCGTACCTCGCGCACATGGAAGCGCTCATCTCCGCCACCCGCGGCTGACCCCTTTTTTCGGGCCCCTCGACTTTATGACGCAAAGCAAACCCCGCCACGTCGCGATCATCATGGACGGCAATGGCCGCTGGGCCGGGCGCCGCGGCTGGCCCCGCACCCTCGGTCACCGCGCCGGCGCCGACGCCGTCCGCCGCGCGGTGAAGGCCGCCCCGGGGCTCGGCATCGAGGTGCTCACGCTCTACGCCTTCTCCAGCGACAACTGGTCCCGGCCCCCGGCGGAGGTGAAGGCCCTCTTCGGCCTGCTCGAGCGCTACCTCGACCGGGAGGCGCCGGCGCTCGCCGAGCAGGGGGTGCGGCTCGAGGTGGTCGGCCGGCGCGACCGGATCCCCCGCCGCGCGAAGCTCGCCGTCGAGAAGGCGGAAGCCGCCACCGCCTGGGGATCGCGGCTCCGGCTGCGGATCGCGGTGGACTACTCCGCCCGCGACGCGATCGCGCGTGCCGCGGCGTCGCTCCAGGCCGCGCCACCCACCCGCGAGGCATTCGCCGAGGCGCTGGCGCACGCCTGCAACGCCGCGCCCGCGCCCGACGTGGACCTGCTGGTCCGTACCGGCGGCGAGCAGCGGCTGAGCGACTTCCTGCTCTGGGAGTGCGCCTACGCAGAGCTGGTGTTCCTCGACACCCTCTGGCCCGACTTCGACGGCGAGACGCTCACCGCCGCGGTGGCCGAGTTCACCCGCCGCGAGCGTCGCTTCGGCGGCGTCGCCCCGGACGCCGCACCCGCCGCCGGCTGACCTCCGACCCCCGGCCCCCGGCGAGGACAGCCTCCTCCACGCGCCCGTCACCCACGCGGTGCCGATCGATGGCTGAGACACGAAACGGCCCGCCCCGCGTTCTGCTACCGGGACGGGCCGATCGGACCAGGCGCCGCTGGTGGCGCCGGCTCCTCGGGCTCGACGAGGCTCAGCGCGGCGCGCCGAACGAGAAGTCCACCCGGAGGGAGCCGACCTCGGGCGACAGCGGCACGCCCAGGTCGAGCCGCGCGAGGCCGCGGAAGAGCGAGAAGCCCACGCCGGCCCCGGTGTAGACCGGGAGCCTTCCCAGGTCGTCGAGCGGGCCGGCCTGCCCCGCATCGGCGAAGAGGACCGGCCGGAGGGCACCGCGGCCCGACAGTCCACCCCAATCCGCCCGCACCGTCCAGAACGCCTCGCCGCGCGCCACGCCGTAATCGTGACCCCGCACCGACTGGGTGCCGCCCAGCCGGAAGAGACGCTGCGGGATCGCGTCGCCCAGCGTGGCACCGCCCGAACCCTCGATCGTGAATCCGCGCGAGCCGCCGACCGGCTGGCGCCAGCGGCCGCTCAGGCGTGCCGCCACCAGCGCCGCCGCGGACGCATTCGTGCCTTCCACCACGAAGCCGTCGGCCTGGAGCCGCCACGCCGCCATTCCTGCCGGCCCGGAGAGCCCGATCCTGGCCTCGCCCGCCCAGCCTTCCACCACCGATGGGTTCGGCAGGAACCGCCCGTTCCCGCCGGTGATGTCGTTGAAGAACGACTCGGCGCCGGTTGCGACGCTGCCCTGCTTCTCGGCGGCCACGCCGACGAGCAGCTCGGCCCGCCGCCCGACCGAGCGCTCGTGCGTCAGCGACGCACCGGTGGCGCGGTAATACTCCGCGTCGTCGTGACCGGTGAAGAACGAATTGAAGCTGTTCGCGAGCGCTCCCACCGGCGGGCCGCCGTCCACTGCCGCCACTTCGTGGTATCCCGAGAGGATCCAGCGGCCGGTCGGGGCCTCCCGGATCACCGACCCGCGCAAGTTGAACCGCCCGTCGGCGAAGCCGTAGCGCGCCGTCCCCTGGAGGCGCACGAACGGGACTCCCGGGGGGCGCCACGCGGCGCCCACGCCGAGGGCCACGCCCTGCACCCGGTTGAAGCGGAAGGCGTCGGCAAACCGCTCGTAGCCGAAGGCCCACGTGGGCCGGCCGACCATGTCGCCGGGGAGGTCCTCCGAGAGCCGGGCCAGGTCGCCGAAGACGTCGCGGAGCTCGGCCTCGTCCGCGCCCCCGGGATCCAGCACGAGCGAGTCGGCCCAGCCGCCCCACGCGCGCATCGAGTCCTCGGGCGCGTGATGCACCTGGTAGCTGCCGCCCTGCCACCGCCCGGCCGCATCCCAGGATCGCATCGAGTCCGCCCGCTCCTCCCCCCGGGCCTCGCGCACCGAGTCGCGCCAGGCGCGCCGCTCCTCCTTCGACATCCCTTCCGGCGGGATCGGCACCGAGAACGCCACCGCCTGCCCGGTGTTCACCTCGTAGTCGTCGAACAGCGTGCGCATCTCGAAGGGGATGACGATGTCCCCGATGAACGGGACCTGCACCCGCCCCGAGATCACCTGGCGATACGGCATCCAGAATCGGCCGTCCTGCAGCGCGTACTCGAGGTCGGCGTCGAGCTGGAGGATCCGGTTCACCAGCTTGTTGGTCCGGCGGCTCTCCGCCGAGTCGGAGGGCGTCCCTTCGGACGGCACGTCCCAGAGCGCGGTGCCGACAAACCGGAAGGAGAAGCGCACCACTTCGGCACGTGCGGCGTCGAGCAGGAGGAATCCCGTCACCAGCGCGGGGCCGGTTCGCCGCGGCGCCACCTTCACGGCATAGAGCCGGATCGGCTCGCCGTCGGGCCGCACCACGCGCTGGCTGTCCACGATCGCGTAGTGGTACCACAGCGGTCCGTCCGCCGCGAGCGGGTGGAGAGCCGCCCGCTCCGGGAAGTCCTCGCCGAAGAGCCGCACCGAATCGCCCACCCCGCGGGGGAAGAACCAGGGCCGGGAGAACACCGTGTGGATGTCGGCGTCCTCGAGCCGGGACTTGCCGCGCCGGCCCTGCATGTCCACCCGCACGTCATTGGGCGCCGACCAGTGCACCGTCGCGTCGAGCTCCTCGGCCGACGCCACCGGCAGGCGCGCCCAGGCCCGGCGCCCGAGGGAGAACGAGGTGCGGAAACGAAGCCGGGCCCGGTAGTCGGAGACTTCCGACTCCTGGGCCCGGTGCCGTCCGGCGGCGCGCTCGATGAGGGCGCGCGTGGGGGGATTCGCGTAGCCGAGCGTGTCGCTGCCGCCCTGCAGGGCGAGCAGCGCGAGGACTACTCCTCCGAAGGCCACCGGCTCCGTCCGTCCCGATGGAGCCCGTATGCCTTGAGCCGACGCCAGAGCGTCGTGCGGCTGATCCCGAGGTGCTTGGCGGTTTCCGCCAGGCGCCAGTTGTGCGCCTCGAGCGAGGCGACGATCGCCTCCTTCTCGCGGGCGGCCAGCGTGGTGGCGCTCGCCGGCCCGGGAATGAACATCGCCTCCCCGAGGTCGAGCGACCCGATCCGGAGCGGGTGCACCCGGCCGCCGATCTCGGCGAGCTGCGTTCCGATCACGCCGGCGGGCTGGGAGAGATCCACGTGGCCGCTCAGCGCCTCGCGCGCCGGCTGGTTGGCGTACAGCACCTTCCCCTCGGAATCGAACACCACGACGCCCTCCGCGAACCCGTCCAGGAGGGCCCGGGCGAGGGGCGAGAAGACCGAGGGAAGTGAGGGAGCGGGATGGGTTTCCGACATCGGCATGTGTGCCTTACGCTGGGCCGGTCACTGAGGTTTCAAGGAGGGACGTTAACCTGGTGGCTACTCTCCCACCACTGCCCCCGCCGGGACCTGCCCCTTTTGACGCCGCTCCCCCAGGATCACGCACGCCAGCCCGGCGAAGATCGCCAGGCCCGCCCCGATGGCCCGGCCGGTGAGGGCCTCCCCCTCCAGCACCGCCGGTGCCACCGCCGCGGTGAACACCGGCTGCAGGTAGATGTACGCTGCCACGAGGTTCGACGAGACCCGGGACAGCGCCCAGATGTTCAGGAAGTAGGTGACGATCGTGGGGAAGAGGACGATGTAGCCGATCCAGGCCCAGGTGACCGGCCGGACCGCGGCGAGGTCGGCCCGGGCGATCGCCCACGCACCGAAGGGCAGGGTGAAGAGGGCCGCGAAGGCCATCACGTACACGCTCACCGTGATCGGTTCGTGGCGCCGGAGCAGGTCCTTCGACTGGACCAGGTACCAGCCGTAGCAGGCCATCCCCGCCAGGATGATGGCGTTGCCGAGCGCCTTCTCGCGCTCGAGCGCGATCCGGTCGGGGCCGATGAGCCAGACCGACCCGGCGGCGGCGAGCGCGATGCCCGCCAGCTTCAGGAACGACGGCGGCTCCCGGCGGCCAAGTACCGAGTAGAGCACGGTGAAGACGGGGATGGTCGCCACGATGATCGTGGCATTCGTGGCCGTGGTGTGCCGGAGCCCGATGAGGAAGAGCCCCTGGTTCGCCACCACGCCGAGGAGGGCGAGGAAGGCGAGCCGCCCGAGGTCGCCGCGGTCCCGGATCCAGGACCCGCGCCAGAGCAGGTTGCCGAGGCCGAGCAGCAGGGCGGCGCCGCCCACCCGCACCAGCACGAGCCCCATCGGCGGGAACTCGCGCAGCACGACCTTCCCCGTGATCGCCAGGCTGGCGAAGAGCGCCTGGACGAGGATCAGCGCGAGGTGGACGAGGACGTTCATCGGCGCGGCAATCTAGCCGCGCGATCACTCCCGGATGTAGTCGGCCGGCTCGGCGAGGGTGAAGTCGCCGGAGGAGCGGCGCGTGACCCTGGCCGAAGACCACGAGCACCCGGTCGTCCGGCGCGGACACGATGCGGGTGAGGTTGACGAAGATCCGCATGTTCCGGGCGTACCACCCGCTCACGTCTGCCAGCCCGGCTCCTCGGTGCCGTCGCCGATGCGCGCCATATGAGGCCCATTCTGCGATGTTTCAAACTGGCACTGACGCGTTGGCTGGACTGGTGCCCAGTGGGACGGTCAGTAGGTTCATCCGCCAGTAGTCCCCTCGATCGGAGAGTCGGGATGCCCACCACGACCGGAGACCCGGTTCGCAGGAACGCGGAGCAGGCGCGGGCCCGGATTGTCGAGGCGTCACGCGGGCTCCTGCTCGAGACCGGCCTGGACGGGTGGACCGTGGACGGGGTGGCCCGCCGGGCGGGCTGCGCCAAGGGGCTCATCCATTACCACTTCGGCACCAAGGGCGCTCTGCTTTCCGCGACGGCGGAGCAACTCGCCACCGGCCGATGGCGCCGAATCGGCACCGGCCTGCAACTCCGCGGACCCGCCGCCATCGACGCGCTGTGGGACTCGGTGCTGGCGGCGGTTCGGAGCGGGGAGACCCGGGCGCGGTTCGGGCTGCTTTCCCAGACGGCGACGGCTGCCGCCTTCGCACCTCCCGAGGCGCTGCTCAACGAGCTGGCCGTCCGGTTCCGCGTCGCTTTCGACCAGGAGGACATCGCGGGGGAAGACGCCGCCCTCCTGCTCGCCGCCCTTAACGGCCTGGAGATGCTCCTGCTGGCCGGAATGGAAGTGGCGGTTGTTCGCGAATCGTACCACCGGCTATTGTTCTTCCTGGTCGGTTAGCCAGTCAGCTCAACGGTCAGTAGTTTCGGCGGCCACCACGGCGACCATCCTGTCGCCCCCGACCCCGGCCGCCGCGTCCACCGCGGTCACCCCGCTCGTCCCGCCCCGACCGGCCCGTCTTCTCCGCTCGCCGGAGCGCCTCGTCCAGCTCCTCCAGGGTGGCCGCGACGATCGGCGGGCGGCGGCCCTGCTGGACCTCGAACCGGAGGGGCCGGTCGAGTTTCGGGATGTCGGAGGCCCGAAGCCGGCGGGCCTGCCCCTCCCTCAGGTGGAGCCGCACCACCCCCCGGCCATGCTCCACCACATACTCGAGCGCGAGGGTGTCGCCCAGCAGGCGCACCGAGGTGGGCAGCGCGTCGAGCGTGGCACGGGTGGCCTCGTCGACCAGCTCCTCCACCGGCAGCCGGACGGACGCTTCCTGGAAGTCGGCCCAGCTGGAGACCCCCTCGAGCTGCCCGAGCACCCGGGACCGCACCGCGCCGGGCGCCGCCTTGGGGAGTGTCCCGGCCGACCGCCGCCAGTAGTCGTCGAGCTGGTGCACCGAGCGCCGGACCCACGCCTGGTCGGGATGCGGCGCCTCCCCGGCAATCAGCGCATCCGCCAGCGCCTCCCGCGCCAGCGGCCGGAGCTCCTCGGGGATCGTCCCCCGGAGCGGCTCCACCGCGGTCTCCAGCTCGAAGCCGAAGTACTCCACCCGTCGCTCCACCGCGAGCTGCGGGTGCTTTCGCGGCCCGCTGATCACCACCCGGGGCCGGCCCTCGGTGGCGAACTGGCGGATCAGGTCGTAGGAGAGGGTCGTCCCCTCGATGCCGGCGCGCGGCACCCCGAAGCGGTCGGCGAAGAACCGGAGGTTGCCCGCCACCGCCCCCCAGCTCCCGGCCACCGACGTGCGGCTCACCCGGGCCTCCTGCCCGTCCGCGGTGCGCTCGTCGATCACCAGGTCGAACGGCTGGATCCGCGCCACCAGCTCGGCGAAGCGCTTCCGCACCTCCTTCGACGCGTGCGGCAGCCGGGCCGGGAGCGGCAGCTCGAGCGAGCGGTACACTGAGGCAGTGCCGAGCGCGATGTCCTCGATGGCCTTCACCAGCACCCCGCGCCGCTCGGCCCACTCGGCCAGCTCTTCCTCGTCGAAGACGTGGCGCGGGAGCCCGTAGACCTCGCCCAGCCGCCCGGCGTGGTTCACCGCGTCGGCGAAGAGGTTGTACGCCGTGAGGTGGTCCGAGCCGGCGGCGATGAGCCCGTGGAGGTCTCGCTCGTCCCGGGTCATCCGGTGGAGCGAGTCCACGTTGCTGCACACCGCCACCACCGGCACCAGTTCCGGGTCGGCGTGCACCAGCATCTCGCCCCAGGGGCGTTCCACCGGCATCGCCTCGACCTCGCGGCCGTAGGGCGTGAGCCGGCCGTCCTCGACCAGGCCCCGGCTGGTGAGCCGGTCCACCGCCCGCCGGTACGCGGTGCGGTCGAGCGGGACGGGGAGGTCGAGGTCGCGCGCGTCCACCCCGATGGCGGCGCAGGTGATGGCCACCCGCTCCGCGTCGCCGGCGAGCTGGAACTCGGGCGGGCCGGGCCGCAGGCTCTCGAAGTGGAGCTCGCGGTCGGAGAGGATCGTCACCTCGCCGTTCGGCACCCGCCCGTGCACCCGCCCCGCCATCTGGAGGATCTCGTTGGCGCCGAGGTACATCCGGTGGAGCACGTTGCGCCCGCGGTCCACGACGTTGCCGTAGCGGGCGTCGTAGATGACCACCGTGTCGAGCCCGCGGATGTTGAGCGCCGACTGGCCGGCGGCCGTCATCGCCAGCAGGAACGGCCGCTCCGCCCCCTCGCCCTCGAGGAAGGGGCGGATCACCCGGATCGGCTCGCCCCCGTGGTAGAACGCCGAGGTGAGCTTCGGCCAGCGGGCGCCGAGGTCGGCGGCGAGCTGCTCCACCTCCGCCCGGGTCGGCACGAACACCGCCACGCCGCGGCGCTCCTTGACGATCCGCCGGATGGTGCGGTCGTCGAGGAACTCGGCCGGCTTGAGCGGGAGGACCTTCACCTTGGCCCGGAGTGCGGGGTCGAAGGCGCTCGTCTCCAGCACCTCGGCGCTGTCGAGATAGCGGGCGTAGAACGCCGGGTCCACCGTGGCGCTCAGCCAGATGAAACGGCAACCGGCGCGCTTCCCCAGCGCGAGGCAGAGCTCCAGCTCGGCCGACGTCTGGTGGATCTCGTCCACCACGACGGTGTCGCGCCCGGTGATCAGGTCGTCCTGGAACCAGCGCCGTGCGATGCCGGTGGTGACGATCACCACGTTCCAGGACGGTGTTTCCGGCGTGGCCTCGCGCTCGCGGTTCACCACGCCCACGCGGAGCGGCGCCCGCAGGATGTTCTCCGCGATGGGCCGGATGCCGAGCGTCTTGCCGGTGCCGGTGCCGGCCACGATCCCGAAGCCCTTGCCCTCCTTCGCCCAGGCCCGCAGCTCGCGGCCGTGCTTCTGCTCCAGCAGGGTGTCGAGCCGGAGGCCAAGGGCGAGCTCGATCGTCTCGCACGCCGCGCGCGTCGGCGCGATCACGATGACGCGGCCGTGGGTGTGCTCGGCGCGCCGGAAGGCGCTGGGGTCGGGGGGAAGGGCGTGGTCGCGGTGGGGGAGCACGCCGAAAGGTAGCCCGGGGCGGGCCAAGGGAGGTTCCGGCCGCCTTCACCGTCGCCTCAGGCGGGCGGGGACATCGTGCGTCACGGATCTTCCCGGAGGCACCGATGACGACCGCCCTGTCCACCCGCTACGGCTTCGGCCGCCAGCTCGCCCTGCCCTTCGCGGAGGCCGTGACGGCCACGAAGGCTGCCCTCGCCGCCGAGGGCTTCGGCGTCCTCTCCGAGATCGACGTGGCGGCGACGCTCCGCGCCAAGCTCGGCGTGGAGCGGGAGCCGTACCTGATCCTCGGCGCCTGCAACCCGCCGCTCGCCAACCAGGCGCTCCAGCTCGAGCCGGCGATCGGGCTGCTGCTGCCCTGCAATGTCGTGGTGGCCGCGGAGGGGCCGCTGGCGGCCCGCGTCTGGGCGATCGATCCCGAGCCCCAGTTCGCCCTGGTGGAGAACCCGGACCTCGCCCCCGTGGCGGCGGAGGTGAAGGCGCGGCTCAGCCGGGCGCTCGAGACCCTGCCGGAAGCGGCGACGGGATGAAGGGCTAGTGCGGCCCGGGCGAGCCGGATGAACGCGGGGTGCCACGGACGACCTCGACCCGGAGCTCGACCCACCCGTCCACCTGGAAGTACTCCACGCGGAGGTCGTGCCGCCCCGGCGCGATCTCCGCGTGGTCCACCCGCGACTCGCCCGGCGCCCACCGGTCGATCGCAAGCCGGCCATCCACCCACACGCGCACCGCATCGTCGCTGATCGTGCGCAGCGTGTAGGGCCCACCCGGAGGGAGCTCGATCGGCGTGCTCGCGGTCAGCGCCCATTTCTCCTGCGGCAGACCCAGTCCCGGGCGATACCACATCAGGTCGAGCCGGGGAAGCGTGGTGTCGAGGACGGCGGGAGCGGCCATCAGGTGCACGGCAAACGCCTCCGGCCGGGTTCGGGGGTTGGTCGAGTCGGACCACGTGACCGCACGCACCCGCCAGCGGGTGGCGGGCTCGAACCGGCCGTAGCCGAAGCGAGCGCCGCCGGACTCGAGATCGAGCCGCCAGTCGGCGCCGGGGACGGATTCCGGCGTGACCGCGATCGTGTCGCCCACGGCCCCGGAGGCGGCGGACACCGAGGCAAGTCCGCGCCGTTCGACCACGCGCCACCGGCCCCCGGGTCCGAGCACCGCGAGCCGGAGCGGCACCGCCCGGGTCGAGTCCACCGGCCAGAGCTTCGGGGAGCGCCAGTCGTAGGGGCCCCATTCGTCCACGACGATCGCCGAGCGACGCCGGGGCGGCTCGGCGGCGCGGCGGCGCGGCGGCGCGACAGCGCCGAGCGCGGCAGCGAGGGAATCCCGGACCCGGGCCCAGTGCGCGGGGAGCGTCGGCATCGCTTCGCACGGCGCGTCGGCGCGTCCGCGCGTCGGCGCGACGGTCGAATCGTCGATCCCCAGCCCCGTCGTATGCTCCACCCGGAACACCGCCCGATGGCCGGCGAACTCGTTCCGCTCGAAGCGCCAGTCGCGGCTCCGGGTGTCGCGGTGCCTGGGGTAGTCCCAGTCGGAGGGCTCGATCGGGTTGGCCCAGAGCCGTACAGCGGTCGAGTCGCCCGCGAAGCGGTTGTGCGCCACCAGGTTGTCCTGGCCGTGCTCCCAGGCGATCGCGATCCGGTTCCCCGAGAAGCAGTTCCCCACCACCTCGGACTCGTAGGAGTACCCGCCCCAGAGCCCGTGGTCGCTCCCCTCGGCCCGGTTCGCGATGAAGGCGTTCCGGCTGAAGGTGGCCTCCATCGCGTTCGTGGGCGCGAAGCTGAAGTCGTTTCCGATGAAGAGGTTGTCGTTGGAGCCGCCGCTCCCGTCGTCCATCGTCTGCTGGCCGGCCCAGAGGAAGAGCCCATCGCCCGAGTGGGTGGCGGAGTTGAACGCCACGACGTTCCGCGAGCTCTGCTCGAACATCAGCAGGGCCGCGGAGTCCTGCCCCCGGCGGAAGAACCCGTGGCTGTATCCCCGCACGTTGAAGTCGAGCCGGTTCCGCGCGATCACGTTGTCGGTGGACCGGTACATCCCGATGCCGAGCCCCGAGTTGAAGGCGAAGGTGTTGCCCTCGATCAGCAGGCCGGAGGTGCGGCTCATCAGGAGCCCGTTCATCCCCTGCTCCGCGCGGACACCGCGGATGGCGCCCCCGGTCACGGAGTCGAGGTAGATGGCGGCGCCGAAGCGGAGCCACTCGCCCTGCTCGTTCCGGTGGTAGGAAAGCCAGTCCACCAGCGACTCGTGCTCCACCCGCGAGTAGAGCCGCGGCTTCCACTGCCGGCCCAGGTCGGCGTCCTCGATCACGAGGTCGCGCGTGCCCAGGGCGAGAATGCCGATCCGGTAGCCGCGGATCGTCCCGCCGACGATCCGGACGCCTCGCCCGCCCTCGACCCGGATTGCCACGCCCTCGAAGGTGTCGGGGTCGGCGAGCGGGCCGGCGCCCTCGAGCGTCACGCCGGTCAGGTCGAGGGTGATCGAGTCGCCGCGGATCGTGATGATGGCGGAGTCGGTGGAGGAGGGGGCCGGCAGCCGCCACGCCCCGGGAGTCAGTCGGGTGGAGGCCGAGATGACCAACCCGGCGCGGGGTATGTCGGTGTGTGGTTTCTGCGCGAGGGCGGGGTCTGCGGCCAGCACGGCCGCGCAACCAAGCGTGATTCGAGAGAAGCGCCGTGTCATCCACACCACAGTCCGAACTCGAGCCGGTACTGCCGCCGCCATCGCGGCTCGAGTTCGGCGCCGGGGCGTCGTGCTATCGTGGAGTCAGCTTGTGCAGATGCAATGATACTGACCGCAATACCCGTTCTGCCAGCTGCCGTGGACAGCGTTGGGCCGACCCTGGTAGCAGGCACCACCGGTGAACGCGTGGAACGTACCGAGGGCGTTCGTGAACTCGTCGCATCCACCCTGACTTTCCTCGGCACTGACCGCGGTGAACCCGGCCAGCGCGAGAATCAACCCCGCAGCGATCGTGCGGACCGACCACCGAATCCCGTTGGGCCGGTGGGAGCCGGTAGAGCTGGATGTCGGCATGAGTACTTCCGGGAGGGGTCAACGACTTCCTGTGGCGGCGGCGTCAAGCGAGGCATCAATCATTCGAATCCCGATAAGGCCATCGGATAACCCGACATAGTCCCAGAGCAGGCCTGCCGCGGTTGCCCCCCCGATGACCCCGGAATGCCTGCGGCTCGCGAGGATCGCGCCGGAGCCAGGCTCGACCACCTCGATGACGCTATCGTAGTAGTCGGCCCAGTCCGAGACTTCCGGCATGAGGTTCCGAGCTTCCCTGCCGGGGGGGGCGCTTCCACGCGAGGTCGCGGCCCAGTGCGCATCCGCAACCGTCGCAGTCACCCAGATGCGGCCCTGAGCATCGAGCGTCAGGCCGCTCAGGCGCGGCCTCGGACGAGCGCGGCGGGGATCGGTCACGACGCCGGGCTCCGGAGCCCAGGCAGGGAACCACTCCGCGGCGGGGGTCAGGGTCGCACTGAGTTGTCCGGCAGCATCGTACCTGCGCAACTCGTACCGGTGGTTCACGCGGGCGGCCCAGAATCCCCCAGTCCCATCCGCGGCGAGGAGCCACTGCAAGGAGTCCGGATGCGCGGCTGGCTCTCCGAGCGCGCCGGACGGTTGCAGGGAACGGTCCACGAGCAGGAACGGGCGTGAGCCTGAGGCGTAGTTGTTGAGCAGGAGCCCCCCGTTACCTGTCGCCACAAGCCGTGCTGCGCGGCCGCTGCTCGGGAGCGCGGTGGTGGCCACATGAGCCAAGCCGGGTGTGAGCTTCGTGAGCCGGCGGTCCAGGACGATGATCGAGTCGTCGTCGAGCGGGAGCACGGCCTGGATCGCCCTGAACTCGCCGGGGCCATCGCCACGGCGACCATGCGTGCCCGTGAGCTTACCTTCCACGTCGAATTGCGCGAAGTGGGCCAGATCTCCCACCGGTGCGACGAGGTATCCGCGGTCACCCCACTCGACCGGAACCGAGAATCCGGTGATGGCGGCCTCAGGCGTCGCAGCCGAGAGCACGACCCTGGTTTCGAGTCGGATTGGGCACTGGGCGCATGCAAGGGGAATCGAATCTGCGGGAGGAGCCGAGCCCCGGGCGGCTCGCGAGCTGCACCCGGCCGACAGGAGTGCAGCCGGCGCGAGGACACAGAACCGTGTGACAAACCCTCGAAGTGCCATGGGAATCCGGATCAGGGGGATCCACGACTTCCCGGAAGTCATGTGCCATCCCGCGGCCCGCGGGAACGTCGCCAAGGTAGCCCCCCCCCCCCCCGTATCGACAAGGCGAAGAATAGCCAAAGCCCCCGCCGGATCCGGCGGGGGCGTCGGGTACTGCATCCGTGTGCTGGCGCCGTCAGGCGCTCGTTGGGTCGTCAGTTCCGGCCGTAGCGGTCGCGGTCGCGCTCGCGGGAGTCCTCCCGCCGGTCCCGGTAGTCCTCGCGCCGGTCGCGGCGGTCCTCACGGCGGTCGTAGCGGTCCTCCCAGTAGTCGTAGTACCCGCGCTGCCAGTCGCGGCTGTCGTAGCGGAAGTCCCGGGGCACCAGGTAGCGGCCGCCGCGCTCGTAGACGATGACCTCGTGCACCCGGCGGGCGCCGCGCCACGGCCGGTCGTAGAAGCGGCCGTCGATGTAGTAGAGCACCACCGGCTGCCAGCCGCGGTTCCGCCAGTAGCCGTGGGCCACCCCGCGGGGGCCGCGGCCATACCGCTCCACCACGATCACGCGGGGGGCGTACTCCCTGTAGTAGTGCCGGCGACCGCGTTCCACGACGACCACGTCGGGATGGGGGCGGCCGACCACGACGCGTCCGGCCACGGGACCGCTCCTTACCACGACATCGGCAGCTACCTGCGCCGCGACGGACCGCGGCGCCAGGACGAGCGCGGGGAGAAGCGCGAGTCCGACGAGCGAGCGCATAGGATCCTCCGATTGGAACTGGGTGAGCCTTCGCCCGGCCAGAAGGCGAGGCCCGTGCCACGCAGGCAAGTGCTATATTGACCGGCGGTTACGTTTGTAGCCGCCAGCCCTTGCACGTCCCCGCGCGGGGACAGCGGGACGGCGGGGAAGCCGCCGGAGGACGGATGGCGCTGGTCGAATGCATCGCCAACGTGAGTGAAGGGCGGGACCCGGCGGCGGTGGAGCGCCTCGCCGAGGCCGTCCGCTCGGTGCCCGGCGCCATCCTGCTCGACGTCCACTCCGACCCCGACCACCATCGCAGCGTCTTCACCTTCGTGGGCAAGCGGCCCGCGGTGGAGGAGGCGGCCTTCCGGTTGATCGTGCTGGCCGCGGCCACCATCGACCTCACCCGTCACCGCGGGGTGCATCCGCGAATCGGGGCGGCGGACGTCGTGCCGTTCGTGGGGCTGGGCGGCGTGCCGGGCGGGGAACTGGTGGCGCTGGCGCGGCGGCTCGCCGTCCGGGTGGGGCGGGAGGCCTCGGTCCCGTCGTACCTCTACGGCGACGCGGCCACCTGCCCGGAGCGCCGGTTCCTTCGCGTGATTCGCTCCGGCCAGTTCGAGCAGCTCCGGGTGGCCGCGAGGCTCGACCCGACCCGCCGGCCCGACGTTGGGCCGGCGGAACTGCACCCGACGGCGGGCGCCGTCGCGATCGGCGTCCGCGGGCCGCTGGTGGCCTGGAACGTCTGGCTCGAGGGTAGCGACGTGGTGGCGGCCCGGGCCATCGCGGCGCGGGTGCGGGAGTCGGGCGGTGGGCTTCCGGGCGTCCAGGCGATGGGCGTCCTGCTCGCCTCCCGTGGCGTGGCCCAGGTCTCGATGAACCTCACCCGCCCGTTCGAGTGCGGGCCGGTGGAGGCGACGGAGCGGGTCCTGGCGCTCGCCGCGGAGGCGGGGGTGGAGGTGGGTCGGAGCGAGCTGGTCGGGCTCGTCCCCGCCGACCTGCTCGACGCCGAGGCGGCGGAGCGCGTCCGCCTGCCCGATTTCGGCGAGCGGCACCTGCTCGAGCCGGCGGTCGAGCGCGCCACCGGGCTGGTGCTCCCGGCTGGCGCTTTGCGGCCCGCCTGACCTCGTCCTACCTTTCCGCCCCCGGGTTCCCCAGCCGTCGAGGCCCGCCGTGAGCGGCACCTATCGTGTCACCGTCGCCAAGAGCTACCTCAGCTTCTCCTCGGCGCACTTCATCACCTTTCCCGGCCACAAGTGCGAGTCGCTGCACGGGCACAACTACCGGGTCGGGGTCACCGTGGAGGGCCCGCTCGACGCCGAAGCGCTCTTCGTGATCGACTTCGCGATCCTCAAGGCCGTGCTCAAGCCGATGGTGGACGCGATCGACCACAAGGTGCTGCTGCCAACGGCGCACCCGAAGGTGCAGCTGACCGAGGCGGGGGAGTTCATCGACGTGACCTACTTCGGCGCGCCCCGGTTCCGGTTCCCCCGGTCCGACTGCGCGCTGGTCCCGGTGCAGAACACCACCGCCGAGCAACTGGCGGCGTACTTCGCGGAGGCGGTGTGGACCCGGCTCCGGACCGACGGCTTCGGCCAGCTGTCGCTGATCGAGGTGGAGGTGGAGGAGAGCGAGGGCCAGAGCGCCACATACCGGCTCCCGCTCCACGGTTGAACGAGCGTTGACGCCCGGTCGTAGGCTGGAACGGAACGGCGCTTCCGGCCGGCCGGACGGGGCGAAGGGAGAGAAGGCCATGGCGAAGGCGGAGAAGACCTTTCACGGGGCGGAGCTCGCCGGCCGGCTGCAGGCCCTCACGGGATGGAAGGAGGAGGACGGCACGCTTCGCCGGGACTACGCCACCGAGGGCTGGCCCGCCACGCTGATGGCGGCGAACGCCATCGGTTTCCTGGCCGAGGCGGCGGATCATCACCCCGACCTCGAGCTTGGCTGGGGGCGGCTCTCGGTGCGGCTCAGCACCCACAGCGCCGGCGGGATCACCGACAAGGACCTGGAGCTGGCCCGCCGGATCGACGACCTGGCCCTCTGGCGGCCGGGCGCCGGGTCCGCGCTGACCGGCACCAGGCGCACGTTCGTCCAGCCGGGCGAGGCGTGACGTGTTCCTGATCGAGGAACTGGTCCCTGCTCCCGACCCGGCGGAATGCTGCGGCAAGTTCCTCGACCTGCCCTACCTGGTGTTCCTGGACGGCCAGGGTGCTCCCGCCGACCTGGCGCGGTACTCCTACCTGACCGCCGACCCGTGGGAGGTGGTGCGCGGCCAGACCCGGGAGACGATCCGGATCGACCGCCGCCGGGGCACGGAGAAGACGATCGTCGCCGACCCGATGGACATCCTCGAGGAGGCGATGGAGCCGTGGCGGGTCCCGCAGTACCCGGGCCTCCCGCCGTTCCAGGGCGGGGCGGCGGGCTGGATCGGCTACGACTGGAAGACCGACCTCCCGGCGAGCATCGTGCGGTACTACGACGACGCGGGTCTCCCGATCCTCCTGATGGGGCTCTACGACTGGGTCATCGCGTGGGACCACCTGGTGGGCCGCGCGTGGCTGATCTCCACCGGGTTCCCGATGACCGACGCGGGCGACCGGCTCAACCACGCGGCCCGCCGGCTCCGGGACGCGAAGCTGCGGGTCCTCGGCCCGCCGGCGCCGGATGCGCGCGCCGCCCGCCCCCGCGAGCGGCCCCGCGCGCTCTCCTTCCCGGTGGAGGAGCTCCATCCGGAGGGGCCGCTCAAGTTCCGCTCGACCTTCACCGGCTTCACGTACGGCCTCGCGGTCGAGCGGGCGCGGGAATGGATCCGCGCCGGCGACTGCTTCCAGGTCAACCTCTCGCAGCGCTTCGAGTGCCCGTTCCGCGAGACCCCGTACGAGTTCTACACCCGGCTCCGCGAGCGCAGCCCGGCGCCCTTCGGCGCCCTGGTCCAGGCCGAGGGGTGGGCGGTGATCAGCAACTCGCCCGAGCGCTTCCTCGCGTACGACCCGGGCACCCGCGTGGTGGAGACGCGCCCCATCAAGGGCACCCGGCCCCGTGGCGCCACGCCGGCGGAAGACGCGGCGCTGGGGCGGGCGCTCCTCGCGAGCGAGAAGGACGTGGCGGAGCACGTGATGATCGTGGACCTGCTCCGGAACGACCTCTCCCGGGTCTGCCGGCCCGGCACGGTGACCGTGCCGCGGCTGCTCGACCTCGAGTCGCACCCCACCGTGCACCACCTCGTCTCGAACGTCCGGGGCGAGCTCGCGGCCGACCGGGACGTCTACGACCTGCTCGACGCCGCCATGCCCGGGGGGTCCATCACCGGCGCGCCGAAGCAGCGGGTGTGCGAGATCATCACGGAGCTGGAGCCGACCCGGCGCGGGGTCTACTGCGGCGCCATCGGCTGGATGAGCTTCGCCGGCGGGCTGGGGACGAGCGTGGCCATCCGGACGGCGATCGCGGCCGGGGGCGAGATCCTGGTGCACGTGGGGGGCGGGGTCACCGCCGACTCCGACCCCGAGGAGGAATACGCCGAGACGCTCGCGAAGGGGCGGGCCTTCTTCGAGACGCTGCAGGAGGGGGCACGGGCCCGACTGGCGGCGGGAGCCGGGGCGGGAGTGCGATGATCCTCGTCATCGACAACTACGACTCGTTCGTCCACAACATCGTGCGGTACGTGCGGGAGCTGGGCGCCGACTGCCGGATCGTGCGGAACGACGAGGTGAGCGTCGAGTCCATCGTGGTGATGACGCCGAGCCACCTCATCATCTCCCCCGGCCCCTGCACCCCGGACGACGCCGGCATCTGCGTCGAGGTGGTGCGCCGGCTCAAGGGCGCGTGCCCGGTGCTGGGCATCTGCCTCGGGCACCAGTGCATCGCGCAGGCCTACGGCGCGAAGGTGGTGCGCGCCGCCGTCCCGGTGCACGGCAAGCCGTCCGCCATCCATCACGACGGCAGCGGGCTCTTCGCCGGCCTCCCGAGCCCGTTTCGCGCCACGCGCTACCACTCCCTCGTGGTGGACGACGCGTCCGTCCCGGCGGAGCTCCGGGTGACGGCCCGCGCCGGCGACGGCGAGATCATGGCGGTCCAGCACACCCGGTGGCAGGTGCACGGCCTCCAGTTCCACCCGGAATCGGTGCTCACCGAGCACGGGTACCGGCTGATCCACCAGTTCCTCTCCATCGGCGCCCACCCGCAGGTGCCTCCGGTGCTGCCGGCCGGCTTTCCCGACCCGCGGGGTGCCGCCGCGTGAGGCGGGCAGCGCTCCTCGCGGCACTCGTCGGCGCCGCGGCCTGCCGCGCGCCGGCCGCGGAGCGCACGGCGGAGCCCGCCGCGGCGCCCGCGGCCACGGCGTCGCGGCTCGACGGCGCCCGGATGCTCGCGGCCGTCGCGGTGCTGGCCCACGACTCGATGGAAGGCCGGGCAACGGCCACGCCGGGCAACGCACGCGCCCGGCGCTGGCTGCTCGGGGAGCTCGGGGCGATCGGGCTCGAGCCGCCCGCGGGCGGGTACGAGCAGCCGTTCGCGATCAGCGCGCGCGGCGGCGGGCCCCGGGGGGTGAACCTGGTGGGCGTGCTCCCCGGCCGGACGCGGCCGGAGCGGGTGGTCGTGGTCGGCGCCCACTACGATCACCTGGGCATCCGTCGCGACTCGGTGTACAACGGCGCCGATGACGACGCGTCGGGCGTGGCGGTGGCGCTCGAGGTGGCGCGGTGGTTCCGCGCGCATCCCCCGGCCTCCACCATCATCCTGGCGCTGTTCGACGCGGAGGAAGCCGGCGTCGTGGGCTCGGAGGCCTTCATCCGCAACCCGCCGGTACCGCTCGACCGGATGGCGGCGATGGTGAACCTCGACATGGTGGGGCGGAACGCGGCCAACGAGCTCTGGATTGCCGGCACGGCGCACTGGCCGAAGCTCGTGCCGGCGGCGGAGGCGGCGGGCGGGCGGAGCGGCCTCACGGTGCGGCCGGGGCACGACCGCCCCGGGGTGGCGGGCGTGGACGACTGGACCGATGCCTCGGACCACGGGCCCTTCCACAGGGCCGGCGTCCCCTTCCTCTACTTCGGGGAGGAGGACCACGCCGATTACCACCGGCCCACCGACGACGTGGAGCGGATCCAGCCCGCCTTCCTGCTCGGCGCGGCGGAGACGGTGCTCGACGCGCTGCTGGTGCTGGACACGCTGCAGGCGCCGCTCCGCTAGTTCACCGCGAAGGTCAGTCCCCGAACGAGATCCCGAGGTCGCGCGCGGTGAGCACGGTGTCCGAGTCCACCGGCACCAGCCGCGGGCGGCCGACCACCTCCGCGAGGGGAACGAGCGAGATGGTGGGCGGGGTGAAGGCCGTCATCGTGCCGAACCTGCCCTCGGCGATGGCGCGCACCGCCGTGGTGCCGAACCGGAGCGAAAGCAGCCGGTCGAAGGTGGTCGGCGACCCGCCCCGCTGCAGGTGGCCCAGCACCAGCGAGCGCGTCTCCTTCCCCGTCATCTCCGCGATTCCCTGCGCCACGCGCGCGCCGATCCCGCCCAGCCGGTCGGCACCACCCGCCCGCCGCCGTTCGGCCAGTACCTGCGTCCCGCCCACCGGGCGCGCCCCCTCCGCCACGACGACGATGCTGAACATCCGGCCCCGGACCTCGCGCTCCCGGATCTTGGCGCAGACCCGGTCGAGGTCGAAGGGGATCTCCGGGATGAGGATCACGTCCGCGGTGGCGGCGATCCCGCTGTGGAGCGCGATCCACCCCGCGTCCCGCCCCATCAGCTCGACCACCATCACCCGCTCGTGGCTCTCCGCGGTCGAGTGGAGCTTGTCGATCGCCTCGGTCGCGGTGGCCACCGCCGTGTCGAACCCGAAGGAGAAGAGCGTTCCCGAGACGTCGTTGTCGATCGTCTTCGGCACGCCCACCGTGGGCAGGCCCTTCCGCCACAGGTCGTGGGCGATGCCGAGGGAGCCGTCGCCCCCGAGCGACACCAGGGCGTCGAAGCCGCTCGCCCGGAACGCGCCAACCAGTTCGTCGGAGCGGTCCACTTCCTCGACCGTGCCGTCGGGCAGCCGGTGCACCCAGCGGAAGGGGTTGCCCCGGTTGGTGGTGCCGAGGATCGTCCCGCCGAGGTGCGTGATCCCGCGCACCTCCTCCGGTCCCAGGGGCACGACCCCGTCGCCCTCCATCAGGCCGAGGAAGCCCCGCCGGATGCCGTAGCACCGCCATCCGCGCTGCGTGGCCGAGAGGACCACGGCGCGGATGACGGCGTTGAGGCCGGGGGCGTCCCCACCTCCGGTCGTGATCGCGATGCGCACTAGGTGATACCCCGCTCCCGCATCAGTCGCACCACCTCGCCGGGTTCGGCGTGACGGCCCACCTGCCGCTTGGAAAAGACTTTCGTTCCGTCCACGATCACGTCGAAGGTCCCACCGGAGCTCGGGACGAGCAGCAGATCGGCCCCGGGGAACGCCGACTCGAGCTCAGCCGCCAACCTGGCAGCTCGGGGCTCGTAGTTTCAGGTGACGCAGAAGTAGATCCGGATCTGCATGGCACACTCCTGGCACTTCGGCTGGGCTCGCGACCGGCAACCGCCGGCCCCTGACCTATCGTAGCCGGGCGCGGGGTCGGTGCCAAGCCGCCGCTTGTCAGGCCACCCGAGGCGTCCTATCTATCGGCCCATGTTGCGGTTCCCGTTCCGTCGGCCACTCGCCCTGCTGCTCGCGGCCCTCCTCGCCCCCGGGGCGGTCCGCGCCCAGGGGCCGGAGTATGGCGTCGAGTTCGGTGCCGGAATCCGCTACCAGGCGTGGGACTATGCCGCGGACCTTCGCCCGGCCCTGGGCCCGGTGGGCCGCCTCGGAGTGGGCCTCCCCTCCCGGTTCGGCCTCGAGGCCGAGGTCGCGGTGGTCGAGCCGGACACCCGCACGCTCCAGGAGCCGGTGCGGCTGCTGGGCGTGACCGGGTCGGTGCTCTACAACATCCCCGCCGGCGACCAGGCCAGCTTCCTCGTCCGCCTCGGCGGCGGCGTGGGAAAGTACGGCGGTGACTGCCCTCCCGATTCTCCGACCGGCCTCAACCCCTGCGGCGGGAAGTTCACCGTCTCGGCGGGCGTCGGGGCACGGGTGCACCTCAGCCGCGGCCTGGCGCTGCGCGGTGACTTCTATCTCGACCGGCCCGGGGCCGACCCGGGGTTCTTCGCCTACGGTGCAACACTCGGCCTGAGCGTGCTGACCGCGCGCGCCACCAGCGCGGACTCGGACGGCGACGGCGTGCGGGACCATTCGGACGCCTGCCCCGGCACGCTCTCCGGCGCGCGAGTGGACCCGCGCGGCTGCCCCTCGGACGGCGACGGCGACGGCGCCCTCGACGGGCTCGACCGCTGCCCGGACACGCCCGCGGGCCAGCCGGTGGACCGGCAGGGCTGCCCGCTCGACCAGGACCGCGACGGCGTGGGCGACGCGCTCGACCGGTGTGCCGACACTCCCGCGGGAGCGATGGTGAACGAGTCCGGCTGTCCGCTGGACCAGGACCGCGACGGCGTGGCCGACGGTCTCGACCGTTGCCCCGCCACGCCCGAGGGCGCAACGGTGGATCAGCTCGGGTGCCCGCTCGACTCCGATGCGGACGGCGTGCCGGATGGCGTGGATCGATGCGCCGGCACGCCGGCGGGCACCACGGTGGACGCCGGGGGATGCGCGGCCCTCGGCGGCCCGTGGACGCTGGCGGCGGCGGAGTTCGAGGGGGCAGCGCCGCTTGCCTCGGCCGCGGCCCGATCCACGCTCGACCAGGTGGCCGAGCTGCTCCGCCGGCGGCCCACGCTGCGCCTCGAGGTGCGGGGGTACGGCCCCATCGTGGGCGCGGGCCGGCCCGGGCGCCGCGCCCCGCTCGAGCGCGCCGAACTGGTGAAGTCGTCGCTGGTGACCCGCGGCGTGGCCGCGGCGCGCATCCGGACCATCGGGTTTGCGGGACAGGAGGCACCCAGGGTGACCATCGTTGTCCAGCCGGAGGGCCGCTGATGCGCCGCCTCCTCGCGGCCGCGTTCCTCGCCGCCCTCGTTCCCGCCACCGCTGGCGCCCAGGACTCGACCCGCTGGGGCGACGAGCTGCCGGCCGCCCAGGCGCCGGCGCTCGCCGCACCCGGTCCGGCCACCCCGCACCCTGCGCCGCCGCTCCCGAAGCCCCCGGCGAAGGTGCGCGCGCTCTACGTCACCGCGTGGGTCTTCGGGAGCCAGCGGTTCCACGACCTCGTCCGCCTGGCCGACTCGACGGAAGTGAACGCCCTCGTCATCGACGTGAAGGACGACACCGGCTACCTGACCTATCGCTCCGAGGTGCCGACCGCCATGGCGATCGGCGCGAACGCCGAGCTCCGGGCCCGGGACGCCCGCGAGCGGCTCGCCCTGCTCCACGAGAAGGGGATCTTCCCCATCGCGCGCATCGTGGTCGCGAAGGACCCGCTGCTGGCCGCGAAGAAACCGGCCTGGTCGATCCAGGACACCGACGGCGGCCTCTGGCGCGACCGGCAGGGCCGGGCCTGGGTGGATGCCTTCCGCGATTCGGTCTGGATCTATGCCGCCCAGCTGGGTGAGGAGGCGGTGCGGCTCGGCTTTGCCGAGTTGCAGTTCGACTACGTGCGCTTCCCCGATGAGCCGAAGTCACGGATGGCCCGGGCGCGTTTCGGCGCCCGCCGCGAGGGTGAATCCTCGCGCGACGGGGTGCGCCGGAACCTCGCCCTGCTGCGGGAACGGGTGGCGGCGCTCGACGTGCCGTTCACCCTCGACGTCTTCGGGATGACGACCGCCGCGGAGGGCGACCTCGGCATCGGGCAGGTGTGGGAGGACCTGGTGGGCGTGGCCGACGTGGTCCTCCCGATGGTCTACCCCAGCCACTACTACCGCGGGATGTACGGATTCACGAGCCCCAACGCCGCGCCGTACGAAGTGGTCAAGCGCGCGCTCGAGGACGGCCTTCGCCGCTCGGCAAGGGTCGATTCACCCGCCGAGATCCGTCCCTATCTCCAGGCCTTCACCCTCGGGGCACCGCGTTACGGCCCGGAGCACGTCCGCGCGCAGATGAAGGCGGGGTACGACCTCGGGGTCGGCAGCTGGGTGCTGTGGAACCCACGCAGCGTCTACGACCCGCGGATCTTCCGTCCCGCCGGGGCGGACGCGACTCCCGAAGCGAGCGTCGGCCGGTGAGGCGGCTCGCGTGCGCCGGCGCGCTCGTCGCCGCGATCGGGGCCGCGCCGCCGGGCGCGGGACCCGGACGGCCCTGGGAGGTCCGCGCCCCGGTCCGGGCGGACCGCACCGGCACCTTCGAGGACCCGCGGGTCGGGGAGAGCTCCGGGGTTGCGGCGAGTGCCGGGCATCCCGGCATCCTGTGGACGGTGAACGACTCGGGCAATGACCCCATCCTGTTCGCCACCGACACGCTCGGCGCCGATCTCGGCGCGTTCACCGTCGCCGGGGCCACCAACCGCGACTGGGAGGACGCCGCAGTCGGCCCGTGCGGCAGCGCCACCTGCGTCTACATCGCCGACACGGGGGACAACGCGGAGGACCGGGCGGAAATGCTCATCTACCGCGTCCCCGAACCGGAGCCCGGGCCCGCCGCGAGCGGGGCCACGGCGGCGGCGGAGGCGGTGCGCGTGCGCTACCCCGACGCCCCGCACGACACCGAGGCGCTCTACGTGGACGCCGCGGGAGACGTGCACCTGGTCACCAAGGGCCGTACCGGCGGCGTGGTGCACTTCCGGGTGCGCCAGGCCGCCTGGGGCTCGTCCGGACCGGTGACCGCCGAGGGCCTCGGGAGCCTTCCGCTCGACCCGGGCGCCTCCCTCTCCGACCGGATCACCGGGGCCGCCCTCTCGCCGGACGGGGGGATCGTGGTGGTGCGAAGCTACCGCCGGCTCCACTTCTTCGGCGTGCGCGGCGACGGCCGGCTCGAGCCGCTCGGCTCTCCTCCCGTGGCCTGCTCCGTGGCGGGGCTCGAGCCCCAGGGGGAGGCGGTGACGTGGCTCGACGCCGGGCGGCTCGTGCTCACCAGCGAGCGCTTCCTCGGCCTCGCGCCCGGGACCATCCACGTGGTGGAGTGCCCCATCCGCTGACGGAGCGATGCGCCGGACCCTCGCCATCCTGCTGCTCCTCCCGCTGGTCACGGTCCTCCACGCCCCCGCACCGGCCCCGGCCCATCGCGCGGCCCGGGTGGACGCAGGGGACGTGACGCTGCGCGCGGTACGCGCCGGCGCGGGACGCTCCCACCCTGCTCTTCCTGCACGGCTACGGCGAGTCCGTGGTCACGTGGCAGGGGGTCTTCGACCGGCTCGCCCGGCATCACGCCGCCATCGCCGTGGACCTGCCCGGCTTCGGGCTCTCCGACAAGCCGGCGGGCCCCTACGACTACCCGACCCAGCTCGGGCGACTGGAGGCGGTGCTGGCGGCCATCCGCGGCCCCGTGGTCGTGGTCGGCCACTCCATGGGCGGGCAGCTGGCTGCCGGCCTGGCGCTGGCGCGGCCGGACCGGGTCGTCGCGGCGGTGCTCGTCGCCCCGGCCGGCGATTCGGTCGGGCTTGGCGGGTTGGCCGACAGCGTCGCTTCGTCGGGAGCGGCCGCGATCGGATGGTGGGAGGCGGCCCGCTCGTGGGCGCTGCCGGTGCACGCGCCCGCCTGGCTCGACGACGGGCCGCTCGAGGGATACGACCCGCTGGCCGATCCCGCCTATCGCACGTCGGCGACGAGGGTGGCGAAGGAGTTCGACTTCACCGCGCTCCGGGGGCGATTCGCCGGGATCCGGCAGCCGGTGCTCCTGCTCTGGGGCACGCTCGACCCGGTGGTGCCGTACGCGGTGGGGGAGCGGCTGGCCCGCACCATCCCCTGCACCCGGCTGGTGACCTTCCCGCGCACCTTCCACCGGCCGCAGGCGATCCACCCGGAGGAGGTCGCGGCGGCCATCGAGGAGTTCCTGTCGGCGCTCGGGACGGGCGGGGCGTGCCCGTTCGGGGACTGATCCACCGCCGAGGCGCGGAGGGCGCAGAAGGCCGCTGGAACTGACGTGCCCCACCTCGCCCGACCGACTCGATCAGGTGGGGCGGGCAACAGCAACTGCTGCAGTTTCAGTACTCCGCGGCCTCGGCGCCTCCGCGGTGATGTAGGTTTAGGGCGACCCAGCCAAGCGAGTCGCCCGATGTCCGCCGTTCGCGCCGTCGTTTCCGCCGCCCTGCTCCTCCTCCCCACCGCGCTGTCCGCGCAGGCGGCCGACGATGCCGCACGCGTTGCCGCGGCCGTGAACGGCCGGGCCCTCCGCGCCCACATCGACTTCCTCGCCGACGACCTGCTCGAGGGCCGGGGAGCCGGCACCCGGGGCGGCCGGATCGCGGCGGCGTACATCGCCGCGCAGTTCGCGCGGCTGGGGCTCGAACCCGCCGGCGACCCGGGGTCCTACCTGTACCGCGTCCCGGTCGTCAGCCTCACGCCGGAGCCGGAGCTCGCCATCGGCGGCCAGCGGCTCGCCTACCGCGACGACTATGTCCTCTGGTCCATGCGGGACGAGCCGGAGGTGACGCTCGCGAGCGAGCTGGTCTTCGTGGGGTACGGCATCGTGGCGCCGGAGTGGAAGTGGAACGACTACGCAGGCCTCGACGTGAAGGGGAAGACGGTCGTGATGCTGGTGAACGACCCGGGCCTCCACGACCCCCGGATCTTCAAGGGGAAGGCGCTCACCTACTACGGGCGCTGGACCTACAAGATCGAGGAAGCGGCCCGCCAGGGGGCCGCCGGAATCCTGATGATCCACACCGACGAGAGCGCCACCTACGGCTGGGCCACCGTGGCCGGTTCGTGGACCGGCCCCCAGGTGCGCATCGAGAGTCCCGCCACTTCGCTGGTGGCGGCGGGCTGGCTGGCCCGGCCGACGGCGGTGCGGATCCTCTCCGCGGCCGGGCTCGACCTGGACGCCCTCTCGGCCCGCGCCGGGCGGCGCGAATTCCGCGGCGTCCCCATCAAGGGCAGCCTGCAGGCCCGCATCCGGAGCCGGATCGAGCGCTCGGCCACCGCGAACGTCGTGGCCCGACTCCCCGGTTCCGGGGCCAACGCGCGCGAAGCGGTGATGATCGGGGGGCACTACGACCACCTCGGCATCCGGCAGCCGGTGAACGGCGACTCGATCGCCAACGGCGCGCTGGACAACGCCACCGGAACCGCCGCCGTCCTGGCCCTGGCCGAGGCCTTCGTCGCCTCCGGCGTCCGGCCGGCGCGTTCGGTGCTCTTCATCGCCTTCGGCGCGGAGGAGTCCGGACTGCTCGGGTCGAGCGCCTTCGCTGAGCGGCCGACTGTCGCGCTCCGGAACCTCGCCGCGGTGCTCAACCTCGACGGGATTGCCCCGTTCGGTGCCACCGAGGACATCGCCGCCCTGGGCGACGACCAGTCCACGCTGGGCGACGCCTTCCGCGCCGCCGCGGCGGCCGAAGGGCTGCGGGCATCGGTCAACGCCGACGCCGCCGCCAAGGGCTACTTCTTCCGGTCGGACCACTTCCCCTTCGCGCGCGCGGGCGTGCCGGGCCTCTTCTTCCAGGATGGCATGGCGCTGGTGGGAAGGCCCGCGGAAACCTGGCGCCGCCTCATCGATGAATTCGAGGAAAAGCGCTACCACCAGGCCGGGGACGAGTGGCTCGAGTGGTACTCCGTGGATCCCATCGTCCAGCAGGCCCGGGTGGCGGCCCGGATCGCGGTGGCCGTCGGAAATGCCGACAAGCAACCAGAGTGGAATGCCGGGTCGGAATTCCGGGCGGCCGGCGAAGCACGGATGCACTCTGCACACTGACCGGCCAGTCAATTAAGGTCCTGGTGCCCAAGTCATTCAATTACAGGAAGTTGCGAAATCGGGCCTGATGGACCTGGTGGGATGTCCCCGGCGACTGGTAGTAGTTGGTCGGCAATAGTATCTTTGCCGGCCATTCTGGAACCTCCACCGGGGGAATCCTCTGGAACTGCCCACTTCGCACCGGGTCCCCCTCTCCTGGCTCCTCGGGCACGGGGGGGAGTCCATACGGTACCGGACCCTTCGGGATCTCGCCCCCGCAGGCACGGTCCGGGCCGAGGAACTGGCGGCGGCGCAGGCGGCGGTGCTGGAGTCGAAAGCCGTCGCCGCCGTGCTCAGGAAGCAGAAGGACGACGGGACCTGGGGCGGGAACCTCCTCGCCACCGACGCCGACAAGGCCCGGAACGTCAAGGACACCGGGACGATTCCCCAATACCGCCTGCTGACGCAGCACGGTGTTCCCCACACCCAGCGCGCCCTCCGTCTCGCCGACCGGCTCCTCTTCCGGCTGCTCAGTCGCGACGACGACCCGGCCCTGATGTTCGAGTGGCAACCGCTCGGTTCCTCCGAGCCGATCGCGGAGGCGTGGGTGCGCTGGCTGCTCCGCGAGGCAGCGTCGGCCGCCCTCGCCGAGTCGGGGCACCTCGAGGATCCGCGGCTCCGTGGTGCGGGGCACAAGGTGGCAAGCGCGGTCTCCCAGTTCCTCCGGAGCCCGCTCGCCGAATCGCCGCTCACCAAGGCGGGGCGGCAGACGGTGCTGCATCCCGAGGCCTGGCCGCCGAGCTGGTACTCGCTGGCCATGCTGGCCGCGATGCCGAGCCTGCAGCGGGAGCGGGCCGGGTTCGTCACTCGGCTGGGCGAGTACCTCGCCAAGCCCGCCCCGCGCCAGGCATTCACGATCCAGGTCGGGAAGGCCTCCGTGGCGCCGGACCATCTCCTGCTGGGCGATCCGATCGAGACCGACGCGCATGGGGCGGTGAAGGACATCCCCCTCGCGCTCCATTTCTACGAGCTCCTGGCGCGGCTCGGCACCCTGCCCCACTCCGAGCCGGCCAGCACCGGGCTCGCGCGGCTGCTCGAGGACGTGGACGAGCGTGGCGTGTGGCATCCCCGGAACCTGCGCTCCGCCCCGAAGCCGGACAGCCCGATGAGCTATCACGCCTGGCCGCTCGCCGCGGAGGGCAAGTCGCCCGAGTCGCGGGCCGCCGACGTGACCTTCAGGCTGGCGCTGATCGCCAAGTTCCTCGGCTGGCAGCTGGAGTTCGCCTGACGGACCACCTCGACCTCACGCCGTTCGGCTTCACGCCGACCGAGAGCCTCGTCTACGAAGTCCTGCTGACGCAGGGGCCCGGAACGGGGTACGCGGTGGCGCGTTCGGCGGGGTTGGCGCGGGCCAATGCCTACGCCGCGCTCGAGGGGCTGGTGGCCAAGGGGGCGGCCCGCAGTGACGCGGGCCGCCCCCGCCGTTTCCGGCCCGAGCCGCCCGACGCGCTGCTCGCCCGGGTCACGGAGGCCCAGGGCCGCGCCATCGACCGGCTGGCCGGGAGGCTCGCCGAGGCGGCGGCGCCTTCGACGCCGTCGCTGGTCGAGCTCGACTCGGCACGTGGGGCGCTCCAGCTGCTCGGGCGCGAGATCGCCCGTGCCTCGGCGCGAGTGCTCCTGTTCGCCCCGCCCGACGCCTGGCCCACGCTGGTGCCCGCCCTCCGGCGGGCGGCCGGGGCAGGCGTGGAGCTCCGCCTGGCCTCGAGGGAGCCGGTGGAGCTGGGATTCGCGAGCGTCGGCGTGGCCACGGGTGCGGGCACGTGGCCGGGCGACCCGCTGGTGGCGGTGGTGGACGACCGGAGCGCGGTGGTGGCGGGGCGGGAGGGCGAACGCCTGAGCGGGCACTGGACCGCCGCGCCGACGCTGGTGGCGGCGGCGCGGCTGGCGTTCGAGGAGATGGTCCGCTAGGGTCGGCCGAGACGGCTGGGACGCCCGGGACGGCTCGACAGCGCGCCACCAGCCATCCTAGCCGACCGTCGCGAGGGCCTCCGTCGGGTCGGCGTCGAAGACGAGGTGCCCCTCCCGGTAGCGCGCGCCGTGGAGGGTGAGGGCGAGCACCTCGCCCAGCTCCTCCACCAGGTGCACCCGCAGGCGCTTCCGCACTTCCTCCGGCAGGTCCTCGAGGTCCCGCGCGTTGTCCTTCGGCACCACCACCTGGGTGATGCCCGCCCGGCTGGCCCCGAGCAGCTTCTCCTTCACTCCACCGATCGGCAGGACGCGCCCCCGGAGGGTGATCTCGCCGGTCATCGCGAGGTCGTGCCGCACCGCCCGCCCGGAGAGGGCCGAGACGAGCGCCGTGGCCATCGTGACGCCGGCGGAGGGGCCGTCCTTCGGGATCGCGCCGGCGGGCACGTGGACGTGCACGTCGCGATCGAAGACGTCCCCGGGAATCTCCAGTTCGCTCGCGTGGGCACGGGCCCAGGTCCAGGCGGCGCGAGCCGATTCCTTCATGACGTCACCGAGCTGGCCGGTGAGCACCAGTTCGCCCTTGCCCCGCATCGTGGACGCCTCGACGAACATGATGTCGCCGCCCACCGGGGTGTAGAACATCCCGGTGGCCACGCCCACGGTGTCCTCGCTCATGGCGCGCTCGGGGTGGACCTTCGGCCGCCCGAGGAGGTCATCCACGTCGCCCTGGTCGATCACCGCACTGGCGATCTCGTCGGTCGCGATGCGCCGCGCCACCTTCCGGGCCAGCTTGCCGATCTCGCGCTCGAGCTGCCGGACCCCCGACTCCCGGGTATAGCTCGCGATGACCTCGGCCAGTGCGGCGTCGGTGATCTCGAGCTGCCCCCGGTCCAGCCCGTTCTCCCGGAGCTGCCGCGGGATCAGGTACGTCCGCGCGATCTCGCGCTTCTCCCCCTCGGTATAGCCGGAGAACTCCACCACCTCCATCCGGTCGAGCAGCGGCCCGGGGATGTTCTGGAGGAAGTTCGCGGTGGCGATGAAGAGCACCTCGCTCAGGTCGAACGGCACGCCGAGGTAGTGGTCGGTGAACGAGTCGTTCTGGGCCGGGTCGAGCACCTCCAGCAGGGCGGAGGCCGGGTCGCCCTGGAAGGAGACGCCCAGCTTGTCCACCTCGTCGAGGAGGAAGACGGGGTTCCGCTTCCCGGCCTGCTTGATGCCCTGGATGATCCGGCCCGGCATGGCGCCGACGTAGGTGCGCCGGTGGCCCCGGATGTCGGCCTCGTCCCGGGCGCCGCCGAGCGAAATGCGGACGTACTCGCGCCCCATCGCGCGGGCGATGGACTTGGCCACCGAGGTCTTGCCGACGCCCGGCGGACCGACGAAGAGCAGGATCGAGCCGCGGGCCCGGTCGTCCTCGTTGCCGGGCGCCCCAGCCCCGCCGGCGTGCTCCTGGCGCAGCTTCCGCACCGCGAGGAACTCGAGCACGCGGTCCTTCACGTCGCCGAGGGCGTAATGGTCCTCGTCGAGGACGGCGGCCGCCTGCGGCAGGTCGAGATGGTCATCGCTCCGCTCGCCCCAGGGGAGCTCGAGGATCGTCTCGAGGTAGGTGCGGATGACCTGTGCCTCCATGGACTCCCGGCCGATCCGGGACAGCCGGCCGAGCTCGCGATCCACTTCCTTCCGGGCGGCCTCGGGGAGCTCGAGCGCGGCGAGCTTCTCCCGCAGCTCCTCCATCTCCGAATCCTCGTCCTCCTCGCCCAGCTCACGCCGGATGGTCTTGAGCTGCTCGCGCAGGAACATCTCGCGCTGGCGCTCGCCCAGTTCCTCCTGGACCTGCGTCTTGATCTCCTCCTGCGCCTCGAGCACCGAGAGCTGGCGCTGCACGTGCACCAGCACCCGGCGGATGCGCTCCTCGACCGACAGGGTCTCGAGCAGCGCCTGGCGCTGACCGGTGTTCAGGTCGATGTAGCCGGACACGAGGTCGGCGAAGCGGCCCGGCTCGTCCACGCCGTTCAGGACCTGCTGCACCACCTCCTCCGGCAGGCCGGACTTCTGGCCCAGCTCCGCGGCACGCGCGCGAACCTCGCGGTGCAGGGCGACGAACGCCGGGTCCTCCGCGTTCAGCGGCCCCAGCTCCTCGGCGTCGCGCACGATCGCCTGGAGCCACCCGCCCTCGTGCTCCGAGTAGTGCATCGCGATCGCGCGGCGCTCGCCGTGCACCAGGAGCTGCATCCCGGCCAACCCCCGCTGCACCTGCCCGAGGCGGGCGATGGTCCCGATGGTGTGGAGGGCCGAGGGATCCACCCCCTCGGTGTTCTCCCGCTGGGCGACCGCGAAGACCAGCTTGTCCTCGGTCTTCAGGGCGGCCTCGAGCGCGCGGAGCGTACCGGGGCGGCCGGCGCCGATGGGCGCGGTCACCCCGGGAAAGAGCACGACCTCCCGCAATGGGAGGACCGGCAGGGTCAGGCGTTCGGGCATCGTCATTCTCCTCGGCCATCCTCCGCCGGGGCGGAGTGGCAGTCGTGGCACGTGATCCGGCACAGGGAAGCACCCGCCGTGCCAGTGCCATCAACCCCAAGATACGCCTGCAGCGCGGGTTTGGTTCACGTGGACGCCCCGGGCAGTGGGCCGGCAGCGAGTCGTTCTGGCCTGTCCTGCCATTGCGGCGGGGCACCGGGTCGAAACTCTGACGGGATCGGTTCCGTCTGGGTGGTGCAGATTGCACCGTTGTCCAAGTCGTTGCCACGAGCGAAGAAGGAACGCAAATTCAGATGCTCCATCCCCAGCATTACGTCCTCACGCCGAGCGAGGCCAGCTCCGGGATGACCGACAGCACCGACAGGTCGCTCGCCGCCCGGCTGGCGCAGGCGCTCAACGGCGCCTACACGCTCGAGGGGGAGATCGGGCGCGGCGGGATGGGGGTGGTCTATCGCGCGCGCGACGAGCGGCTGCAGCGCCGCGTCGCGATCAAGGTGCTCCCGCCCGAGCTCGCCTTCCAGCAGGACATCCGGGAGCGGTTCACCCGTGAGGCACAGACGGCGGCGAGACTGTCGCACCCGCACATCGTGCCGATCCACGACGTCGGCGAGGGCGAGGGCCTGGTCTACTTCGTCATGGGCTACGTGGACGGCGAGTCGGTGGGTGCGCGGCTCAAGCGCCGGGGCCCGCTGCCGGTGGAGGAGGCGCGCCGGATCATGAAGGAGACCGCCGACGCGCTCAGCGCCGCCCACGCGCTCTCCGTCATCCACCGGGACATCAAGCCGGACAACATCCTGCTCGAGGGGACCCGCGGGCGGGTGATGGTGACCGACTTCGGGATCGCGAAGGCGCTCTCGGCGGCGTCCGGCGCCACGCTCACCGGCGCGGGCATCGCCATCGGCACCCCCTCGTACATGAGCCCGGAGCAGGCGGCGGGCGAGCGCGAGATCGACGGGCGCTCCGACCTCTACAGCCTCGGGATCGTCAGCTACCAGATGCTCACCGGCGAGCTGCCGTTCAGCGCGCCGACCGTGGCCGGGATCCTGATGAAGCAGATCACCGAGCCGGCGCCGATGGTCTCCTCCCTCCGGCCGGACGTATCGGAGGACCTCTCGTTGGCGGTGAGCCGCTGCCTGGAGAAGGACCCCACCAACCGCTGGCCCACGGCGGACGCGCTGCGCCGGGCGCTGGAGAGCCGGACGGTGACGGGCTACCGTCCCACCGGCACCTCCTGGCGGGCGGGAACGGCCCGGAGCACGGCGGGCCGCCCCGCGGAGTCCCCGCGCTCGGCGCGCGCCACGTCGCCGCGCTCCCCGCGCCCGGTGCTCGACCGGCCGGGCGTCCTGGCCCGGCGGGAGCCCGGCGACGGGCGGGAGCGGAAGCTTCGCCGGCGCCACGGGCCGTGGACCCCGGATCGCGACGTGGACGAGGATCGCGTCCCGCTCCCCGACACCGGCGAACCGAAGATCGTCCAGACGGTGCGCGCCCAGTTCGCGCGCTGGGCCGCGGTGAACGGCGGCCTCTTCCTGCTCAACGTCGCCACCACCCAGCTCGACCCGCCCTGGTTCCTCTTCCCCGCGGCGGCGATGGGCTTCGGGCTGCTCTCCAATTACGCCAAGCTCTGGCAGGCCGGGTACAGCTGGCGGGACGTGCTCAACCGCCCGCCTGCCCCGGACGCGCTCGCCCCCGCCGGCGGGACGAGGCCCGGCACCGCCCCACCCAGGCGGCTCACCCCGCCGACCGCGGCCGAGTTCGGGAGCTACCGGAAGGTGATGGAGGACGTGCAGCGGGACCGCGCGTTCATCCTGCGGCAGGTGGAGCAGCTCCCGGCCGCGGACCGCGAGCTCCTGCCCGACGTGGTGCAGACCACCGAGGCCCTCTACGAGCGGGCCGCGGGCCTCGCCCAGGCGCTGCATGCGATGGATTCGGGCCTGGACACCGGTGAGGTCGCGGCCATCGACGTCGAGGTCGCGAAGGTCCAGCGGGAGGCCGACGACCCGGAGCGGGAGCGGCGCCTGGGCCTGCTCGAGCGGAAGCGGAAGAGCCTCACCGAGCTCCGGAGCCGGCGCGAGCAGGTCCAGCGGCACTTCGAGTCCTGCGTCTACGCGATGCAGAACGTCCGCTACGACCTGCTCCGGCTCAAGTCGGCCGGGATGGGCGCGGTGCTCGGCGACCTCACCCAGGCCACCCAGCAGGCCCGCGCCCTCTCCCGCGACGTGGACGGCGCGATCGCCGCGGTCTCCGAGATCCGCGCGCTCGTCCGGTAGCCCCGCGTCAGAACGCCGCGAGCTCCTCCGCCGCCCGGCGGAGCGACTCGACCTGCGGCAGGATCACGTCCTCGAGGTCCGGCGCGTAGGCCACGAAGGTGTCGGTGGCGGCCACCCGGCGGACCGGCGCGTCGAGCCAGGCGAACGCCTCGTCCGCGATCCGCGCCGCGATCTCGGACCCGTAGCCCCAGCTCAGCGAATCCTCGTAGGCCACGATCACCCGGTTCGTCTTCCGGACCGAGGCGTAGACCGTCTCCCAGTCCACCGGCGAGAGCGAGCGGAGGTCGATGACCTCCACGCTCGGCCCCCCCGCCTCCTCCATCTCCTTCGCCGCCACCAGCGCGCGCTGGACCACCGCGCCATAGGTGATGATCGTGAGGTCCCGTCCCTCCCGCACGACCTTCGCCTTGCCCAGCGGGATCATGAAGTTCGGCCCGGGATTCGGCGCCTTGTTGTAGGTCTGGCGGTAGAGGTGCTTGTGCTCGAGGAAGATGACCGGGTCGTCGCAGCGGATGGCGGTGCGGAGCAGCCCGTTCGCGTCGAGCGCCGTCGCGGGGCAGACCACCCGGAGGCCGGGCACCCCGGTGAAGACCGCGGCACCGGTCTGCGAGTGGTAGATCGAGCCGCCCTTCAGGTATCCGCCGTAGGTCACCCGCACCACGACCGGCGCGGAGAAGGCGTTGTTCGACCGCCAGCGCAGCAGCGCGAGCTCGTCGCGGAGCTGCATGTACGCCGGCCAGATGTAGTCGAAGAACTGGATCTCGACCACCGGCTTGAGCCCCCGGGTGGCGAGCCCGATGGCGCGGCCGACGATGTTGGCCTCGGCCAGGGGAGAGTTGTAGACCCGGTCGCTCCCGAACTGGCGCTGCAGCCCCCAGGTGACCTTGAAGACTCCGCCCTTCCCCTTCACCTCGGGCAGGTACTGTTCCCGGCTCGCGTCCGCCACGTCCTCGCCGAAGACGAGGATGCGCGGGTCGCGCGCCATCTCGTCCTTCAGGCAGCCATTGAGCAGGTCCACCATCGTGGTGGGCTCGCCGGTGAACTGCGGATCGTCCTCGGTGTCGAACGGCTCGCCCGTCGGGTCCACGTCGGGCGAGTAGACGAAGTCGTACACCGTGTCGAGCGCCGGCTGGGGCGAAGCGAGCGCCACCTCGGTGGCGGTCTCCACCTCCGCCTCCACCTCCTGCCGGATCGCCTCGATCTCGGCCGGGGTGGCGATGCCCTCCTCGACGAGCTGGCGCGGGTAGCAGGTGACCGGGTCGCGCTCCGCGTCGGCCTGGCGTTCCGAGGGCGGCCGGTAGAACACCTCGTCGTCGGAGAGCGAGTGGCTGTAGGGCCGGATCACGTGGGCGTGCACCAGCGCCGGGCCCTTCCGCTGCCGGGCGTAGTCCGCCGCGCGGGTGAGGACGTCGTAGGAGGCCCGCGGGTCGCAGCCGTCCACCTCCTCCACCAGGAGGCCGGGGAACGAGCGCACCAGCTTCGAGATCGAACCGCCGGGGGTGTTCACCTCCACCGGCACCGAGATGGCGTACTGGTTGTCCTCGATGACGAAGACGACGGGGAGCTTCAGGTTGCAGGCGCTGCTCAGCGCCTCCCAGAACTCGCCCTCGCTGGTGGTGCCGTCGCCGGAGGAGACGAAGACCACCTCGTCGCCCTCGATCCGCTTCTGCCGGTCGGCGATGGCCTCGATCCGGGTGTACTTGACCCACGCCTCCGCACAGCCCACCGCCTGCAGGAACTGGGTGCCGGTGGGGCTCGAGGCGCTCACGATGTTGAGCTCCTTGTGGCCCCAGTGGCTGGGCATCTGGCGCCCGCCGGAGTTCGGGTCGTCGGCGGAGCCCACCGCGCTCAGGAGCTGCTCGGTGGCCGTCATCCCGAGGCCGAGACAGAGGGCGCGGTCGCGATAGTAGGTGTAGAACCAGTCGTAACCGGGACGGAAGACCTTTGCCGCCGCGGCGAGCACCGCCTCGTGCCCCGCCCCCGAGATCTGGAAGAAGATCCGGTTCTGCCGCTTGAGCTGGATCTCCTTGTCGTCGATCCGGCGGGAGAGCAGCATGACCCGGTAGATGTCGAGGAGGTCGGACTTCTCCAGCCGGGCGGAGGGCGCGGTCTTCGGCCGGGGTGTGGAGCGGGTGGCCATGGCGGTCGGGGATGGGGTGGGGATGGTCCGTGGCGGGCGCTCGGCCCGCCGGGTCACCGCAAGATAAGCCGCGGGGCCCCGCACCTCCAGCGTGGGAGGCCCCTCCGGCCGTTCCAGTAGTTGTACCTGCAACTCATCCCCTAGTTCGATCGGTAGACCACCTTCCCCCCCACCACGGTGGCCCGCACGGTCGCATCGCGGATGGTCGAGTCGGGGATGGCGAACAGGTCGCGGTCCAGCAGCACCAGGTCGGCCCAGGCGCCCGGCCGGATGACGCCCCGCTTCGCCTCGGCGTAGACGGCCTGGGCGTTCCCCGCGGTGTAGGCGCGGAGGGCTTCATCGAGCGAGATCTTCTGCTCCGGCACCCAGCCCTCCGGGTTCTTGCCGTCGAGCGTGCGTCGCGTGACGGCCGCGTAGAGACCGAGGATCGGGTCGATCGGGGCCACCGTCCAATCCGAGCCGAAGGCGAGCACGGCACCCGAGTCGAGGAGGTCGCGGAAGGCGTACGTGGTCCGGATCCGTTCCGGCCCGATCCGCTTCTCCGCCCAGCGGCCGTCGTCGATGACGTGGTAGGGCTGCATCGAGGCGATCACCCCCGAACGGGCGATCCGGCCGATGTCCGCCGGACGGAGGTGCTGGGCGTGCTCGATCCGGAACCGCCGGTCCCGCGGCCCGTGGGCCGCGGCCACGCTGTCGAAGATGTCGAGGATGACGCCGTTGGCCCGCTCGCCGATGGCGTGCACCACCACCTGGAGGCCGGCGGAATCGGCCCCGCCGATCTGCTCCCGGAGTGCCTGCTCCGGCGTCACGAAGAGCCCGCTGGTCCGGGGCGCATCCACGTACGGCTCGTAGAAGAGCGCCGTGGTGGAGCCGAGGGAGCCGTCCACGTAGCCCTTGACGCCGTCGATCCTCAGCCACCCGTCGCCGGGACCGATCCGGGCCACCGTGTCGGCCACCCAGCGCCACTGCTCGAGCGGGAAGTAGAGGTTGGCGCGGAGGGTGAGCGTGCCGGCGGCCCTGGCCCGCTGGAACGCGCCGAGGTCGGGGAGGTAGGCACTGACGTATCCGACGCCGGTGACTCCCTTCGAGGCGGCGAAGGCGAGGGCCCGCGCGAGCGCGGAGTCGCGCTCCGCCGGGGTCGCGTCGGGGACGACCCGGTAGACCAGGCCCATTGCCGCGTCCTTGAGCACCCCGGCCGGCTCCCTGGACCGGTCGCGGACGATCTCGCCGCCGGGCACGTCCGCGGTGGCGCGGGAGACTTCCGCCAGCCGGAGCGCGAGGCTGTTCGCCACCCCCATGTGCCCGTCGAGCCGCTGGACGAACACCGGGTGGTCGGGGGTTACCGAGTCGAGCCAGTCCCGCCGCGGGAGTGGCGTGCCCGGCCAGCGCTCGTGGTCCCAGTCGCCGCCGAGGATCCAGGTGCCCTTCGGCTTGGTGGCGGCGAATGCCTTGATCCGCCGGACGAACTCCTCCGGGGTGTCGGCGTCCCGCAGGTCCACGCTGACGAGCTGGAAGCCGCCGTCGGTGAAGTGGGTGTGCGCGTCGGCGAACCCCGGGGCCACCAGCCCGTCGCCGTTGGAGAGGACCTCGGTGTCCGCCCCGACGTACCGTGCCACCTCGGCGCTGTCGCCCACGGCCACGATGGAGTCGCCGCGGACGGCGACGGCCTCCGCCGCGGGACGCGCCGTGTCCCCGGTCCAGACCCGCCCGTAGACGACGAGGTCGGCGGGCGGGGCGGATGGGGCGCAGGCCGCGGTCACGGCGAGCAGGGCGAGGACGGGGTGGAGGCGCATGGGGGCCGGGGTTCAAGGTCGAAGGTCGAAGGCGACTACCGAAGCCGGGTGAGCCGGCGGAGGCGTTCCAGTTGCTCGAGCGCGGTCGGGGTCTTCTCGCCGGCGGCGGGGGCCACGGCGAACAGGTCGCGGACGTCGAGCAGGATCTCGAGCATCAGCTGGTCGCGCACGTAGGCCCACTCGAGCTCGGCCATCCGCGCCTCGTTCCCGGCGGCGCGGGACCGCTCGAACGACTCGCGGTAGATGGTCTCGAGGTTCTCGAGGATGCGGTCGCGGGGGCGCACGGGGGTCGAAGGTCGAAGGTCGAATGTCGAAGGCGAGCCTCCGCAAGCTAACCCATCGCCAGTTTCGGTGGTATAGTGTCGCACCGGCTTTGACCATCGACCTTCGACCTTCGGCCGCATGCGCCTCCTTCCCCTTCACCCCCTCGTCCTTGCCACCCTGCCCGCCGGCCGCCCCGTGGCGGCGATGCGGGAGCACGGATCGATGCCATGACCCTCGCCGGCAAGCGCGTCCTCTTCTTCTGCGCCGCCCAGTACGAGGACCTCGAACTCTGGTACCCGAAGATCCGGCTGGAGGAGGAGGGTGCCAGGACCGTGGTGGCCGGGCTCGGCGAGAAGACCTACGGGGGCAAGCGAGGCTACCCCTGCACGCCCGACACCGCGGTGGACGCAGTGAACGCGGCCGACTTCGACGGCCTCGTGATACCCGGCGGGTACGCCCCCGACATCCTCCGCCGTTCGCCGAAGGTCCTCGCGCTCACGCGGGAGATCTTCGAGGCCGGCAAGCCGGTCGCGTTCATCTGCCACGCCGGATGGGTGCCGATCTCGGCCCGCATCGTGAACGGACGGCGGGTCACCAGCGTCGGCGCCATCCGCGACGACCTCGAGAACGCCGGGGCCCGCTGGGAGGATGCGGCGGTGGTGGTGGACGGGAACCTCATCTCGTCCCGGACCCCGGCCGACCTGGGGCCGTTCTGCCGGGCCATCATCGCGGCGCTTGGCGCGGAGCAGTAGGCGCTGTTCGCCGTTCGACCCTCGACCATCGACCCTCGACCATGTCCCTCGCCGACAGCCAGGCCCGCGTGGACCGGTGGATCTCCCACTTCGAGGAGGGCTACTTCCACCCCCTGACCAACCTCGCGCGGCTCACCGAGGAGGTGGGCGAGCTCGCCCGCGAGGTGAACCACCGGTTCGGCCAGAAGACCAAGAAGCGGGACGAGCCCGACGGGGACCTGGCGATGGAGATGGCCGACATCATCTTCGTGCTGATCTGCATGGCCAACCGCGAGGGGATCGACCTGCAGGAGGCTTTCGACCGGATGATGGCCAAGGTGGAGGCCCGGGACACCGGCCGATGGACCCTCAAGCGGGGGATGGCCCCGCCGGAAGGGTCGTGAGACGCGCCGCCGCACTCCTGCTCGCGGTGGGACACGCCGCCCCACTGGCCGCCCAGGTCGTCGCGCCGGCGCCGCCACCGGCACCACGGGTGGAAGCCGCGCGTCCCGCCCCCGGCTGGAGCGGCTCCCCGGCGTGCTGCAAGGCGCTGGTGGCGGAACTCCGCGCCCTGCTCCGCGACTCGATGGCCCGCGCCGGCATCCCCGGGGCGCAGGTGGCCGTGATGCGCGACGGGCGCCTCGTGTGGAGCGAGGGGATCGGGTTCGCCGACCTCGAACAGGGGGTGGGCGTCTCCACCGGCACCAGGTTCCGCGCCGGGAGCGTCTCGAAGTCCCTCACCAGCGCGGCGATCGGGCTGCTGGTCGAGCAGGGCCGGCTGGACCTCGACGCGGAGGTGCAGCGCTACGTCCCCAGTTTTCCGCGGAAGCGATGGCCGATCACGGTGCGGCAGCTGGCCGGGCACCTCGCCGGCCTCCGCCACTACCGCGGCGACGAGTTCGCCAGCCGCACGCGCTATGCGGACGTCCTCTCGGGCCTCGCCGTCTTCCAGGACGACTCGCTGCTGGTCGAGCCGGGCACCCGGTACCTGTACTCCTCCTACGGCTGGAACCTCCTCAGCGCGGTGGTGGAGGCGGCGGCGGGCCGGCCGTTCCTCGAGGTGATGTCGGAGGAGGTCTTCCGGCCGCTCGGCCTGACCCGCACCGGGGCTGACCACGCCGACAGCCTGGTGGCCGGCCGGGCCCGGTGGTACACCGTGGCCGACAGCGGGGGCGCCATCCTCAACGCCCCCTGGGTGGACAACAGCCTCAAGTGGGCGGGCGGCGGATTCCTGTCCACCGCGGAGGATCTTGCTGCCTTCGGGGACGCGATGGCCTCCGGCCGGCTGGTCCGGCGGGAGACTGCAGAGACGCTCTGGACCTCGATGCTTCTGCGGGATGGCCGCGCCACGAACTATGGCGTCGGCTGGAGCGTCCGCAGGGACCAGGCGGGACGCCGCTGGGTGGGCCATTCCGGCGGCTCGATGGGGGGCACGGCCTACCTGGTGGTCTATCCGGAGGCGCGCCTCTCGCTCGCCCTGCTCGTGAACAGCGACCAGCCGCTCGCGGGCCTCGCTCCCGCGCTGGCCGCGCGCTTCCGGGACCTCCAGACCCCCTGATCCCGGGGTCCGAATGGGCTGGCGGGCGGCCCGAATCAGGGTATCCTACCGTCACGGCCCCCGGGATCGGCCGAAGGCCGATCCGATGGATGCCAGGGAGTGCCCGATGCCCAGCCAGCTGCTCGACTCGCTCAGGTCGCTCGTCCTCGCCGGTGCCGCGGGCGGGCTCACCGTCCGGCTCGGCGAGCCCGAGGAGGCCGTCCGGAGAGGCCTCGATACAGCCTTCGGCTCGATCCTCACCGGACTCGTCGCGCTCCTCCCGGATTCCGGCTCCATGCGCCAGGTGTTCAGCCTGGTCACGGACAGGTCGGTCGGGGCGGAGCCACGCGGCGCCAGGCTCCTCGCGGCCACGTTCGGCGGGCGGATCGGGGCGGTCGAAGAGTTCGTCGCCCGCGCTTCCGGGGTGCCACCGGATGGTGCCAGCCCACTGCTCGAAACGGCCGCCGATCTGGTGGTGGCCCTGCTGGCCCGGAAGGCGAGCGAGGGGGGGCTCGACGCCACCGGGCTCACCGCGCTGCTGGCGAGCCAGAAGGACCGGATCCTCACCGATGCCCCCGCCGGGATCGGGAGTCTCCTCGGGATGAGCGAGATCCCCCGGGTGGCTGCCGCCGCCACCAGCTCCCGCCCCCCGTCCGCCGCGGCCCCCGGGAAGCCCGCCGAGCGGCGCTGGCTCTGGCCCGCGACGGCCGGTCTCGCGCTGATCGCCCTGCTCTTCATCCTCTCGAGGGATCGCCCTGTCGAGCCGGTGAGCTCCACCCTCGGCGACGACCAGGTCGGTGCGATGTCGGAGGCGTCGGCCACCGCCGCGGTGGCCGCGAGCGCTCCCGGCGGTTCCGCCCGGCGGCGGATCGCCGACGGGACCGGACTGGTGGTGCCGGAACGGGGGATCGAGGCGCAGATCGCCGCGTTCCTCGACGACCCGAACCGGCTCGTGGAGCGCACCACCTGGTTCACCTTGGACCGGCTGGCGTTCCGGGACGGATCCGCCGACATCCGCGCCGAGTCGCAGGAGCAGTTGGAGAGCATCGCCGCCATCCTGCGGGCGTACCCGACCGCGCGGATCAAGATCGGCGGGTACACCGACAGCGTCGGCGACCGCGGAGCCAACCAGCGGCTCTCCGGAGATCGGGCAGAGGCGGTGCGGGACGCGCTGATCGCGAAGGGGGTCGAGCGGGACCGGATCGAGGCGGAGGGATACGGGGAGCAGTTTCCCGTCGCCGACAACGCGACCGAAGAGGGGCGGGCGAGGAACCGGCGCGTCGCCCTCCACGTGATCTCGAAGTAGGCTATTCCCACTCCTCCGGAAGCGCCTCGAGCTCCGCGAGCAGGGCCAGGTAGGACGCGTGGCGGTCGGCGAGCGCCTCGCCGGCCGCCACGGCCGCAAGCACGGCGCAGCCGGGCTCCGAACGGTGGCGGCAGTCGCCGAAGCGGCAGCCGTCGGCGCGCGACCGGATCTCGGGGAAGCACGCGCCGAGGTCTCCCGGCTCGACGCCCCACAACCCCACGTCGCTGAATCCCGGCGTGTCCACCACGAAGCCGCCGACGAAGGGGAGCATCACGGCGCTCACCGTGGTGTGCCGCCCGCGACCGGCCTTCTCGCTCACCGCGCCGGTGCGGAGCCGGAAGCCGGGATGGAGCGCGTTGAGGAGGCTCGATTTCCCCGCCCCGGACGGCCCGGTCACGACCGACTCCCGCGCCGCCAGCGCCTCCCGGAGCGCCCCGAGCCCCTCGCCCCGCGGAACGCTGGTGAGCAGCGCCGGGTAGCCGGCACGGTGGAAGCGCTCCACGAGGGCGCCGCCGGGCGCCAGGTCGGTCTTGTTGACGACGACCAGCGCAGGGAGGTGGTGCGCCTCGGCGACCACGAGCAGGCGGTCGACGAGCTGGGGGACGGGATCGGGGTCCTTCGCCGCCGTGACCACCACGACCTGGTCCACGTTCGCCACCACCGGGCGCAAGCCCCGGCCGCCGGGGACGCGGCGCGCGAGCACGCTGGCGCGCTCGTCCACCCCGGCGATGGCCCAGAGGTCCGCGCCGCCGGCCTCCAGGGTCACGCGGTCGCCGACCACCACGTTGGACGTGCCCCGCTTGGTCCGCCCGCGGAGCGCCGCCCGCACCTCCCCCTGCCCGGTGAGCACGCGGAACGTCCCCCCCTCGCGCTCGAGCACGGTGCCGCGCATCACCACTCCGGGGGCCGGGACGCCACCGCCTGGTCGAGCGCGGCCTTCACGTCGAAGAGGGAGAGGAGCCTGAGCCGGTCGATCGCCTCCTCGGGCGTGCGCCCGCGGGCGAGGTCCGGCGCCTCGAGGTGCCCGACCGGCTCGGTGCCGTCCGGACTCCAGCGCACGAAGAGGAGTCCCGCGCCGAACAGGCCGCGCTCGTCCGGTTCCTCGTCGGCCACGAGGCCGACCGAATAAGCCTGGCCGTCGGACCCGCCGAAGGCGGCGGCACGCCCGTGCAGCGCCATGTACCCGCCGAGGGTCAGCTCGCTCACCGCGGGCCGCGGCCCTCCCGCAGCATGTTGCCCAGGATGAAGGCGATGTTCGCGGGGCGCTCGGCGAGCCGGCGCATCAGGTACGGGTACCACTGGGTCCCGAAGGGGACGTACACCCGCATCCGGTGCCCCGCCGCACGGAGCTTCTCCTGCAGGTCCCGCCGCACGCCATAGAGCATCTGGAACTCGAACCGGTCCTCGCCGATCCGGTTCCGTTGCACGTATCGCCGCGCCAGCTCGATGATCCTCTCGTCGTGGGTGGCGATGGCCGGGTAGTTGCCGGCGTCGAGCAGGCGCTCCATCAGCTGGACGTAGCTCCGGTCCACGTCCGCCTTGTCGGGGAAGGCCACCGCCGGCGGCTCGAGGTAGGCGCCCTTGCAGAGCCGGACGCGCGCGCGCATCGCGATGAGGCGCTCGATGTCGGCGGCCGAACGGCGCAGGCAGGACTGGATCACGACGCCGCAATGCGCCCCGTACGGCTCGAGGATGCGCTCGGCGAAGAAATCGAGGGTCCGCTGGGTGTAGGCGGAGCTCTCCATGTCGAGCCGGATGAAGCCGCCGGCGGCCTTCACCCGGTCGAGGATCGCGGCGACGTTCCGGAAGCAGAGCTCCTCGTCGATGTCGAATCCCATCTGGGTGAGCTTGACCGAGGCATTGACCTCGACCCCGGCGTCGGCCGCGGCAAGCCGGTCCACCATGGCCAGGTACTCGTTCCGGGCCGACACTGCGTCCGCCTCCCGGCTCACGCTCTCGCCAAGGAGGTCGACGGAGGTCGTGATGCCCCGGCCGGCAAACTGGCGGGCCACCGCGATCGCCTCCTCCAGCTCCTCCCCGGCCACGAACCGTCGGGCAAAGGGGCGGGCGAGCGGGTTGCGCCGCGCGAAGTCGAAGACCCACTGCTGCTCGGAGAGCCAGAGGAGGCCCTGTCGGATCATGATGGCCGCTTCCCGGAGTGGGCCGACGCGAGGGGCGGTCGGCCGGACGGGGGCAAAGCTAGGGAACCCCCTCCCCCCGGAACAAGCACGGGCCGGGTGACGGATAATACTTGACAAGTCAATTATTGACAATTAGTGTATTCCCATGCCCGAGACGACCGGCCGGCTGCAACGCGAACTCCTCCAGCGGAAGCCCTTCCGGTCCCTGGCCCACGAGGCCTCGCTCGGGCTGGCCCGGACCGCCGACCTCAGCCGGCGGCACTTCGAGACCACGCTCGAGCCCCACGGGATCACCACCACCCAGTACAACGTGCTCCGCATCCTGCGGGGGGCGGGCACGGCGGGGCTCCCGACGCTCGACGTGGCCGACCGGCTGGTGGAGCAGGCGCCGGGGATCACCCGCCTGCTCGACCGGCTGGAGGCGAAGGGCCTGGTGCGGCGGGAGCGCTGCGCCGAGGATCGGCGGCGGGTTCTCTGCTGGGCGACGCCCAAGGGCCTCCAGCTGCTCGACGCGCTCGATGCCCCGGTGGACGCCACCGAGAACGAGGCGATGGCGCCGCTGTCGGACGCGGAAAAGCGGGAGCTGATCCGCCTCCTCGACGCGATCAGGTCGGGGCTCGGCGCCTGAGCCGAGCGCGGGGAACCCGGAAGGCGTGGTTCGGGTTATTGCTTCATTAGTCAGCCATTGACTGGTCAATCGACGAGGGATGGGGCCATGACCAACCGACTCTTCCCCACGGACGACAGCCGCGCGCTCACCCTGCTCCGGGTGACGCTCGCGCTCGCGATGTTCCCCCACGGGGCCCAGAAGGCCCTGGGCTGGTTCGGCGGCGGCGGGCCCGCCGGCACCATCGCCGGCTTCGAGCAGGCGTTCGGCATCTCGGCCCCGCTGGCGATCCTCGCCATCGCGGTCGAGTTCCTGGCCCCGCTCGGCCTGCTGCTGGGGTTGGGGACCCGCCTCGCGGCGCTGGCGCTGGCCGGCCAGATGCTGGTTGCGGCGTCCTTCCATCGCGGCAACGGCTTCTTCATGAACTGGTCCGGCAACCAGGCGGGTGAGGGCATCGAGTACCACCTGCTCTACATCGGGGCGGCGCTCGCGCTGGTGATCGCCGGAGGCGGGGCCTGGTCGCTGGACCGGTCGCTCGCCGGGCGGGGGGAGGAGCCGGACGGGGCTGGCAGGTCGCAGCTGCGGAGTGCGGCGTGAAGAAGTCGCGAGTCGCGAGTCACGAGTCACGAGTCAACCCTGCTGATGGAGTAGGATCATGACGGACCTTGCCACTGCCACCATCGCCGAGCTCGACGCGGAGCTCAACAAGATGATCCTCGACGGCCGGATGATGGACGCCTTCGAGCAGCACTACGCCGACGATGTCGTGATGCAGGAGAACTCGGACGCGCCGACCGTCGGGAAGGCCGCGAACCGGGAGCGGGAGCTCGGATTCATCGCCGCGGTGGAGACGTTCCACGGGGTCACGCTCCTCACCTCGGCCACCGCGGGCGACGTGAGCTTCGGCGAGTGGACCCTGGACGTCACCTTCAAGGGCGCCGAGCGGAGCCCGATGCACCAGGTCACGGTGCGGCGCTGGCGCAACGGCAAGGTCGCATCGGAGCGGTTCTACTACAACAAGGGCTGAGCCACCGGCTCGGAGCCGGGCGCGCGCCGAATCGCGCGCCCCGGCCCAAGCCATTGCCCCATCGCTCTTTACAGCACAGGGACTGTCCCGCTCCCGGCTCCCCGCTCCCCGCCCTCGCCTTGGCACACCCGTCGCGATTCCCTCCCCCGACGCCGCACCCCTGCGGCGGCACCGACCGAGGGAGAGCCGATGCCGGGAATGCGGACGTGGGTGGATGACGCGGTGCGCGGGGCGGTGCTGCCCGCCTTCGTGGCCCTGGCCACCTCCTGCTCGACCGTGGCGGCCTCGGACTCGCTCCCCGAGGGGGCAGTCCCGATGGAGGCGCCGGCGCTCTACCAGCAGTGGTGGGAGGCCACGGAGGCGTGCGCCGGGCTGGGCGGCTCCTTCGGGCGGGTGGAGTGGTTCGTCGTGCCGAGCGCGAGTTCGTTCGAGACCGAAGTGGGCGAAAAGGTCGGCCTCTGGGTCAAGAGTGGGGAGCGGCGACAGATCATCATCGCGGAGGGATACCTCGAGCACGAGATGGTGGTGCGGCACGAGATGCTTCACGACCTCCTCTCGAGGGAAGGGCATCCCGAGCCGTACTTCGCCGAGATGTGCCACCTGACGTGGGAGGCGTGGCAGGGGGCCGCGGGGACGGAGCTCGCCGCCAGCCACATCCAGTAGGAGACATTGCGGGACATACCCGGCCTGGCCGGGCGCGCGGGCGGCTGCTCCCTGAGGCAACCGTCCGCGTTGCTTTCTTCACCGCCGAGGCGCAGAGGGCGCAGGGAACAACAACAGCCTGATACGGGCTTTCCCCCACTCCCACCCCGCTCGGGGCGATCGGGGCGGGGATTGCAGTCCTCTGCGCCCTCTGCGCCTCCGCGGTGAAGTGGTGAACAACTAGATTCACCTCTCGTGACCCTCGATGCCCGCTCGCGCCCCGTCCATTACTGGCTGCTCGCCGGCTGTGCCCTCATCGCCCTGATGGTGGTGGTGGGCGGCATCACCCGCCTCACCGGCTCCGGGCTCTCGATCACCGAGTGGGACCTCCTCGGCGGGACCTTCCCGCCGCTGCACGAGGCCGACTGGCGGGAGCTCTTCGCCAAGTACCAGGCGACGCCGCAGTACCTCAGGGAGAATGCCCATTTCGGACTGGCGGAGTTCAAGTCCATCTTCTGGTGGGAGTGGATCCACCGCTTCATCGGCCGCGCGATCGGCGTGGTGTTCGTGGTCCCGTTCGCCTGGTTCCTGGCGACGAAACGGGTCGCGCGCCCGCTCCTGTCGCGGCTGCTCCTCATCCTCGGCCTGGGTGCGGCGCAGGGGGTGATGGGCTGGCTGATGGTGGCAAGCGGCCTGGTGGACAACCCCCGGGTGAGCCATTACCGTCTCGCGGCGCACCTGCTGCTGGCGTTCACGACGTTCGCCGTGACGCTGTGGACCGCGCTCGGCGTGCGCGCCGGGCGCTGGGACGAGGGACGCGACGCCGCCCGCCCCGTTGATCGCTCGCCGGCCCACGGATGGGCGGTGGCGGTGCTGGCGCTGGTGCTGGTGCAGGTCACCTACGGCGCGTTCGTGGCGGGACTCCGCGCGGGCTTCCTCTACAACACCTTCCCCACGATGGGCGGGCACTGGGTGCCGCCGGGGATGGGCGGGGGAGGGTCACTGGTCGCCGACCTCACCTCGCAGCCGGTGGCGGTGCAGTTCATCCACCGGGTGCTGGGCCTCGTCGTGGCGGGGCTGGCGCTCGGCTTCGCGTGCCGATGGAGGCGGAATCCGGTCGTGGGCAGGGCGGCGGCGTGGCTGGGCGGGATCGCGCTGCTCCAGTTCGGGCTCGGCGCGCTCACGGTGCTGCGGCTCCCGGCCAGCCCGGTCTTCTGGGGGACGGTGCACCAGTTCGGGGCGCTGGCGCTCCTCACCGCGGCCGTGGTCACGCTCTTCCGGGCGCGGCATCCGGCGCCTTGACTGCTTCACCGCAGAGGCGCAGAGGACGCAGAGACACGGCAGGATGAAGTTGCCCCACCCCGCCCCAGCTTCTCGAATTGGGGTTGGGTGGGGCAAATCAGTTCCAGGCTGTTGCCGTTCTCTGCGTCCTCTGCGCCTCTGCGGTGAACCGGTTTCTCTGCGGTGAATCCGGTCCTCAGCGGGTCCACTCCGAGAACGACCGCGCCGGGGCGCCGCATTCCGGCCACTGCGCCTGCTCCCCGGTCCGCGGGCTCACCGGCATCACCCGCCGGTCGCGGCCGATCGGGGTCCCCTCCTGGTCGGCCAGGTAGACCAGCATTGCCGTCAGCGTCGCGTTCCGCTTCAGGTCCTCCGGGACGATCTTGTCGTAGGTGTCCCGGTTGGTGTGCCAGGTGTAGCTGAAATACCCCCAGTTGAGCGAGCCGAGCCCGAAGGCGGGGGCTCCGTAGCAGACGAACGAGGCGTTGTCGGTCCCGCCGCCCTGCGGCATGCCCGGGTTGCTGACGTTGACCGAGTCGGTCACCTCGGCGGGCAGCCGGGCAAACCACTTGCCGAACGCCGCCCCGGCGCCGGTCAGCCCCTGCATCGAGACATTCCGCACCCGGCCGGTGCCGTTGTCCTGGTTGAAGAGCGCGTGGAGCCCGCGCACGATCTCGGGATGGTCCGCCGCGAAGGCGCGCGACCCGATCAGGCCCTGCTCTTCCCCGCCCCAGTGCCCGACGACGATGGTCCGCTTCGGGTGGGGGTAGGCCTGCCGGATGATCCGGAGCGCCTCGAGCATCGTGGTGGTGCCGGTGCCGTTGTCCGTGGCGCCGGACGAGCCGTCCCACGAGTCGAGGTGCGCGGAGAGCAGGATGTACTCGTCCGGCTTCTCCGAGCCGCGGATGGTGGCGATGGCGTTGGCGACCGGGACGTCGCCGAGGAACTGGGCGTCGGCGGTGAGCCGCACCACCGGGCCCTGGTTCTTCTCGGCCAGGCGCCAGAGGAGGCCGTAGTCCTCGCAGGAGAGGTCGAGCGTGGGCGTGGTGCTGGTGCGGGCGTTGAAGATGCGGGTGACGCCCCAGCCGCCGCTCCAGGTGCTGGTGAGGATGCCGGCGGCGCCCGCCTTCTCGAGCGCGAGCGGGAGGGAGCGGTTGTCGTGGCCCGTCTTCCTGATCCGGGCGGCCCACGCCTCGGCCTGCGCCCGCCGCTCGGCGGCCACGCGATCGGCGGCGCCGGTCTGGCCGAATTCCTTCCAGTTGTCCGCCGGGCGGCAGCTCGCGTTGGCCGCGGAGGCCAGCACGAACGCGCCCTTCACCGCCGGGAACCACTCGGCGTACGCGGCGGAGTCGGCCAGGTCGGGCAGGATCACGACCTTGCCCTGCACCGCCTTCCCCTTCGTGCCCGGGCTCCAGGCGAGCATCATCGCCTCGAGGGTCCGGACCCGGGGGGCCACGAGGTCGAGATGGGTCGGGCCGCGGCGCCAGCCCCTCCAGGTCCCGTATCGCTCGGCACGGGCATCCACGCCCCAGGCCTTGTAGGTGGCCAGGAGCCACTGGGTCGAGGCGTCGTAGCCGGGGGTGCCCGTCAGGCGCGGGCCGATCGAGTCGGTGAGCACCTGCGCGAGATCCATCGCGCGGGAGCTGTCCATCCCGAGAGTCCACATCCGCTTGAGGACGGGGTCGTCCACCGGGAAGGTCTGCGCGCGCGCCGGCATCGCCACCGCGGCGGCCAGCAGCATTCCGAACATCGCTCGCTTCATCGTCACTCCTCCTGAAGGGAATTCACCGCGGAGGCGCGGAGGGCCGCGGAGGACCGCGAAGAACTGCTCCGCCCAATTGGCACCAGGTTCGATCTTGCTCCCCCACCCCACCCCAGCCGCTGTCCGGGGCGGGGTGGGGACCAACAACCAGTGAAGTGGACCCTCCATGCTCGGCGGTGCTCCGCGGCCCTCCGCGGCCCTCCGCGCCTCCGCGGTGAGAACCGCGATCAGGCTTCCGTGAACCGCCCGTTGCGCGTCCCGACCTCGACCAGCGCCGGGGCCGGAGTGAAGCGCTTGCCGTAGACGTTCTCCAGCCCGCGGAGCACGTCGAGCACGCGGGTGGCCCCGATCCGGTCGATGGTGCGGAGCGGGCCGCCGCGGAACGGGGGATACCCGATGCCGAAGATGGCCCCGATGTCCCCGTCCCGCGCCGAGCGGACCACGCCCTCGCCCATCGCCATCGCGGCTTCGTTGAGCATCGCGTAGAGCAGCCGCTGCTCGATGGTCTCGGGGCTCAGCGCCTCCTTCGGCTGCACGCCCAGCAGTTCGTACACCGAGGGGTCGGGGCCGGCCTTCTTCCCGCCCTCGTAGCGGTAGAAGCCCTTCCCGTTCTTCCGGCCCTGGCGCCCCGCCTCGAGCATCCTGGCCAGCACCGGAGCCGGCGCGAGCCGGTCGCCGAAGGCGGCATGCAGCACGCCGCCGGCCTTGGCGCCCACGTCGAGGCCGACCTCGTCCAGCAGGGCCACCGGCCCGACCGGGAAGCCGAACTTCGTCATCGCCAGGTCGATCGCCTCGATCGGCGTGCCCTCGGCGAGCAGGTGCCCGGCCTCGTTGAGGTAGGGCGAGAGGATCCGGTTCACCCAGAAGCCGGGCCGGTCCGCCACGACGATCACCGTCTTCCCCATCTTCCGCCCGAAGGCGAGCGCCGTGGCGACGGCGTCGGGCTCGGTGCCCGCGTGGGGGATGACCTCGAGCAGGGGCATCCGGTCCACCGGGGAGAAGAAGTGCATCCCCAGGATCCGGCCCGGCCGGCCGGCACCCGCGGCGATGTGGCCGATCGGGATCGTGCTGGTGTTGGTGGCGAAGATCGCGTGCGGTGCCGCCGCCTCCACCTCCGCCACCACCTTCCGCTTCACCTCGAGGTCCTCGAAGACCGCCTCGATCACGAGGTCGGCGCGCCGGAACCCGTCCCAGCCGGCCGAGCCGCCGATCAGTGCGGTGAGCCGCTGGTGCTCCTGCCTCGTGATCCGGCGCCGCTGGAGCCGGCCGTCCACGGTCTTCCGGGCCGACTTGAGGCCCGCCGCCACCCGATCGAGGGCGGCGTCCTTGAGCCGCACCTCGACCTCCGCCTGGGTCACCGCCGTGCCGGCGATGCCCGCCCCCATGAAGCCGGAGCCCACCACGCCGAGGAGCCCCACCGGCAGCGGCTTCGCGCCCGAGCCGCCGTCGTCCTTCTTGAGCGCGGTGGTGGCGAAGAAGATCCGCACCAGCTCCTTCGACACCTCGCCCATCGCCAGCTCGCCGAACTTCCGGTGCTCGACCTCGAAGCCCTTCCTGGGCCCCTGCTCGAGCCCGGCCTCCACCGCCTCCAGTGCGGCAAGGGGCGCGGGGTAATGCCCGCCGGTCCTGGCGAGCACGCCCTTCCGCGCCTGCGCGTAGACGATGCGCCGTCCCGGCGGGGTGCGGTCGAGGAACCACCCCACCAGCCCGCCCTTCGGTTCCCGGCGGGGCTGGCCGTCCTTCAGCAGCCGCGCGGCGGCCCGGATTGCCGTATCGAGCAGGATGGCGGGGTGGACCAGCTCGTCCACGATCCCCAGCCGGAACGCCCTGGCGGCGCGCTCGGTCTTGCCGGCGAGGATGATGTCGAGCGCCGCACGGGGGCCGATGAGGCGCGGCAGGCGCACCGACCCGCCGGCGGCGGGGAGGATCCCGAGCTGCACCTCGGGGAAGCCGATCTGGGTCTTCGGGTGGTCGGTGGCGACGCGCCAGTGGCAGGCGAGCGCCAGCTCGAGCCCGCCGCCGAGGCAGGCGCCGTGGATCGCGGCCACCACCGGCTTGGCGCTCGCGGCGACGCGACCGATCATCTCCTGCCCGTCGCGGGAGAGCGCCTCCGCCTCGGATGGCGTCCGGAGCCGGGTGAACTCCTCGATGTCGGCGCCGGCGATGAACACGTCGGGCTTGCCGGAGATGAGGACGATGGCGCGCACCGCCGGGTCGGCCTGCAGCGCCGCGAATGCCTGCTCGAACTCGGCCTTCACCGCGGCGGCCAGCTTGTTGACCGGCTCGCCGGGGAGGTCGAAGGTGAGGACGGCGGTGCCGTCCCGGATTTCCGTCGTGAACGCGGGCATCGTCTATCGCTCCAGCACCAGGGCCCACCCCATCCCGCCCTGCGCGCAGACCGAGATGAGCCCGTACTGGACGTCGCGGCGCTTCATCTCGTTCGCGAGGGTGGTGACGAGCCGGGCGCCGGTGGCGCCGAACGGGTGGCCGATCGCGATCGAGCCGCCCATCACGTTGGTCTTGGTCCAGTCGACCTCGCCCACGGGACCCGGGAGGCCGAGCCGGTCGGCCCACTCCTTCGAGGCCCAGGCCTGCACGTTCGACAGGACCTGGGCCGCGAACGCCTCGTGGATCTCGAGCAGGCCGAGGTCGTCCCAGCCGATGCCGGCGCGGGAGAGCGCCTTCGGCACGGCGTAGGCCGGCCCCATCAGGAGCTGCCACCCGGGGTCCACCGCCGCCACGGCGTAGCTCTTCACGTACGCGAGCGGCTCGTAGCCGAGCGCCCGCGCCTTGTCCTCGGCCATCAGGAGCACGGCGGAGGCGCCGTCGGTGAGGGGCGAGCTGTTGCCGGCCGTGACGGTGCCGTACTTCCGGTCGAAGACCGGCTTGAGCGCGGCCAGTTTCTCGAGCGAGGAGTCGGCGCGGATGCCGTTGTCGCTGGTGACCGGCTCCGGCCCGTCGAGCCAGGGCGCGATCTCGGCGGTGAGCCTGCCGTCGGCGGTGCCCGCCGCGGCGCGCTCGTGGCTCAGCAGGGACAGGCGGTCCTGCTCGAGCCGGCTGATTCCGTTCTCCTTCGCCATCTTCTCGGCCGACTGCCCCATCGACTCGCCGGTGCTCGGTTCCGCGATGGCGGGGGAGACCGGCACGAGGTCCTTCGGCCGGACCTTCGCGAAGGTGCCGAGCCGCTGGCCGAGCGTCTTCGCCCTGCTCGCCTCCACCAGCAGTCGGGTCATCCGCTTCGAGTGGAGGATCGGGATGTCGGAGAGCGACTCGACCCCGCCCGCGAGGACCACGTCCGCGTGACCGAGGGCGATCTGGTCGGCGGCGTTGGTCACGGCCTGCCCCGCGGAGGCGCAGGCGCGGTTCAGGGTGTACGCGGGGATGGTGCGGGGGAACTGCGGCAGCAGGCTCACCTCGCGCCCGGTGTTCGGGGCGAGTACCGACGGGATCACCTGGCCCCAGATCACCTCGTCCACCTCGGACCCGGCGAGCTCGGCCCGGGCGAGGAGCTCGCGGCCGATGAAGCGGCTCAACTGGACCGCGTTGACGTCGGCAAAGACCGACCCGCTCCGTGCGAAGGGCGTCCGGAGGCCGGCAACCACGGCCACGCGGCGGCGGGTGAAGAGATCGGACATCGGCAACCCCGGACGGATGGGGGAGGCCGAAAGCTAACGGGGGGGAAGTGAAGAAACGGTGAGTGGGGAGGGGGGAGGGGAGAGAGGAGAGGGGAGCGGGAGGAAGGGGGAGGCCGTCTCCCCTCTCCCCTCTCCCCTCTCCTCGCTACCTTGTCCTCTCCGCCACGACGCTGGCGACGGCCCGCCACTTGTTGGCCTCGAGCGGCTCGAGCACCTCCCGGCCGTGGAGGACCTCGAGGGGGGCCACCAGCCGGACCAGCTCCCCGGGCTGGAGCAGGTGGGCGGGGTCGGTGGGGCCCCAGCCGAGGTCGGTCTGGGACGTGAGGAAGGTCTCCATCACCAGCACGCCGCCGGGGGCGACGGCGTCGCGGATCTCGCCCATCCGGGCGCGGTCCAGGTAGTTGAAGACCAGGACGGCGTCGAACTTGCCGAAGTCCGGCCAGGGCCGCTCCAGGTCGGCCTTCACCCACTCGATCTGCACGCCCTGCCGCTCGGCGGCCTGGCGGCCGGTGTCGAGACGCTGTTCGTCCCGGTCCACCGCCGTCACCCGCGCGCCGAGTGCGGCAGCGGGGAGGCTGTGCCGCCCCTCGCCGCAGGCGAGGTCGAGGACGCGGGCGCCGGGCCGGATCCACCGGTCGTGCCAGGTGAACCAGGGACTGGGACGGGGAATGACGCTCGCCGGAGCTACGGACACGCGGTCTTCCTCGGGGGGTTCGGCGCCGCTCGCGCGGCTGGCCGGCGAACCCTGGGACGTGCTCGTGATCGGTGGTGGCATCACCGGCGCCGGGGTGGCGCGGGAGGCCGCGATGCGCGGGCTCCGTACGGCCCTGGTCGAGGCACGCGATCTCGCCTGGGGCACCAGCTCCCGCTCGAGCCGGCTGGTGCACGGGGGACTCCGCTACCTCGAGCAGGGCCGGCTCGGCCTGGTGCGCGAGTCCCTCCGCGAACGCCGGGTGCTGCTCACCATCGCCCCGCACCTCGTGCGGCCGATGGCCTTCCTCCTCCCGGTCCACCGGAATGCGCGGGTGCCGCTCTGGAAGGCCGCCGCCGGGATGCTGCTCTACGACGCCCTGGCGCTCTTCCGGAATGTGCGCGTCCACCGGATGCTCGGCAAGCGAGCCCTGCTCCGCCGGGAGCCGATGCTCCGGGAGAAGGACCTGACCGGGGGCGCGGTGTACTGGGACGCCCAGTGCGACGATGCGCGGCTGGTGGTGGCCACCGCGCGGGCCGCCGTGGCGCACGGCGCGGCCGTGGCCACCTGGACCGAGGTCACCGGGTTCCTCCACGCCGGGCGGCGGATCAGCGGGGTCGTGCTTCGCGACCGCCTCACGGGGACGACCGGCACCGCGCTGGCGCACACCGTCATCAATGCCACCGGTCCTTGGGCCGACCGGCTCCGCCGGATGGAGAACCCCGCAGTGGCGCCGCTGCTCCGGCCCACGCGCGGCTCGCACGTGCTCGTGGAGCGAAGCCGCATCGGCCACCGGGGTGCGATCACCCTCGCGAGCCCGGTGGACGGGCGCGTGATGTTCATCCTCCCGTGGAACGAGGAGCTCTCCTACGTCGGGACCACCGACATCGACGCCGACGAGCCACCCGAGAGCGTGGCCGCGACGGAGGACGACGTGGTCTACCTCCTCCGCTCGGTGAATGCCCTCTTTCCCAACGCGCACCTCACCGAAGCGGACGTGCGTGCCACCTGGTCCGCCCTCCGCCCGCTGCTCGCGCCGGGTGACGGGAAGGCGGAGTCGGCCCGCTCCCGCGAGCACCTCGTGGCGACCGGCTCGGGGGGGATGATCACGATCGTGGGGGGAAAGCTCACCACCTACCGCGTGATGGCGCAGGATGCGGTGGAGGCGGCCGTGCTCGCGCTCCGCGAGCGGGACGGCCGGCCCGAGCCTCCCGAGGCGCTCACCGACCTGACCCCGCTGCCCGGCGGCGAGTCGGCCGAGCTCGGCACCATCCGGAGCCAGGGCATCGAGCTCGGGCTCCCCCTCCCCACCGTCCGGCACCTCCTCCGGCTCTACGGGACCGAAGCGGCAGCGGTCTTCAACCTGGTGCGGGAGGAGCGGTCCCTCTCCCGGGCCATCCACCCGGCGCATCCGGCCATCGCCGCCGAGGTGCTGCACGTGGCCCGGCGGGAGCTGGCGCGCACGGTGGACGACGTCCTGGTACGGCGGATCCGGCTGGCGTGGGAGACCGCGGACGGCGGGGCCGCGGCCGCGGCGGAAACCGCCGCCCTGCTGGCCCGGGAGCTGGGCTGGAGCGCCGACGAAACCGTCCGCCGGGCGGGAGAATACCAGCCGCCGGGGCGGCCTGGGGCCGGTTATCTTTAGGGCCTGGCGCGCGGCATCCGCCGCACGCCGCCGACCGAAGACACCCCGGGGAGCAGGACGTGGACCCGAATCCGTTCGAGACCGCCAACGCCGGCTTCGCCCAGGCGTTGTACGAGGACTTCCTTCGCGACCCCGCTTCCGTGGGCCCCGAGTGGCGCCGCCTCTTCGAGAGCGGCGTGGTCGGGGAGCCGCCCGTGGCCCTCGGCAACGGGCGCGAGGCGCCGGTGGCTCCGGCCCCCGGTGGCAATGGCAAGGGGGCGGCAACCGGCGAGTCGCGAGTCGCGAGTCGCGAGTCGCAGCCGGCCCCGGCCGCCGCGGCGCCCAGCGCCGGACAGCGCCCCCTGCCCGAGGGCGCCGTCCTCCTCACGGGCCCACCAGCCCGCCTCGTCGCCAACATGGAGGAGAGCCTCCAGGTCCCGACCGCCACCAGCTTCCGCGAGCTGGCAGTGTCGGTGCTCGAGGCGCGCCGTCGCCAAGCGAACGACGGGCTCGCCGCCGCCGGCCGGAAGGACAAGGTCTCCTTCACCCACCTGATCGCCTGGGCGCTGGTGAAGGCCGCGGTGAAGCACCCCGCGATGGGCACGGTGCTGGTGAAGCAGGACGGCCAGCCCTACCGGGTGCCGATGGCGCAGGTGAACCTCGGCCTCGCGGTGGACGTGGAGCGGAAGGACGGGAGCCGCGGCCTCGTGGTGCCGGTCATCAAGGGCGCCGAGGCGATGGACTTCGTGGCCTTCCACGCCGCGTACGAGGACCTCGTGGCGAAGGCGCGGGACAACAAGCTCCTGCCCGACGCGTACATGGGCGCGGTCATCACCCTCACCAACCCCGGCGGCCTCGGCACCGTGGCGTCGGTGCCGCGCCTGATGGCGGGCCAGGGAACGATCATCGCGGTGGGCGCCATCGGCTACCCGCCGGAGTTCGGCACCACGCCCGAGGAGACGGTGAAGTCGCTCGGCATCGCCAAGGTGATGACGATGACGAGCACGTACGACCACCGCGTCATCCAGGGCGCGGAATCGGGCGAGTACCTCCGCACCGTGGACCAGTTGCTGCAGGGGGAGGAGGGGTTCTACGAGGAGGTGTTCGCGGCGCTCGGGCTCGCGCCGGCGGGCGCTCCCGAGTCGCGAGTCGCGCGTCGCGAGCCGGCCGGCGCGGACACGCGACTCGTGACGCGGGGCCGGGAGGGGGAAGGGGCGGGGCCCGAGTCCCTCGAGCACGTCGCCGCCGCCATGTCGCTGGTCAAGGCGTTCCGGACCCACGGGCATCTGGCTGCCCACCTCGACCCGCTCGGCACCGAGCCGATCGGCGACCCGGCGCTCGACCCCGCCGAGCTCGCGCTCACCCCCGAGGTGATGGCCGCGATCCCGGCGAGGACCCTTCGGGTGTACGTCCCCGGCGCCACGCTGGCCGACGCGCTGCCGCACCTCCAGGCCACCTACTGCGGCACCATCGCGTACGAGGTGGAGCACATCGCCAGCCACGAGGAGCGGGTGTGGCTCCGCGAGGCGATCGAGTCGGGCGCCTACCGGCAGCCGCTCGCGCCGGAGGAGCGGAAGGCCCTGCTTGCGCGGCTCACCGACGTGGAGACCTTCGAGCGGTTCCTGCACAAGGCCTACCTCGGCCAGAAGCGCTTCTCGATCGAGGGCGTGGACCTGCTGGTGCCGATGCTCGACCTCACCACCGAGCTGGCCGCCACGCAGGGCGCCCGCCACGTGGTGATCGGGATGGCGCACCGCGGCCGGCTCAACGTGCTGGTGCACAACGTCGGGCGGCCGTACGAGACGATCCTGGGCGAGTTCGAGGGCCACAAGGCGCATCCCGAGGAACCCGACGCCGGCACCGGCGACGTGAAGTACCACCTGGGCGCCGACGGGGTGGTGCGGACCGGGAGCGGCAAGACCATCGCCGTGACGCTCGCCCACAATCCGAGCCACCTGGAGTTCGTGGGGCCGGTGGTGGACGGGCGGGCGCGGGCGGAGCAGACCAGCCGGAAGAGCGCGCGCGCGGAGCACGACCCGACCGCGGCGCTCCCGGTGGTGATCCACGGCGACGCGGCGTTCGCCGGCCAGGGGGTCGTGGCCGAGACGCTCAACCTGGGGAGCCTCCCGGGGTACGGCACCGGGGGGACGGTGCACATCATCACCAACAACCAGGTCGGCTTCACCACCGACGTGCGCGACGCGCGCTCCACCCGCCACGCCTCCGACCTGGCCAAGGGCTTCGACATCCCGATCATCCACGTCAACGCCGACGACCCGGAGGCCTGCCTCTCCGCGGTACGCCTGGCGATGGCCTACCGCGAGAAGTTCCGCGGCGACGTGCTGATCGACCTGGTGGGCTACCGCCGGTGGGGCCACAATGAGGGCGACGAGCCGGGGTACACCCAGCCCACGATGTACGCCCGGATCAGGGACCTCGCGACGGCCAGGTCCTGAGATCCGGGCGTACATCGTGGCTCACCGGCTCGTCGCCCTCATTGTGGCCCCACCGGCATGCACCAGGTCGATCAGCACGTCGCCGCGGAACTTCTCGCGGTAGGCCATGGCCACGGAGAGGCAGGCCTCCGGGTCGTCAGCCGCTGACGTGGATGATCGGGATGTGGAAGCCCTTGGCCAGGTCGGAGGCGTCGGCGGGGTGGAGCGCGCGTCGCCGCACGTCGGTGGTGAAGCCGACCTGGTTGTTGGTGATCGTGCACCGTCCCGGTGCCGTACCCCGGAAGGCTCCCCAGGTTAGCGTCTCGGCCACGACCCCCTGGCCGGCGAACGCCGCGTCGCCGTGAGGGACCACCACCGGGAGCGCCGCGGTCGGGTCGTGCTCCGCGCGCGTCTCGCCCACGCCCGCCCATACCCGCCCCACGAACTCCAGGTGGCTCGGATTGTGGGCGAGCGTCACGGCGATGGTCTTGCCGCTCCCAGTCCGCGCCCCGTGGGCCGGCCGTAGTACGTCGCCGGTGCCGGCGTCGGGCTTCTCGGGATGCGCCTTGTGGCCTGAACTCGCCCAGGATCAAAAATATCATACAGGCCACCCCCGACGTTGTGCACCAGCGTTGAGCCGCCCCGTGCGCCATCCCGATCACCACGTGGCGGGCACCTGACTCCGCCGCCCGCTGGTGGTGAGGTCGAGCATCGGCACCAGCAGGTCCACGCCTCGATCGAGAAGCGCTTCGTTCCAGGTAGGCCTTGTGCAGGAATCGCTGGAAGAGTCTCAGCATCGGTGAGCCGCGCAAGCAGGGCCTTCCGCCCCGACTCGATCGCGGAGCACCCACTCCTCGTGGCTGGCGATGTGCTCCACCTGCGATGGTGCCGCGCGGCGGTTCGGTGGCCTGGAGGTGCGGCAGCGCGTCGGCCAGCGTGGCGCGGGACGTGCGCCGAAGGTATTCGCCGGGATCGCGGCCATGGCCGGGGTCGAGCGCCGGGTCGCCGATCGGCTCGGTGCCGAGCGGGTCGAGGTGGGCAGCCAGAAGATTGCCCGTGCCGGAACGCCTTGACCAGCGACATGGCGGCGGCGGCGTGCTGGAGGACATCGGGCCCCGCCCCTTGCCGCGGCGCGTGTCCGCGCCCGCCGGCTCGCGACGCGCCGTGGCAACTCGGGAGCGCCCCGCCAGCCCGAGCGCCGCGAACACCTGCGTGGAACCCTCCTCTGCAGGCGAACTGGTCCACGGTGGAGGTACTCGCCCCGATTCCGCGCCCTGGATGACGCGGTGGTCGTACGTGCTCGTCATCGTCATCACCTTGGCGATGCCGAGCGACTTCACCGTCTCCTCGGGCGTGGTGCCGAACTCGGCGGGTAGCCGATGGCCGCCCCCATCGCGATGATCGTCTCCTGGCCCGCCATCAGGCGCGGCACCGACACCTGCGTGCCGAGGCCGCCGGGGTTGGTGAGGGTGATGCCGGCCCATGTACACGTCGGGCATCAGCTTGTTGTGCGCTTCGGCTCGAGGTCCTCGTACTCGGCGTCATCCATCACCTCCGCGCCTTCATCACCGGCACCACGAGGCCGCGGCTCCCGTCCGCTCCACGTCCACCGCGAGGCCGAGGTTCACCTGCGCCATCGGGCACCGGGTAGGGCTCCGCCGTCCTCGGCGTCCATCGTCGGGTGCTTCATCCCGGCTTCATCAGCGCCTAGGCGATCAGGTGGGTGAAGGAGACCTTGGCCTCTAGCCGGCCGCGGCGAGCTTCGGTGCCGTTCGCTTGGCGAAGTATCGGCGCGCCTCAAGCACCGACAGCTCGGCCCCTCGCCGGAAGTTGGTGGCAGTGGGGACTGGAGGCTCTGCCTCCATGTTGGCGACGAGGCGGGCTGGTGGGCCCGTGAGGAGGACGGCGCCCAGGATGTCGGCGCTGGGCGCCGCGGCGGCCGGGGCCGGCTGCGACTCGCGACTCGCGACTCGCGACTCGCCGGTTGCCGCCCTTCCATTGCCTAGGCCCCGCGGCCGCCGGCGCCTCGCGCCCGTTGCCGGGCGGCTCCCCCGACCACGCCGCTCAAGAGGCGGCGCCACTCGGGGCCCACGGAAGCGGGGTCGCGAAGGAAGTCCTCACTGCCTAGGCCTCGGCGTTGGTGTCGGCGGTCTCGAACGGATTCGGGTCCACGTCCTCCCCGGGGTGTCTTCGGTCGGCGGCGTGCGGCGAGATGCCGCGCGCCAGGCCCCTAAAGGACTAACCCGGCCGCACCCCGGCGGCTGGTATTCTCCCCGACGGGCGGACGGTTTTTCGGTCGGCGCTCCAGCCCACTCCGGGCCAGCAGGCAGGCGGTTTCCGCCGCGGCCGCAGCCATCCCGGTCTCCGCGCCAGCCATCCGCCGGACGTCGTCCACCGTGCGCGCCAGTCCCCGCCGGGCCACGTGCAGCACCTCGGCGGCGATGGCCGGATGCGCCGGGTGGGCCCAGGGGAAAGGGGGCCCGCTCCTCCCGCACCAGGTTGAAGACCGCTGCGCTTCGGTCCCGTAGAGCCGAAAGGGTCCCGGATTCCGAGCTCGATGCCCTGGCTCCGGATGGTGCCAAGGAGCTGGCCGACTCGCCGCCCGGGCCGCGGGGTCAGGTCGGTGAGCGCCTCGGGAGGCTCGGGCCGGCCGTCCCGCGCGGAGCGCGAGCACCGCCGCCTCCACCGCATCCTGCGCCATCACGCGGTAGGTGGTGAGCTTTCCCCACGATCGTGATCATCCCCCCCGAGCCGGTCGCCACGAGGTGCTCGCGGGAGCGGGCCGACTCCGCTCCGTCCACCGGCGCGAGCAGCGGCAGGCGTGGGGTGGCACCACGTCCGCTGGTGAGGTGCGCGTTGGGAAAGAGGGCATTGCGCGGAGGAGGTAGACCACGTCGTCCTCCGTCGCGGCCACGCTCTCGGGTGGCTCGTCGGCGTCGATGTCGGTCATCCCGACTGCTGCTCGTTCCACGGATCCCCATGTGGGTTTTCGCGAGATCGAAAATAAGGGCCGCGAACGGAAATCAGCACTCACTGAATTGCGCTGCTAGCACTTTGTTTTATTTGGTATATTTCGGCATTCTACTTGCATCGCCCCGGCGTCCGTCCTTAATGATTCGTCGGCAACCATGGAGGCGATCCGATGGCGTCACGCGAATTTCGTCGCATGCTCGAAGGCTATGGCCTGACGACGGCGAACATCTTCTACCGTCTTCCAGACCACCCCGCGATCGTCCAATCCTACATTTGGCAGGACTATGATCTCCAGCCGCATTTCCCGCATTTGCGCAAATTCCTCGACTTTTGGGCGAGGAGCCTCGACGGCAGGCTGCATTCGGTGGAGGTGGCGCATAGCGGGCTGATTCGTCCCGCCGAATTCTCGCTGGTGGACGCCGAGTTCCACCTGCACTGACGGGGTTCCAAGCGAGCCTTCAGGCTCGCTTTCCAGCGACTCCATAAGCAAAATGGC
>CAVQWA010000052.1:0-46307 GCA_963717315.1 uncultured Gemmatimonadales bacterium
CGGATCACGTTGGAGGCCGGCATCGCGATGTACTCGGCGAACGCCCCGTCGCGGTCCACGCCGATGATCTGGGTGCGCCGGCAGAGGTGGCCCAGGCCGATCCGGCATTGCAGGCAGTGGCCGCAGATGATGTGGCCCTCGGCGGTGACCAGGTCCCCGACCGCCAGCAGCTCCGACGCCTCCGCTTCCGGGCCCAGGCGGACGATCTCGCCGGCGAACTCGTGGCCGACCACCACCGGGGGCCGGAGGCGGTTGCTCGCCCACGCGTCCCATTCCCAGATGTGGAGGTCGGTGCCGCAGACGCCGGCGTAGTGCACGCGGATCAGCACGTCCGACGGACCGACGGCCGGTTCGGGGACCTCGCGCACGACCATCCCCGGGCCGGGGCCCGGCTTCACCAGTGCACGCATCGCGATCCAGTCGGCGTTGGGGGGGCGGCGAAATCTACGGCGGGGGCGGCGGTGGGGACAGGGAACCGCCGGTGGGCGTCAGGGCGCCTCCTCCGCGCGGCACTCGCGCAGATGGCCGCGGACCACCTCGAGGTGCCATCGGGCCCGGCGCCGCGCCACGGGGTCGCGCGAGAGCGCAGTGCGCGCCCGGCGCAGGTGCGCGCTCGCCAGCTCGCGCCAGAGGTCGCGCGGGGCGCCGAGGAGCCGCGGCGTGCCCGGCGGAGGCTCTGTCAGCCGGGCCTGGCCCCGGCCGTAGTTGTGCGCCCGTGTGCGGAGGTACTCCTCGGTGACCTGCTCCGGCCGGATGACATGCTCGACGCGAGCGGCGGGCACCTGCACCGTGCGCGCGCCGGCCGCCACGAGGCGGCGGAGCAGTTCGGTCTCGCCGCCGATCGGATAGCTCCTGCCCTTCGGGCCGAGGTCCTCCCGGTACCGCAGGTCGGTGAAGCGGCCGCGCCGGACGGCCATGTTGGGACCGAACGGCGTCTGGGACGAGGGACCCTCGTCCCCGCCGGGATCGAAGTGGGCGAACGCCACGCCCGCATAGGGTGGCTCCGTCATCCACGCCGGCGTCCCCGGGGGATATCTCGGAACCACCACTCCGCCGAAGATGTCGTGCCCCGGCCACCGGGCTGCCGCGGCCGTCAGGGCCGCGAGCCAATCATCCGACGGCACGATGTCGTCGTCGGTGAAGACCAGCAGCGCGCCTCGTGCCCGCGCCAGTCCCCGGTTCATCGCCACGTACTTTCCCGGGGCTGCCTCCGCGAGGGAAACCAGCGGGAGGCGGTCCGACCAGCGACGGAGGACGTCCGGCGTGGCATCGGTGCACGCGCTCTGCACCACGATGACCTCCCAGGCGAGGCCCTTCGGAAGGCGCTGGCGGTGAAGGCCCTCGAGCACCCGCTCGAGGGAGTCGGCGCGATTGTGGGTGGCGAGGAGTACGGAGAGATCCAAGGCAGCGTCCCGGGCGTGATCCTGGGCGGTCCGATCCGCCCGCGGCGCCACGAAGCAAGAGGTGCGTCGCCCGACGAGAATCTACGGCTGGGCAGGCGGGGGAGACAGGGCGCCGGTCCCGGGGATGGCGTACACCGACACCGCACCCGACCGGAAGCGGACGGGGAAGGGGTACCGGGCGCGGGTGACGGCCAGGGTCGCCCCGTAGCGCCGGCCGAGCGCGGTCACCGAGTCGGCGGGCAGCGCGTCGAACCGGGCATCGAACCCACGGAGGGGCAGGCTGCCGTCGGGCGGCACCGGCCCCGCGAGGGCGTCGATGCGCCGGCGCCACTCGGCGAACCGGTCATACCGGAGCGCCGACCAGTTGACGACGAGGGCACGGCGGTAGTCCCAGAAGGCCCGCTTGGAGGTCGGCGTCGCCAGCACGATCGCGTCGGGGGGAGCGCTGTCGGCCACCCACCTGGCGGCGGCAGCCTGGTCCCGCCCGTCCTGGGCGGTGTACGGTGCGCCCCACGGCGCCTTCCGGGCGGGGTCCGTCCGGTGCCGGGGCAGGCGGTCGAGTCGCCCGAGGAGGATGGCGAGGGCCACCGCCGCGGCCGCCAGCGCGCGGCGTCGCGCCGCGGGATCGCGCCACTGCCGGGCGGCCTCCGCCAGCAGCAGCGGCGTCACCAGCATCGGGAGCACGAGCGGCAGGAGGCGGAAGGGATAGACCTGGAGGAACGGCCACGCCCCCGCCGCGCGCGCCGCGATTCCTCCCGCGAAGAGCAGCGCGGTGCCGGCGGTGAAGGCGGCGATGAACCGCGTCTCCCGGTCGCGGCGCCAGCGGCGGGCCAGGAGCGCGAGCAGCGCGCCGAAGATCGCGATGGCGAGGTAGCCGCCGGGCCGGAAGGTGTACGGGTCGAGGTGGTGGGGCAGCCGGGCCCGGACGATGTACTCCCACGCTTCACCGCCGGTGCCCGTCCCGCGGCTCACCCCGGCGCTGGCGATCAGTCCGGGCAGCGCCGCCAATGCCCCGCCGCCCGCGGCCCGCGCCAGGTCGCGCCACGACACCCGGTCCGTGGCCAGCGCCGCGACCACGCCGACACCCGCCCCGACGCCGACCGCGGGGTGGAGGCTGAAGCAGAGGCCGAGGAGCAGGCCCCCCGCGAGGTACCGGCGGTCGATGAACGCCGCGAGCGACGCGAAGAGCGCCGCGTACGCCGGCACCTTCGCCTCGGCGCCGCCGATCACCCACTCGCCACCGACGAACGCCTCGCCGCCCACCTGCCAGGCGAGGATGCCCAGCGGGATGACCCACCACGGCACCGCCAGCCGGCGGAGGAGCGCCACCAGCCCGGCATACACGGCGAACCAGCAGAGCACCCGGAGGACCCACCGGAAGGCCCCGAGGGGGAAGGCGAGCGAGAGCAGCCCGGCGGCGGCGTTGAAGAGGGCGTGCTCCCGCCAGGGCACCGCGAACGACCAGTCGAGCGGAAGGAACTCCGGCCGCCACCACTTCCAGGCGGCGAGGAGGTAGAGGGCCTCGTTGTTGAGCAGCCGGCCGCTGAGCGCCGACTCGACCGACGTGAGGAGGGTGAGAAGGGCAGCGACGGCGAGGGTCCACTTCACCCGCGCGGCCGTCAGTCGGCCCGCTCCACTCGCACCGCACTCACCTTGAAGCTCGCGATCTTCGCGTAGGGATCCAGCGCGGGATTGGTGAGAAGGTTGGCGGCCGCCTCGCGGAAGTGGAAGGGCACGAACACCTGGCCCCGGGCCTGCCGGCGGGAAAGCCGTGCACCAATCAGGATCGAGCCGCGGCGGCTGCTCAGCCGGATGGTGGCCCCTTCGGCGATCCCCAGCTCCTCCGCGTCGGCGGGGTGGATCTCGACCACCGGGACCGGCTCGCGGCTGTCGAGACCCTCCGACCGGCGGGTCATCGTCCCGGTGTGCCAGTGGTACATCTGGCGGCCGGTGTTCATGACGAACGGATAGTCCGCGTCGGGAAGCTCGGACGCCGGCAGCAGCTCGACCGGGATGAGCTTCGCACGGCCGTCCGGAGTGGGGAAGCGCTCGGCGAAGAGGAACGGCGTGCCGGGATGCCCGGGTTCCGGCACCGGGTACTGGAGCCCCGGTCCGCCGAGCGCCTCCCAGCGGACGCCGCGCCAGGAGGGCGTGACCGCGGCGATCTCCGCCAGCACCGCGGGCGGATCGGCGGGCGCCGGGAGGCCGAGCCGGGCGCTCAGGTCGGCGAGGATCTCGAGGTCGCGCCGGGCCTGCCCCGGCGGGTCGAGGGCGGGGTGGGACCGCTGGATGCGGCGCTCGGTGTTGACGAACGTCCCGAGCTTCTCGGCGAACGAGGATCCGGGGAGCACCACGTCGGCCCAGCGCGCCGTCTCGGTGAGGAAGAGGTCCTGCACCGCCAGGAACTCGAGCCCCCGCACCCACTCCTCGGCGTGGGCCAGGTCGGGATCGGAGATGACGGGGTTCTCGCCCATGATGTAGAGGCCGCGCACCGGGCTGCCCGCCTTGGCCATCTCGGTGACCATCAACCCCTGCGCCAGCGAGAGGCGCTCCTCGGGCACCCCCCAGGCGCGGGCGTATTCCGCGCGGACGGCGGGGTCGGTCACCGGGCGGTAGTCGGTGTAGGCGAAGGGGATCGCCCCGACGTCGCTCGCGCCCTGGACGTTGTTCTGCCCCCGGATGGGGATCATCGCCGCCCCCCAGCGTCCGATCATCCCGCAGCAGAGGAGCAGGTTGAGCAGGCTCGCCACGATGTCGGTGCCGGTGGCATGCTGGGTCAGGCCCATCGCCCAGAGCGTGGAGGTGTTCGGCCCGCGGGCGTAGCGCTCGGCAGCCTCCCGGATGACCGCGGCGGGGATGCCGGTGAGCCGCTCGCCCGTCTCGAGGGTGTAGGGCTCGACCGCGGCCCGCAGGCCGTCGAGTCCGGTGGTCCGCGCCGCCAGGAAGGGCTCGTCGGCGAGGCCCGACGCCAGGATGTGCCGGACCATCGTGTTGTAGAGGGCGACGTCGGTGCCCGGCTGCATCTGCAGGTGGATGTCGGCGAGGGCGGCCAGCTCGGTGCGGCGGACGTCCGCGACGATGAGCGTGGCGCCCCGCGCCACGGCGCGCTTGATCAGGGCGCCGAAGACCGGGTGGCTCTCGGTGGTGTTGGCCCCGGCGATGAAGATGACGTCGCAGGCCTCCTCGATCTCCCGCATCGAGCCGGAGGCGGCGGAGGTGCTGAGCGCGCGGCCCATCGCCGCCACGGACGTCGAGTGGCAGAGCCGGGTGCAGTGGTCCACGTTGTTGGTGCCGATCGCGCCCCGGAACATCCGCATGAGGAGGTAGTTCTCCTCGTTGGAGCACTTGGCCGAGCTGAAGGTGGCCAGCGCGTCCGGCCCGCGCTCGGCACGGATCCGGAGGAGTTCCTGCGCGGTGAGGGAGAGCGCCTCCTCCCAGGTGGCCTCGCGGAAGGGGTCGTACCAGTCGGCCGGGGTGGCCACGCGGTCGCGGACGTCGTCCGTCCCCTCGCCCGTGACCCACGCCGGCTTTCCCACCGCGCGGGCCGGTGGCTTCGCCTTCCGCTCCCGTCCCAGGGCCGCGATGGTGGGCCAGGGGCCCTCGCGATGCCGCGGGCGCTCCCCGGTCCAGGTCCACCGGCCGTCGGCGGCGCGTTCCCAGCCGCGCCGGATGAGCGGCACCGTGAGCCGGTCGCGATGCTGGGGGAAGTCGTACCCGAACCTGCCCTTCACGCAGGTGGAGCCCTGGTTCGGCGTCGCCTCCTCGATCCACGGCGAAGTGACCCGCGCCAGCCGGCCGTCGCGCACGTGCAGGTCCAGCTGGCAGCCGACGGCGCAGTAGGGGCACACGCTCCGCACCACGCGGTCGGGCGCGCGCAGGGCCTCCTCCCCGAAGCGCTCCCGCGGGATCGCCTCGAAGATCGCGCCGGTGGGGCAGACCCGGACGCACTCGCCGCACCAGGTGCAGCCGGCGCGGTCGGGATCGCCGTCGGCGCCGACGATGATCCGGGCTCCGTCGCCGCGGTCGCCGACGTCGAGCACGCCGACCTGCTGGATCTCGTCGCACGCGCGGACGCACCGGGTGCAGAGGATGCAATGGCTCATCTCGTGCCGGATCATCACGTCGCCGGGCCGTTCGTCGCCCGTGCGAAGCGGGAGCATCCTTGCAGAACGCGGCACGACGCCGTAGCGCACCGCGTAGCGCTCGAATTCATTGCGGGGATCGGCGGCGCCGCCGTTCGCGAGATGCTCGCCGGGGTAGCGGTCGAGGAGGAAGCGAAGGACGTCGCGCCGGTTGGCCACCGCCGCGGGCGACTCGCTCTCGACCTCCATGCCGTCCGCCGCGGGCGCGGTGCAGGCCGCCAGCAGCTTCCCCTGACCGCCGACGCTTACCAGGCAGAACCGGCAGCTTGCCGGGCGCGACAGCTGCGGATACCAGCAGAGGCTGGGGATTTCCACGCCCGCGCCGCGCGCCGCCTCGAGAATCGTGGCGCCGGCGGGGAAGGAGATGGTCCGGCCGTCGAGCTGGAGCGATGGCATCGGAAGCGCCCGGAAGGAGTGTGGACCCGCTCCGATTCTAGGGCGCGCGCTCGGCGGGAACAAGGGCGGCGGGTGGCGCGACGGCACCGCCGCGAGGTCGCTCGCGCGTCGGCGACCACGCTCGCGACCGACCCGCGAGGGGAACTCGTGGCACGAATTCCGCTCGGGGGTATTGCGCGAATCGAAGAATTTACGATTTTGTGATGGGTAGCGAGGTGTACCACGAACCCCGAGCGCTCGTCGCTCGGTCGATCCTCCGGGCGAACACGGCGCCACGCCGAACGTCAGCGACGCGCAGCAGCAATGCACGCGCGTCCTCGCCGCAGGGGATCAGGACCGACCGCGACGCCGGCCAGCACCTCGTGAGTGCGGGATGATGGGCCAGACGGCAGGCTTGCCTGGGCGCACGTGGCCCGGGTGAAGAGGAGGGGCTCCGGTCTCTCCGCGTCACTCCCGACCGGCAACCGTGCCGGCGGATTGTCCCACTCAGGAGGTTCGTATGGCGATGAAGAAGAAGAAGGCCGCGAAGAAGACCGCGAAGAAGGCGGCCAAGAAGTCCAAGAAGGCCGCGAAGAAGAAGTAGTCTTCGCCCTTCTGGCAAATGCAAAGGGGCCGGCCAGCTGCCGGCCCCATGCATTTGCTGGGGTGGGCCCGGTGCCGCGGCGCTCAGGCCGCGCGCTCGACCGGCACCTTCTCGTGCCAGTGCTCCGCCGCCTCGTCGTCGTCCGCCGCCCACAGGTATGCCCACACGCGCACGGACCGCGGCTCCTTGGCCGCCGGCGCCCGCACCACGATCCCCCGCGCTTCCTCGGTCACCACGAACGGCAGACTGGTCACGGTACCTCCCGGTCACAGGGCGCGGGTTGCCTCCCGCGCACCTATAAGGAAGGCACCGGACGTGCCGCCCGGTGCCACTCTCCAAGTCATTGACCTGAAATATCTTGGAGAATCACGCTCGCCCGGGGTGTCTAGACGACACGTTCTCCAGCGGGCTGGGCCGTGTCTGACCGACACGAGGGCCGGACGAACTGGAGGTCGCCGCGCCGGTTGCCGAGCACGGCCTCCTCTTCCCACCCATCGTAGAACGTGCGCAGGGCGTCGGGCGCCAGGCCGCCGGGATCGTCGAGCAGGACGTGCACGCCGCCGGGCGCGGTGCGGGCGCGGAAGTCGTCGATGAGGGCGTGGGCGGTGGCGGAGCCGACGGTGCCGAGGAGGGCGGTATCGAACACGGCGACGTGGATCAGGCCGTGGACCTCCTCGGGAAGCCAGCCGTTGAACGCGATCACGTAGGCCTGTGCCCGGTCGGCGAGGGCCTCGCCCTCGAGCCGATCCTCCACGCGCCCGGCCGACCAGCAGTCGCCCGCGAGGAAGGTGACCCGCGCGTGGTGGGCGCAGAGGAGGCCGGCCACCGCCTCGGTGCGCGGGCCGGCGAGCACCGCCACGTCGCCCGGTTCGAGGCGCGGCACGAGCCGGGCGAGCGGCCCTTCGGGGCCGAGGCCCCAGTGGGTCGGCTGGCGCTGGGCCTCGCGCAGTGCGGCGACCTTCCGGCTCCACTTCCGGTAGCTGGTGAGCCCCAGCTCCTTCTTGATCAGCTCGTCCACCCACTGCTGGACCAGCACCTCGGTCAGCACGAACTGCTCCTCGGGCCCCTGCCCCAGGGCGAGCGTGGCGCGTTCCGCCAGCGCCATCAGCTCCCCGCGGGAGAGGGCGTTCTTGTAGCCCTCGACCCGCTGCATCACGTACTCGTCGTATTCCTGCCGCGGGGACAGGGTGTACCGGCGCCGGCCGCCGCGGCGAGCCTCCTCCGGGCTCAGCATCCGTCGCAGGGCTCCACGTGGACCACCACCTCCCGGAGCCCGAACCGCTGCTGGAGGGTCCGCTCGACCGCGTCGGCGATCTCGTGCCCGCGGGCCACGGAGGCGGCGCCCTCCACGCTGATGGTGAGCTCGGCGAAGCTGTGCGCCCCGGCCCGCCGGCTGCGGGTGCCGTAGGCGTCGCAGACCCCGCCCACCCCGCGGGCCGCGGTGGCGAGCTCCCGTCCCTCCACTGCGGCCTCGTCCATCAGCGTGGGGAGGGCCTGTCGCAGGATCTGGACGGCGATGCGCACGACCATCACCGCCACGAGGAGGGCGAGCACGGGATCGGCCCACGCGAGCCCGCCCCGGGAGAGCAGGAGGCCGGCCAGCACCGCCACGGTGATGAAGACGTCCGCCCGGGTGTGGTGCGCGTCTGCGAGGAGGAACTCGCTGTTGAGCCGCCGGCCCTCCCGGGTCTCGTAGGCCACCACGCCCAGGTTCACCACCAGGGTGAGCGCCAGGATGCCCAGCGCCAGCGGCCCTGCCACCGGGGGGGCGTGGCCCGTGAGGAGCCGCTGGAGGCTGTGGTCGAGGAGCTGCGAGAGGGTGATCGAGAGGAAGACGACGATGACGATCGCGCCGAGCGTCTCGGCCTTGGCGTGCCCGTACGGGTGGTCGGCGTCGGGGCCGCGGGCGGCCACCCGGACCACCGCGACCCCGAAGAGGTTGTTGAAGGCGTCCACCGAGGCGTGCAGGGTGTCCCCCATGACGGCGAGCGACCCGGTGGCGAACCCCACCGCGGCCTTGAGGGCCACGACCAGGAGGTTGGCCCCCAGGATGACCAGGAGCACCCGCCGGACGGCACCGCTCCGCTGGGCCCCAGGGTCGTCGGGATGCACGATGCTACCAAGGTTGCGACGTCGGCGGGTGGCGTCAATCCGGGTCCACCGCCCGCAGGACCGCCCCCTTGAGGTAGCCGGTCTCCGGCACGGTGAGCAGCTCGGGGTGGTCGGCCGCCTGGCCCAGCAGGCGCTCCAGGCGGAGCCGCCGGCCGCTGTCGGCCGCGGCGGCGGCGAGCATATCGAGGAACCGCGCTCGGCCCACGTGGAACGAGCACGAGGCGGTGAGCAGCGCGCCGCCGGGGGCGAGGATCCGCATCGCCCGGAGGTTCACCTCGTGGTACCCCCGCATCGCCCCCGCCACGGCGGCCCGGCTCTTCGCGAAGGCCGGCGGGTCCACCACCACGACGTCGAACCGCCGGCCGGCCCGCTCCCACGCGCGGAGCTGCTCGAAGGCGTCGGCCTCGATCCATTCGATGTTGCCGAGGCCGTTCAGCCCGGCGTGCTCCCGGCCCCGGGCGAGGGCAGCGCCGCTCACGTCGAGCGCGGTGACGGCCGAGGCGCGGCCCGCCAGGTGGAGCGCGAACGAGCCGTGGTAGGCGAAGCAGTCGAGCGCGGTGCCGCCCGGCGGCACCAGCGCACCGGCCACGAACCGGTTCTCCCGCTGGTCGAGGAAGGCGCCGGTCTTCTGGCCGTCCCAGGGCGCCGCGAGGAACCGGACCGGCCCCTCGCGCACCTCGACCCGGCGGGGCACCTCGCCCCGCGCCAGCACGATCTCCTCCGGCAGGCCCTCGTGCCGGCGGACGCCCACGTCGTTCCGGAGCAGGATGCCGGCGGGCGCGCAGACCTCCTCGAGCGCGTCGAGCACGTCGTCACGGACCGTCTCCAGCCCGGCGGAGAGGAACTGGGCCACGAGCCAGCGGTCATAGCGGTCCACCACGAGCGACGGAAGTCCGTCGCCCTCCGCGTGCACCAGCCGCCAGGCGGTCGCATCCACCCCCGCCCGTCGCGCCAGGCACTCCCGGAGCCGCGCCGTCCACCAGGGCCGGTCCACCGCGGCGTCGCGCGCGTCGAGGAGCCGGAGCCGGATCTCGGAGGCGGGGGACCAGAGGGCGCGGCCGAGGAAGCGGCCCCGGGAGTCGCGCACGGCCACCAGCCCCGGCCGCCCGGGCCCGTCCACGACGTCGCTCCGGTAGATCCAGGGATGTCCGCGGGTCCAGCGCGCGGCGCCACGGTCCGAGACGCGGGCCTCGGTCACCGGGGCGGCCGGGTGGTGGAGGCGTGCCGCGGGCGCTTGATTGGGGACATGGCCAGCAATCTAGCCGACGCCCTCCGCCTGATGCTCGTGACCGACGACGCGTTGCTGGCCGGGCGCGACCCGCTGGCGGTGTGCGCCGCCGCGGTGCGGGGCGGGGTGACCTCCGTGGAGCTCCGGCTCAAGCGGGTGCCGGCGAGGGAGCTCGTGGCGGTGGCCCGCGCGCTGGTGGCCTCGCTGCCGGTCCCGGTGCTGGTGAACGACCGGCCCGACGTGGCCCTCGCCGCGGGAGCGGCGGGAGTGCACCTCGGCCCCGGCGACGTGACCCCGACGCTTGCCCGGCGGGTGCTCGGCCGCGCGGCGATCATCGGCGCGTCGGTCGGCCTTGCGGCGGAGGCGGATCGGGCGCGCGACGCCGATTACTGGGGAGTGGGTCCGTGGCGGGCCACCGGCACGAAGGACGACGCGGGTGAGGCGCTCGGCGAGGCGGGCGTCCGGCGGATCCTGTCGCTCGCCGGCGGCACGCCGTGCATCGCGATCGGGGGCGTTCGGCCGGAGGATGTGGGCACCCTCCGCCGGCTCGGGTGTGCCGGGGTGGCGGTGGCAGGGGGGATCCTGGGCGGGGAGGATGTGGAGGAGCGGGCGCGGGGCTTCGGGGAGAGGGGAGAGGGGAGAGGGGAGGGGTAGGGCGGCTCGGCGGCAGGATGCCTAGCGTCCGGTGCCTGCCGTGTCCGACCGGCCGACTGCTGCGCCCCGCTCCCCCCGTCGAATGCGGTTGATGGCTCTCACGTGCTCCCGGTACGTCGCGCTGAACTCGTGCCGGCCGTCGCCGCGTGCCACGAAGTAGAGCCACGGGACGTCGGCGGGGTACAGTGCCGCGACGATGCTCGCGAGGCCGGGTGAGGAGATCGGGCCCGGCGGCAGGCCCGGGCGCAGGTAGGTGTTGTAGGGGGAGGGGAACCGGTAGTCCTTCAGGTAGAGCCGGGGCTTCCGCTCGCCGGTGGCGAGCCGGATGGCGTACTGGACCGTCGGGTCGGCCTGGAGCGGCATGCGGCGGCGGAGCCGGTTGTGGTAGACGCCCGCGATGGTCGCCCGCTCCCCCGCCACCCGCGCCTCGCCCTCGACGATGGACGCGAGTGTCACCACCTCCCGTCGCGTCATTCCCAGGGTGTCGAGCCGGGCGTCCCACTCCGGCCGCCAGGCATCGCGGAAGCCCCCCACCATTTCGCCGACCAGCATCTCGGCCGTCACCTCCACCGGGAGGGTGTAGGTCTCCGGGAGGAGGAAGCCCTCCAGCGCCGGCCCGGCGTCCTCCAGCACGCCTGCCGCAGCGAGGCGGCGCGCCGCGGCCGTGACCGACTCGGCCGGGACGCCGAGCCGCTCCGCCGCCAGCTCCGCCAGCTCCGCCAGGGTCACGCCCTCGGGTGCGGTGAACCGCTGGGCCGCCGTGCGCCCCGCCGCCAGCGCCTCGAGCACCGCGCTGGTCCGCTCGCCCCGGCGGAAGTCGTACACGCCGGCCTGGAGTGCCCGGTCGAGCCGGCGCAGCCGGGCCGTGATCCGGAAGCGCAGCGGGTCGGCGATGATGTCGTGCGCGTGGAGTGACTCCGCCACCGCGGCCACGGTGGCGCCGGGCGGGACCCGCACCCGCTCGACGGGCGCGTCGGGGTCGGGCGCGGGTTCGGCGCAGGCGAGGACGGCGCCCACCGCCGCCACGCCCGCCCACCCGAGGGCAGGACGGTGGGGCGGCGGGTTGCGGCCACGCCGCCCCGCAACCCCGCCGTCCCGCCGTCCTGCCGTCCTCATACCCCCACCCCCCCGCGCCGGGCGTCGAGATAGCCCTGCAGCATCACCGCGGCGGCCAGCGCATCCACGTCCCCCTTCCGGCCGGCGGTGCTGCCGCCGAGTTCCCGGATGGCGCCGAGAGCCCGGGCGGTCGTCATCCGCTCGTCCCACCACTCCAGCGGCAGCCCGGTCCGGCGCGCGATGTGGCCGCCAAGCTCGCGCGCGGCCTCCGCCGCCGGCCCCTCGCCGCCCTCCGGCGTGAGTGGAAGCCCCATGACCACGCCGACCGGTGCGTGCGCCGCCACCAGTTCGAGGAACCGCGCCATCGGGAAGCGCTTGCCGGGCCGGCGCACCAGCGTGACGAGGGGCGAGGCGAGCACCCGGGTCTCGTCGCTCATCGCGACCCCGATGCGCACCTCGCCCCAGTCCACGCCGAGCAGGCGTCCGGCGGGCGGGCGGTCCGGCACGGCCCGCTACTGCGCCGCCATCGTGGCGAAGAATTCCTTGTTCGACTTGGTGCGCTTGAGCCGCTCGAGGAGGAACTCGAGGGCCTCGACCGGCGGCATGTCGGCGAGGAAGTTCCGGAGCAGGTAGACCCGGTTGAGCTCGTCCTTGTCCATGAGGAGCTCCTCCTTCCGGGTGCCGCTCTTCTGCACGTCCATCGCGGGCCAGATGCGGCGGTCGGCGATGCCGCGGTTGAGCACGAGCTCCATGTTGCCGGTGCCCTTGAACTCCTCGAAGATCACCTCGTCCATCCGGCTCCCGGTGTCGATCAGCGCCGTGGCGATGATCGTCAGGCTGCCGCCGTTCTCGATGTTGCGCGCGGCGCCGAAGAAGCGCTTGGGCTTCTGCAGGGCGTTGGCATCCACGCCGCCGGAGAGGATCTTGCCCGAGTGGGGCACGACCACGTTGTGCGCGCGGGCCAGGCGGGTGATCGAGTCGAGGAGGATCACCACGTCCCGCCCGTGCTCCACCAGGCGCTTGGACTTCTCGAGCACCATGTCGGCCACCTGGACGTGGCGGTCGGCCGGCTCGTCGAACGTCGAGGAGATGACCTCCGCGGCCTTGACATTCTCCTCCATGTCGGTGACCTCCTCGGGCCGCTCGTCGATCAGCAGCACGATGAGGACGACCTCGGGGTGGTTCTCGGCGATGGCGTTGGCGAGCTTCTGCATCAGGATGGTCTTGCCGGCCTTCGGCGGGGCCACGATCAGGCCGCGCTGGCCCTTGCCGATCGGGCAGAGCAGGTCGACCACCCGCATCGACAGGTCCCCGGTGGCCCGCTCCAGCCGGATCCGCTCGTCCGGGTAGCGGGGCCTCAGGTTGTCGAAGGCGATGCGATGCTTGGTCCGCTCGGGGTCCTCGTGATTGACGCTCTCGACCTTGAGCAGCGCCAGGTACCGCTCCCCTTCCTTCGGCGGCCGGACCTGGCCCATCACGGTGTCCCCGGTGCGCAGGTCGAACCGCTTGATCTGGCTCGGGCTGACGTAGATGTCGTCGGGGCCGTACAGGTAGTTCCAGTCCTGGCTGCGGAGGAACCCGTACCCCTCGGGCAGGATCTCGAGGACGCCCTCGCCGCGGATCACCGTGTCCGACTCCAGCAGCGACTGCTCGATCCGGAAGATCAGGTCCTGCTTCCGGAGCCCGGAGTAGTTCGTGAGGTTCAGCTGTTCCGCGAGCGCGTGCAGCTCGGCGACGGACTTCTGCTTCAGTTCGGCGATGTCCACTGGGGCGGCTCCACGCGGGGACCCGGCCGGCTCCTCGTGCCGGGTGCGGGTGGACTGGGGGTCGGGGAGTTCGGAATGCACGGGCTGACGTGACTCGGCGGGCTTGGCGGCCGAGGCGCGTCTTCCATTGGCGGGTCCGGGGGAGTTCCTGCGACGCAAGAGGAGTAAAAGGATAGAGGATGGGAGGGGGAATCGTCAAGTCCGGGGCACTGCACAGTATTGCGCCCCCGGGGGAATCACCTATCTTGAGCCCCAAGTTACGCTCCGACACCACGTTCCAAGCAAGCCCCCCTCCCGGGAGCCACCTGCCCGATGGCGCTGCCCTCGCCCCACCAGCTCGGCCGGGACCTCCGCGAACCGGTCGAGCACGACCTGCGGGCGGTGCGCCTCGACGGGCGGGACGTGAGCGTGCGGGTCCGGTTGCGCCAGACGGAGCCCGGGGTCTGGGTGGGTGCGCTGGTGTTCCGGGTGGGCGGGAACGGGGAGGACCACCAGACCGCCGAGATCCTCCGGGGCGCCAGCGAGCAGCAGGTCCGGGATTCCGTGCGCGGCCTCGGCACCCACCACCTGCGGGACCTCTTCCGTTCCCTCACCTGACCAGGTGGCCATGACGTCGCCGACTCCCGAGCGGGACCGCCTCCTGAAGTTCCGGCACGACCTCTCCAACCCGCTGTCGGCCCTCCTGGCCGAGACCCAGCTCCTGCTGCTCAACGAGGCGTCGCTCGACCCGGAGACCCTGCGCGGGCTCCGCGAGATCGAGGCCCTCGCCATCCGGATGCGCGCCCTCCTCAAGGACATCTGAAGCCGCAAGCGGGGTTCGGCGCCGCTTCAGCGTTTCTTCACCCCACCGGGGCGACCTTGGTCCTGGAGGTCGGGCGATGGGCCCGGCCCGCTGCGCGGAGGAGCCCGATGAGAGTCGCCGACCTGATGCGGACCGACGTGGTCACCCTGCGCGACGACGAGCTGGTCCGCGACGCGATCGAGCGCCTGGTGGACGCGCACGTGACCGGGGTGCCGGTGCTGGACTCGCACGCCCGGATGCTGGGCGTACTGAGCGCGACGGACATCCTGACGGCGCTCGCCGAGCGGCGGACGGAGCCGGAGCGGAACCTCCTCCTCGACGACACCGTGGTGCGGGACCTGATGACGCCGCGGCCGGAGACGATCGAGCCCGGGGCCGACATCCGCGAGGCGGCCCAGCGGCTGCTCTACCTCGGGATCCACCGGCTGTTCGTGGAGCGGGAGGGCAGGGTCGTGGGGGTCATTTCCCAGGGCGACCTGGTCCAGGCGATGGCGACGGCCCGGGCGCTCTGACGGCCCCCCGTTGCGGGGAGCGGGCCCCGCTCTTACTGTGAAGCGGCGCGAGCCCTGCCGGGCTCGCGCCCTTTCTATGGGCCCGTTCGCCCGTCCTCCATCCCGGATCCTGCATGAGCTCGAAAGAGAGCTGGGGCAGTCGGGTCGGCCTGGTGCTGGCGATGGCCGGCAACGCCGTCGGCCTCGGCAACTTCCTGCGGTTCCCCGCCCAGGCCGCGCAGAACGGCGGCGGCGCCTTCCTCATCCCGTACCTCGTCTCGTTCGTGCTCATGGGGCTCCCGCTGCTCTGGGTGGAGTGGGCGATCGGGCGGCACGGCGGGCAATACGGGCATCACTCGGCGCCGGGGATGCTCCAGGCGCTGGGGCGGCAGAAGTGGCTCAAGTACGTGGGCGTCTTCGGCCTGTTCACCAACCTGACGGTGGCCGCCTACTACTGCTACCTCGAGTCGTGGACCCTGGCGTACGTCTACCACTCGATCGTGGGGACCTTCCGCGGCACCGACCCGGCCCTGTTCCTCAACAACTACCTCGGGGTGCACGAGGGCTCGATCTTCGCCATCCCGGAGCAGGCGCTCTTCTGGTTCCTGGTGACGCTCGTGCTCAACACCTGGATCCTCTCCCGCGGGCTGGTGAAGGGCATCGAGGCGGCGGCGAAGGTCGGCATGCCGCTGCTGATCATCTTCGGGGTGGTGCTCGCGATCCGCGGCCTCACGCTCGGCGCGGGCGACACCGGCGTGATCGAGAGCCCGCTGACCGGGCTCAACTTCGTCTGGCAGCCGAACACCTCGGGGCTCACCAACCCGGGCACCTGGCTGGCCGCGGCGGGGCAGATCTTCTTCACCCTCTCGGTGGGGATGGGCTCGATCCACTGCTACGCGAGCTACCTGCGCGCGAAGGACGACATCGCGCTCAACGGCGCGTCGGCGGGCTGGATGAACGAGTTCGTGGAGGTGGTGCTGGGCAGCTCGATCATCATCCCGATCGCCACCGCCTACCTCGGCCTCGCGGCGGTGCAGGCCGCCACGTCGGGCGGCAGCGGCTTCTCGCTCGGCTTCATGACGCTGCCCAACCTGTTCAACAACTGGGGGTGGTTCGCCCCGGTGGCGGGCGCGATGTGGTTCGGGCTGCTGTTCTTCGCCGGCATCACCTCGTCGCTCGCGATGGGCCAGCCGATCCTCGCCTTCCTGGAGGACGAGCACGCGATGCCCCGGAAGCGGGCCGCCGGGTTCTTCGGCCTCGGCGTGCTCGTGCTCGGCTTCGTCTGCGTCTGGCTCTATCCCGGCGGGTCGTTCGACGAGTTCGACTTCTGGACCGGCACGTTCTCCCTCGTGGTCTTCGCGATGCTCGAGGTCTTCATCTTCGTCCACATCTTCGGCATCGACCGGGGGTGGGAGGAGATCACCCGGGGCGCGGACATCAAGGTGCCGTACTTCTTCAAGCACGTGATCCGCTACGTCACCCCGGCGTTCATCACGGTGATCTTCTTCGGGGCGCTCATCCAGCCGGCGGCGCCCTGGGGCGAGGCGGTGCGGGGGCTCTTCTCCGGCGAGGGCTGGGCCCTGGCGCCGGGAAGCGTGATCGGGAAGGTGTTCCACGTGGGCGACGAGCACTACGCCTGGTTCGCGAACGGGGAGCCGACGAAGGCGATGGTGCAGGACCTGACCCGGGTCCTGCTCCTCGCGGTGTTCGCGGGGTTCGCGCTGCTGGTGCGGAAGGCCTTCCGCGGGAAGGAGGGAACGATATGACCGGCACGGCGTGGCTGATGCTGGGGGTCACCTGGAGCGTGGTGATCTTCTTCACGGCGAAGTTCTTCCTCAAGGTGCTCCGGACGCCGCCGAAGGAGTAGGCGGGCACCGGGGCCGGACGCAAAGCGCCCCGCCGTCCTTCGGGACGGCGGGGCGCTGCTGCATCCGGGATGCGCCGAACAGGATTCGAACCTGTGACCTTTGGCTCCGGAGGCCAACGCTCTATCCAGCTGAGCTACCGGCGCGCTGGCCCGGAATTCCGGGCGGGTGGGTAGGATAGCGGGGCGGCGGGCGGCGGGCAAGCGGGCGCGGGCCACAGCGCCACGGACCGCGGGCGTTTCCCCGCCCCGACCGACTAGGTTTGGTGGACCGCCGGGGCGCCGACCCTCACGCCCGGGCCCCACACGAACGGGACAACGATGCCGGACCTCCATCCGCCCGCCGGGTTTCGCGCCCTCCTGCTCCTTGCGCTGACCGCTTCCGCCTGCGCGCCGGCCACGCGCACCGCTCCCGGACCCGCCAGCCCCCCGCCCCCGGTTGCCGCCCCCGTCGCCGCCCCGGAGCCGCCCGCCCGCGTGCGCGAGCCCATCGCCCCGGTGGAGCCGAGCCCCGAGTACCAGCGCGCCGTGGAACTCGGCACCCGCACCACCACCGGCCGCCCGGGCCCGCGGTACTGGCAGCAATGGTCGGAGTATCGCATCGCGGCCGAGCTCGATACCGCCGCCACGATGCTCACCGGGCGGGAGACGATCCGGTACCACAACCGTTCGCCCGACGCCCTCGGGGAGGTGTACCTCCAGGTCCTGGCCAACATCTTCGCGCCCGGCGCGCCGGCCAACGATTCAACGCCCCGGACGGCGGCGGTGGACTTCTCCCGCGTCGCGGCGCAGGGACAGGTGCTCACCGCCACCGCGGCGGCCGACGCCCCCGGATACCGCGTGGATGGCACCATGATGCGGATCCGCCTCCCGCGCGAGCTGCCGGCCGGGGGGACGCTGGAGCTCGAGCTGGCCTGGCGCCTCCCGGTCCCGCCCGAGGGCGCGCCCCGCGGTGGGCGGACGGGATCGGTGTACGTCGTCTCCTACTGGTATCCCCAGATGGCGGTCTACGACGACGTCGTCGGCTGGCAGACCGACCCGTACCTCGGCCGGGGCGAATTCTACATGGGCTACGGCCGGTACGACGTGTCGCTGACGGTGCCGGCCGGCTGGCTGGTGACGGCCACCGGCACGCTCCAGAACCCGCGTGACGTGCTGACCGAGGGGACGCGGCGCGGCCTCGCGGCGGCGCGGACCGACACCGCCGTCGTGCACGTGGTGGCCGAGGCGGGGCGCGGCCCCGGCCGCGCGACGCAGCGCGGCCGGGACGGCCGGCTCACCTGGCGGTTCGCCGCCGACAGCGTGCGCGACTTCACCTGGGGCGCCTCCAGCGTCTGGCTCTGGGACGCCACGCACGCCGTCGTGGGCGACGTGCAGGGCGACGGCCGGCCGGACACGAGCCTGGTGGAGGCGTTCTACCGGCCCGAGGGGCGGACGTCCTCCTGGGAGGAGACGGCGCGCTACGCCCGGCACGCGGTGGAGTTCCTCTCCCGGACGATCTTCCCCTATCCCTACCCGCACATGACGGCGCTGGAGGGCCCGATGAGCTGCGGCGGGATGGAATACCCGATGATGACGTGCATCGGCGGGACCTGGGATTCCCTCGGGATGTACGAGGTGACCGTGCACGAGATCGGGCACATGTGGTTCCCGATGATGGTCGGCTCGGACGAGAAGCGTTACGGCTGGATGGACGAGGGGCTCACCCAGTTCAACCAGAGCCAGGCGATCGGGGACTTCTACCGGGGACGGATCGACGACGAGCGGCAGAACCGGAACGGCTACGTGGCCGTGGCGCAGGCCCGGCGTGAGGGGGCGATGATGGTCCACGGGGACCGCTACGCCGACGGAATTGCGTTCGCCATCGCGAGCTACTACAAGCCGGCCACGATGCTGGTCACGCTCCGCGAGATCCTGGGGCGGCCGACCTTCGAGCGGGCCTGGCGGGAGTACGCCGCGCGCTGGCGCTTCCGGCAGCCCAAGCCGTTCGACTTCTTCGCCACCTTCGAGGACGTGAGCGGCCGCGACCTCGACTGGTTCTGGCGCAGCTGGGCCTTCGAGACCTGGACGATGGACCAGGCGATCGCGGAGGTGAAGCGGGTGGGTGACGTGGTGGAGGTCACGGTCGAGGACCGCGGGAGGATGCCGCTGCCGGCGCGGCTCGCGATCACCCGCGCCGACGGCCGGGTGGACCGGATGGAGATCCCGGTGGAGACCTGGCTCGCCGGCGCGACGCGCCAGACCGTGACCGTCCCCGCGGAGCCCGCCGTGGTCCGGGTGGCGATCGACCCGGAGATGATCTTTCCCGACGTGGACCGGCGGAACCAGACGTGGAGGGCCCCGTGACCGGAGACATCCGGCGCGCCGCGCTCCCGGCCGTGTGGGCGGCGGCGGCGCTCGGCGGCTGCTCGCGTCCGGCGCCGGGGCCGCCGGCGGGGGCTCCGCCCGCGGCGGCGGTGTCGCCGTACTTCATCCCGGCGGATTCGCTCGCGGCGGTCCTGGCCGACCCGGGCACCGTGGTGCTCCACGTGGCCGGCGACCGCGCCAGCTACCGTGCGGGACACATCGCCGGCGCCCGCTTCCTGCCCCTCGGTGCGATCGTCGTCTTGCGGGACGGGCTGCCGAACGAGCTGCCGGACGCGGCGGTGCTCGACTCGGTCCTCGAGTCCCTCGGGGTGGCCGACGACTCGCGGATCGTGCTGTACGGCGACCCGCTCCCGGCGGCCCGCGCGTTCTTCACGCTCGATTACCTGGGGCACGCCGAGCAGGCCGCCGTGCTCGACGGAGGGCTCGCGGCGTGGCGCGGGGCGGGGCACGCCGTCACGACCGACGACCCCGCGGCGGCACCCGCGGCCGGGCGATTCACGCCCCGGCCCCGGCCGGAGCTCGTGGTCACCGCGGCCTGGGTGGCGGAGCGGCTGGAGGCTCCGGGGGTCGCGATCCTCGACGCGCGACCGGCGGACGAGTACGCCGGCGACAAGGCGGGGGAGGGCGTCGGACGTCCGGGGCACCTGCCCGGGGCGGCGAGCCTCTTCTGGAAGGGGACGATCGCATCGGACGCGGAGCCGGCGCTGCTGCCGGAGGACAGCCTCCGCGCGCTCTTCACCCGATCGGGGGCGGCGCGCGGTGACACGGTGGTGACCTACTGCCGCACCGGCGTGCAGGCGAGCCACCTCTACCTCGTGGCCCGCAGCCTCGGCTACGTGGTCCGGATGTATGACGGCAGCTACCTCGACTGGAGCCGCCGGGCGGAACTGCCGGTGGCGACGGGGGCGGGGACGGGGCGCACCGGCGGGGGCTGAGGGTCCGGACGGGCCCTGCTCACGACGCGCCGCCGCCCAGCTCGCGCGCCATCTCGATCATCGTCCGCCGGAACCCCGCGCGGGCGAACAGGCGTTGCGCGGCCTCGTTCCGCTCCGCCGTCGAGAGCACCACCCGGGGCGCGCGAAGGGCCTCGAGTGCCGCCAGCGTGGCATCGAGGAGCATTCGTCCGACGCCCCGCCCGCGATGCGCGGGATCGACGACGACGTCGTGTGCGCGCCTTCGGAGTACCGGGCCCCCCGGATCGCGATTGCCGTCCCGGCGTCGTCGATCTTCCCCGTGAGAGACCCCTTGCCCAGCGGACTGAAGGGCACGAAGCCGATGCCGAGCTCCTCGAGGACCGGCAGGATCCCGGATTCGGGCTCCCTCCACCAGAGCGAGTACTCGCTCTGGAGGGCCGTGATAGGCTGTACCGCATGGGCGCGTCGGATGGTCCGCACGCCGGCCTCCCCGACAACCTCCTCGTTCGTGAACGGGCCGTAGGCCCGGGCGGTGTCGAAGAAGGTCACGCCGCGCTCGACCGCCGCCCGGAGGAGGGCGATCGCCTGCGACCTGTCCAGGGCCGGGCCGAAGCCAGAGCTCAGGCCCATGCACCCGAGGCCCAGGGCCGAGACCTCCAGGTTGGTGTCACCCAGTCTGCGCTTCTGCCTGGCTCCTCCTCGTGCCGCGCGGGTCGGCGAGCGTGCTCGCGACGGATGCGATGGCCTCCGGGAGGCAAGCTGCCGAGGACTCCTCGCCGGTCAACCTGACGGCGCTTCCCAGGCTGATGAGCTGCACACCCCAATGCTCCAGTGCCTGGATGGGATGGCGGTGGTCGTGGCGGGTGTGGAGGCGAAGGGCTTCCGCGCGGCCGGGGAGCTGGCGCACGTGCCCCGCGGCACGCCCGGCTCAACGTGACGAGCGCGGCGGAGAGCTTCCTCAGCGGACCCACACTCGTCCGAGCCGCGACCGGGACCATGGCGAAGCAGAGCCAGCCCCCGGGGGAACTGGCTCTGCTTTCTCCATCGGGGCGCCCGGATTTGAACCGGGGACCTCCTGCTCCCGAAGCAGGCGCGCTAACCGGACTGCGCTACGCCCCGTACGGTGCGTCGAGCGGGCTCAGAGGGACTCGAACCCCCAACCTTCTGATCCGTAGTCAGATGCTCTATCCAATTGAGCTATGAGCCCGGGCGGGAATGGGCGCTACAAGACTCGAACTTGTGACCTCCACGATGTCAACGTGGCGCTCTAACCAGCTGAGCTAAGCGCCCGCACCGCTGCCGGACAGTCGGACGGTCGGGCGGTGGACGGAGCGGCGGACTGTCCGACTGTCCGCCTGCCCGACTGTCCGCCTGCCCGACCGTCGAATAGCGGGGGTGGGATTTGAACCCACGACCTCCGGGTTATGAGCCCGGCGAGCTACCAGACTGCTCCACCCCGCGACGCCTGCTTCGTAGAGCGGGAAACGGGACTCGAACCCGCGACCCCAACCTTGGCAAGGTTGTGCTCTACCAACTGAGCTATTCCCGCGCTTCCCGAGGCCGAAGAGTCTAAGTCCTCCGCCGGTCCCGCGCAACACCCGGCCCGGCCCTCGGACCGATGGGAGTGGAGGCGAGGGGGATCGAACCCCTGACCTCGTGAATGCCATTCACGCGCTCTCCCAACTGAGCTACGCCCCCATTATATTCTGCCGCCCGTTTTTGGCGGGCGGCAGACCCGAATCGTACCCCGGGCGCCGCGTGGTGTCAAGCAGAACCGGCCCGCGCGCAGCCCTTCCCGCACGGCTTGCCGTGCCGCACCGTGCGCCATGGCCGGCCAGAAGAAACCCGCCTCCCCCACCCCCCGGAAAGCCTCCGCGTCCCGGCCCCCGAGCGTCCTCGCGGGCCCCTCCGTGCAGGAGATCCTCGCCGCCCCCGCCGCCGGCCGGAAGCCCCGGAGCCGGAAGCGCGAAACCGCGAAGTCACTCGGCGTTTACGAGCCCGACCAGGACATCCTCGACCGGTACCTGCATGAAGTGAGCCTGACCCCGCTCCTGACCCCGGAGCAGGAGATCGCCATCGCGCGGCGGGTGCGGGCCGGCGACGAGGAGGCGATGCAGGAGTTGGTGAAGCGCAACACCCGGTTCGTGATCTCGGTGGCGAAGAAGTACCAGAACCGCGGCCTCGCGCTCACCGACCTGATCGGCGAGGGCAACGTCGGGCTGATGACCGCCGCCCGGAAGTTCGACCCCGACCAGGGGGTCAAGTTCATCTCCTATGCCGTCTGGTGGATCCGGCAGTCCATCCTCGCCTCGCTCGCCCGCCACGGCCGCATCGTGCGGGTGCCGCTCAACCGCACCGCCGACCTCTCCCGCGTCATCCGCACCGCCGAGAGGCTCCGGCAGGAGCTGCGCCGCGAGCCGACCCCGGAGGAGATCGCCGGCCCGACCGGCCTCACGGTGGACGTGGTGCAGTCGCTCCTCGCGCTGAATGCCAGCGAGGTCCGGCTCGACGCGCCGCTCGACCCGGAGGGCGACCGCTCGCTGATCGACCGCTTCGTTGCCGAGGAGTACGGCGACGCCGAGGCGGAGGTGATGGACCGCCTGCTCACCGAGCAGGTGGAGGCCGCGCTGGCGACGCTCTCCGACCGCGACGCCAGGGTGCTCCGGCTCTACTTCGGGCTCGACGGCGGCCGGGAGCATACCCTCGAGGAGATCGGGCTGATGCTCGGCGTCACCCGCGAGCGGGTGCGCCAGCTCCGCGACCGCGCGCTCAAGCGGCTCGCCGCGGGCGAGGTGGGGAAGGCGCTCCGGAGCTTCGCGGCCTAGGGGGTCAGGAGTCGGAGGTCAAGGGTCGAAGGTCCGCCCGACACCTCCTTCGACCTTCGACCTTCGACCTTTGACCTTCTTCCCTCCGGCCCGTACGTTTGTGACGTGACGACCTCCGTGCGCCATTCCGCCGACGCGGTCCTCGGCGGGATTGGCCGGACCGCGATCGACGGCTGGCGCGCGCTGGCCGACGTCCGCACCTGGGGCCCGGGCCTGCTCCTGCAGATGCGCCGGCTCGGGGCGGACTCCATTCCCATTGCCCTCTTCATCGCCGTGTTCACCGGCATCGTGCTCGCGCTGCTGGCGCAGTACGTGTTCACCGGCGCCATCCCGATGTACTTCGTCGGCACCCTGGTCGGGAAGGCGATCCTGCTCGAACTCGGGCCGGTGCTCACCGGCATGGCGCTGGCCGGCCGCGTCGGCGCCAACATCGCGGCGGAGCTCGGCACGATGCGCGTCACCGAGCAGGTGGACGCGCTCGAGACCCTGGCCTACGACCCGCTCGCCTACCTGGTGACCCCCCGCGTCCTCGCGGGCATCCTGATGTTCCCGGTGATCACCGCGCTGGCGGACCTGGTGGGCCTGGTGGCGGGCTGGCTCGCAGCCACGACGCTGGTGGAGCTGTCGAGCGCCGACTTCGCGAAGGGCCTCCGCAGCTTCTACGGGTTCAAGGACATCTGGTACGGCCTGGCGAAGGCCGCGAGCTTCGGCGCCGCCGTCACCCTGCTGGGCTGCCGCGCCGGCCTCGCCGCGCGCGGGGGTGCGAGCGGCGTGGGCCGCGCGACCACGGAGGCCGTGGTCTGGGGCTGCTGCGCCATCCTGCTGCTCGACGCGCTGTGGGCCGCGTTCGTCCTCTGAGCCCGGCATGATCCGCCTCGTGGACGTGCACAAGGCGTTCGGGGCGAAGCAGGTCCTCCGGGGCCTGTCGCTCGAGGTGCCCGAGGGCGGCATCACGGTGCTCCTCGGCTACTCCGGATCGGGCAAGAGCGTGGCGCTCAAGCACATCGCGGGGCTGCTCACCCCCGACGCCGGCCGGGTCGAGGTGGACGGGGAGGTGGTGCACGAGCTGGAACGGGACGCGCTGGCGGCGCTTCGCGGCCGGATCGGCTACGTCTTCCAGTTCGCGGCGCTGCTCGACTCGCTCTCGGTGGGCGACAACATCCGGCTGGCGCTGGCGCGGCGGGGGCTGGACGATGCCGAGGTGGAGGGCAGGGTCGAGGAGAGCCTCGCGGCGGTCGAACTCCCCGACGCGGCGGACCTGATGCCCGCCGAGCTCTCGGGCGGAATGCGGAAGCGGGTGGGCATCGCCCGCGCGATCTCCTACCGCCCGAAGTACCTGCTCTTCGACGAGCCGACCACCGGCCTCGACCCGGTGACATCGGCGGCGATCAACGAGCTGATGGCGCGCACCTGCAGCGGGCTGCACGCGGCGGGCCTGGTCATCACCCACGACCTGCGGAGCGCCTTCACCATCGGGGACCGGATCGGGATGCTCTACCAGGGACGGTTGCGGCAGGAGGGCACCCCGGAGGAGATCCGGGAGACGGCCGACCCGGTGGTGCGCCAGTTCATCGAGGGCCGCCCCGGGCCGGGCGAGCCGGCAGCCGCGGCAGAGGAGGCGTGATGCGACGGCGGAACGAGGTGGTGGTCGGCGGGTCGATCCTGGCAGCGCTCGCGGCGGTGGCGGCCGGGGTCGTCTGGCTCGGCGAGGTGCAGCTTTCCGGGCCGCGGCGCATGGAGGAAGCTCGCTTCCGCTCGGTCGGCGGGCTCGGCGTGGGCGACGCCGTGACGCTCCGCGGGGTGAAGGCCGGGCGGGTGGAGGCGATCCGCCTCGCCGGGGACGACTGGGTGGCCGTGGATTTCCGGCTCGACCGGGAGGTGGAGCTCCCTCCCGACCCCGCCGCGGTCGTGACCCCGAGCACGCTCTTCGGCGAGTGGGCGCTGACCGTCGTGAGCCGCTCCGCCCCGTTCGACGACCCGTCGGTGCCGCGGCAGTTCGCCGAGGCCGCCGCAGCCCACGGAAACACCGCCTGGCCCGGCGCGACGCAGATCGACATCAGCCAGCTGACCGCGAAGGCGGGCCAGATCGCGGGTGACCTCGCCACGCTCACCGGGCGGGTCGAGACCGTCTTCGATTCGGCGATGGCGGTCAAGCTCCGCACCGCGGTCAGCGAGCTGGCGCAGTTCGCGAGCGACCTGCAGCGGTTCGTGCGGCAACAGGAGGGCCGGGTGGAGCGGACGGCGGCCAGCGCGGAGCGCGGTGCGGGGTCGCTCGCGGAGGCCGCGGCCGACTTCGCCGCCGCCGCGGCGCGCCTCGACAGCGCCACCGGGGACCGCCAGCTCCAGGAGATCCTCGAGTCGGGCCGCAGCTCGGCCGGCGACCTCCGGGCGGCGAGCGCGGACATCCGCTCGCTCACCTCGGCGGTGAGCGAGCGGCAGGGCTCGGTGATCCGCACCATCGTCGCGACCGACTCGCTGCTCACCCGGCTGGCGGAGGGCCGCGGCACGCTCGGGATGCTGGCGCAGGACTCGGTCCTCTACCAGGAGACCACGCTGACGGTGCGCGAGCTCCGGAAGCTCCTCGCCGACCTGCAGGCGAACCCGCGCAAGTACTTCAAGTTCTCGGTGTTCTGATGAAGGACCGGCGGGTCGAGCGGGAGGTGAGCGCGGGCGGGGTCGTCTTCCGGCGCACGGAGGACGGCGTCACCTGCTACCTGCTCATCCGGGATTCCTACCGGCACTGGGGCCTCCCGAAGGGCCACCTCGAGGAGGGAGAGACGCCGGCCGCCGCCGCCTCGCGCGAAACCTTCGAGGAGACCGGGCTCGCCGACCTGCGGCTCCACGGACCGATCCGGATCATCGACTGGCACTTCCGCTTCCGCGGGCGGCGGATCCACAAGTACTGCCACTTCTTCCTCTTCGAGAGCCCCGCCGCCGAGACGGTCCCGCAGGTGGACGAGGGGATCACCGCCTGCCGCTGGCTCCCGCTCGACGAGGCGCTGGGCACGCTCAGCTACGACAACGCCCGCGGCGTGCTCAAGCGGGCGGGCGAGATGGCGCGCACCCTGGTGGCGGTGGGCGAGGGACGCGCCACGCCGGCCCCGGCCGAGGCTCCGGGGCCCGCGTCCGAGGGAGCGTGACCGCTGTCGCGGTCCTGGTCGGCAGCGCCGGCGGGCTGGCGGCACTCCGGCGCTCCCTGCCGCGGGGCGGCCCGACGGTGGCCGCCTGCCGCAACCTCGCCGCGCTCCGACGCGCCCTCGCGACCCGCCTCGTGGACGCCGTCGTCATGGCGCCGGGCGCCCTCCCGAAGGAGGAACTCGCCGCCCTCCGCCGGGACTATCCTGCCCTCCCCCTGATCGCCTACGGGGCCTTCCGCCCGGACGACGGACCGCTGCTCCGGGCCGCGGCCGGCACCCTGACCGCGGTGGTGGTGGAGGGCGTGGATGATCCGGTCGTGGGGGACCTCGTGCTGCGGCATTCGCTCACCGCGCGGCGCCGGCGGGCGCTCGCGGCCGCGCCGCGGCTCCTCTCGCTGGAGGACGACCTGCAGCGGCGGGCCTGGCGGCTGGCGGTGGAGCGGGTGGCGGAACCGTGGCGGACCGAGGCGCTCGCCCGGGCGCTCGACGTGAGCCGGGAGCACCTCTCGCGGCAGTTCGGCGCCGGCGGCGCCCCGAACCTCAAGCGGGTGATCGACCTCTGCCGCGTGGTGACGGCGGCCCAGCTCCTCGCCAATCCCGGCTATGCGGTCGCGGACGTGGCGCGGCTTCTCCGGTTCGCCTCACCCTCCCACCTCAGCGGCACCGCGCGGCGCGTGGCGGGCGTCGGTGCCGGGGAGCTGCACGGGATGGCGCCGGCGGAGCTGCTCGCCCGGTTCGTGCGCCTGGGCCGGACGCGCTCGCGGGTCTGAGGATCCCGCCGCGCCCCCGGCGGGGTCACTCCGACAGGATGCGGACGCAGCGCTCCCGGCGCTCGCGCTGCTGCACCAGGAAGGTGCGGGACTCCGGGTCGTCCCGGAGTCCCGCCAGGTCCGGGCCCCCGGCGAAGAGCGGATGGTCGGGCATCCCCCCGCGGCCGAGCAGTCGCTCGACCACGAGGTGGCTGGGGAGGGCAGGCGGCTCCGCGCCTGCCGAGCTCATCGTGGCGTCAGGAATGCACCGCCCCCAGGGCCCTGGACAGAGGCCAGCCTGCCGCTCCACCCCGCGGCAGTTCCCGTTCCCCTCTCCCCTCTCCCCCTACCTCACATCCCTCTCGTAGGCCGAGAAGATCTCCTGCCGGCCGATGATCCCGCGCAGGTGGTAGGGGGCCACCCGATCCACCACCGGGAGCATCTGCGCCCCGCGGGCGCCGAGGCGGCGGAGGGCCGTGAGCAGGTCGTCGTTCAGGGTGACGCCCTCGGTGAAGGGCTGCGCCAGCTCCCCGATCGGGGTCTCCCCCGGCAGGGACCGGTCCGCGAGGGCGGACTTGATGCCGCTCCAGGTGAGCACCCCCACGACCTCGTTGTCCCCGTTGACCACCGGGAACTCGAGCTGGTTGCTCTGCCGCACGATGGGCAGCGACTCGGCCAGGGTCTCGTGCTCCACCAGGATGGCCGGGTCGCTCCGGTAGGCATCCGCCACGGTCAGCCGGGATAGCACCGCCTCGTCGGCGCCGTGGCTGATCCGCTCCCCGCGCCGCGCCAGCCACTCGGTGTAGATCGAGTGGGGGTGGAGCGCGCGCGCGACGACGAAGCTGAGGGCGCCGGCGAGCATCAGCGGCAGGATCAGTTCGTAGTCGTTGGTGACCTCGAGCACCAGGAAGATGCTGGTGAGCGGCGCGTGGGTGGCGCCGGCCACGACCGCCGTCATCCCCACCAGGGCGCAGGCCACCGGCTCGATCCCGAGGGAGGGCAGCAGGGCCTGGAGGCCCACCCCCGCCGCGCCGCCGAAGGTGCCGCCCACCACGAGCGCCGGCATGAAGACACCGCCCACGCCCCCGCCGGCGAGGGTGAGCCCGGTGGCGAGGATCTTGGCCGCCGAGAGCAGGAAGAGGAACAGCGCGGTGTGCTGCCCCAGCCGACGGAGGTCGAGGGCCGAGTGGCCGCGGCCCCAGAGCCCCGGCTCGAACGTGGCCGCGAGCGTGCCGAGGACCAGGGCGGCGAGCGCGAGGCGGAGCCACCAGGGGAGCGGCTTCATCCAGTCCTGGATGCGCCAGACACCCCGGTGGTACAGCACCCCCACCAGTCCCCCCACCAGCCCGATGAGGGCGTAGACCACGAGGTCCCGCGTGGCGTTGATCCCGTACTCCGTGGGGATCCGGATCGGGAGGTCCTCGCCCAGCCCGACCCGCGTCACCGCCGCCCCCGCCACGCTCGCCACGATCACCGGGGCGAGCGAGGAGGAACGGAAGCTCCCCAGCACCTCCTCCATCGCGAACATCGCGCCGGCGATCGGCGCGCCGAACGCGCTGGAGATGCCCGCCGCGGCGCCGCACCCGACGAGGTGGCGGAGCCGGTTGGTCTCGAACCGGAAGAAGCGGCCCAGCCGGCTCGCCAGCCCGGCGCCGAGCACGGCCGCGGGGCCCTCGGCCCCGACCGAGCCGCCGCCCCCGAGGGTCGCGGCGGCCGCGAAGGTCTTGATCATCACCGGCCGGATGTGGATCGCGGCGCCGCGCCGGGCGACCGAGTGCATCACGTCGGCGACGTTCTCCCCGTCGGAGTCGTGGGTGCCCCAGTGGACCAGGGCGCGGCTGATGAGGAGTGCGAGCGCGAGCGGCGCGGCGTAGGCGAGGGCGGCGGGGATGGGGACCCTGTCGATGGTCCCGGCGATGAACCCCGCCGAGACGTCGATCGCCCGGTAGAAGCCGAGGGTCCCGAAGCCCACCACGGCGCCGACCAGGAGCGCGAACCCGATGAGGAGCGCGTGCTCCCCGATCCCCAGCCGGAGGAGGACCGCCAGGAGCCGGTCGCCGAGGCTGCTGGCGCGGGCCGCCGCCAGGCGGGTGATGCCGTCGAGGCGCGCCACTACGCCGGCACCTCCCGGCGGGCGCCCGGCCCCGTCGCTTGCCCGCGCTCCGTCATTGTGATAATTTTCACAAGCTGTACCCGGACCCTGACTTTCCTCAGTGAACAGCCGAGATCAATGGCCACCGATACTATCCTCCGCGCGGGCGAACTCAAAGACGTGCTCCTCAAGGAGATCGAGGCCGCCGACCTCTCCGCCGCCGAGGCGGGGGATGTCGGCACCGTCCTGGAGGTGAAGGACGGCGTCGCCCGGATCTACGGCCTGCCGCAGGCGATGGCGGGCGAGATGCTCGAGTTCACCGCCAGCGAGACCGGGGAGACGGTGACCGGCCTGGTGCTCAACCTGGAGCAGGACAGCGTCGGCGCCGCGATCATGGGCGACTACCTGAAGCTGAAGGAGGGCGACGAGGTCCGCTGCACCGGCAAGGTACTCGAGGTGCCGGCGGGACCCGAGCTGCTCGGGCGGGTGGTGGACGCGCTCGGCCGCCCGGTGGACGGGCTCGGCCCGGTCCAGGCGGCGGGCTCCCGGCTGGTGGAGATGGTCGCCCCCGGCATCATCGTCCGCCAGCCGGTGAAGGAACCGCTCCAGACCGGCATCAAGGCCATCGACGCGATGATCCCGATCGGCCGCGGCCAGCGCGAGCTGATCATCGGCGACCGGGGCACCGGCAAGACCGCCATCGCGGTCGACACGATCATCAACCAGAAGGGCGCCGGCGTCGTCTGCGTGTACGTCGCGATCGGCCAGAAGCGCTCGACGGTGGCCTCGGTGGTGGAGAAGCTCCGCGAGTCGGGGGCGCTGGAGTTCACGATCGTCGTGACCGCCTCGGCCTCGGAGCCGGCGCCGCTCCAGTACATCGCGCCCTACACCGGCTGCGCGATGGCCGAGTACTTCATGTACGAGGAGGGCCGGGCCACGCTCTGCGTCTACGACGACCTGTCGAAGCAGGCGGTGGCGTACCGCCAGATGTCCCTGGTGCTCCGGCGCCCGCCGGGCCGCGAGGCGTACCCGGGCGACGTCTTCTACCTCCACAGCCGCCTGCTGGAGCGGGCGGCGAAGATCACCGACGACCCGGTGGCGGTGAAGGAGGACGCCCGCATCAAGAAGCCGGGCGGCTCGCTCACGGCGCTGCCGATCATCGAGACCCAGGCGGGCGACGTGTCGGCCTACATCCCGACGAACGTCATCTCGATCACCGACGGCCAGATCTTCCTGACGACCGACCTGTTCTACGCCAACGTGCGCCCCGCGGTGGACGCCGGCATCTCGGTGAGCCGGGTGGGCGGCAACGCGCAGATCAAGGCGATGAAGCAGGTGGCCGGCCCGCTCCGGCTCTCGCTGGCCCAGTTCCGCGAGCTCGAGGCGTTCGCCCAGTTCGGCTCCGACCTCGACGCGGCCACCCAGCGCCAGCTCGCCCGGGGGGCGCGGCTGGTGGAGATCCTCAAGCAGCCGCAGTACGCGCCGGTGCCGGTGGAGCAGCAGGTGGCCATCATCTACGTCGTCACCAACGGCCACCTCGACGAGGTGCCGGTGGAGCAGGTGCGGCGCTGGGAGCAGCAGTTCCTGGCGTATCTCGGCGCCTCGCACGCGCCGGTGCTGGAGGGCATCCGCACGACGAAGGCGCTGAGCGACGAGATCACCGCCGGGCTCAAGGCCGCCATCGAGGCCTTCAAGCCCCTCTTCCGGGCCGAGTAGATGGCGAAGTCGAAGGCGCTGAAGGGCCGGATCCGCTCGGTCCAGAACACCCGCAAGATCACGCGGACGATGGAGCTGGTGGCCACGTCCAAGCTGAAGCGGGCCCAGGACCGGGTGGTGGCGGCGCGGCCCTACGCGGAGGCGCTGGCCGGCGTGATCGCCGACCTCGTCACCCCCGAGCTGGCCGAGCGGTTCCCGCTGCTCCGGCGGCCCGCGCCGCCGGCGCACGGTGGCCCGGTGCGCGCCGCCCTCCTGCTGGTGACGTCGAACCGCGGGCTCGCGGGCGGGTTCAACGCGAACCTGATCAAGGAGGCCCGGCGCCGGATCGGGGCGCTCGAGGCCGAGGGGTACCAGGTCGAGCTCCACTCGATCGGCCGGAAGGGGGCGGGGTTCTTCAAGTACCTCGGCCGGCCCCTGGCCAGCCAGGCCCAGGATCCCATCGAGCATCCCTCGGTGGAGGCCGCCGCCGCGCTGGTGGATGGCCTGCTGGCCGACTTCGCGGCGGGCACGCTCGCCGGCGTGGACCTGGTCTGCGCCCGGTTCGTGAGCCCGATCAGCACCCCGCCGACCACCCTCCGGGTCCTCCCGGTGGAGGCCCCGGCCCGGAAGTCCGGCGGCGCGGCCAGCTACATCCTGCGGCCCGGCGCCGACGAGATCGTGGGGCGGCTGCTGCCGCTCTACGTGCGGAACCAGGTGTACCGCGGGCTGGTGGAGACCAGCGCGGCCGAGCACGGCGCCCGGCGCACCGCGATGAAGAACGCGACCGACAACGCCGGGGAGATCCTCGACGTTCTCCGCCGGACGTACAACCGGCAGCGGCAGGCCCAGATCACGCAGGAGATCGCGGAGATCGTGGGCGGCGCCGCTGCGCTCCAGGGATGACGATGACCGCCACCGCCACGCAGAACTTCGGGACCATCCTCCAGTGCATCGGCCCGGTGCTCGACGTCGAGTTCGAGCCCGGCCAGCTGCCGGAGATCTACACCGCCCTCCGGGTCGAGGATGCGACCGGCCCGACGCCGATCCGCCTCGTGGCCGAGGTGCAGCAGCACATCGGCCAGAACGTCGTCCGCGCCGTCGCGATGAGCTCGACCGACGGGGTCACCCGCGGGATGCAGGTGCTCGACACCGGCGGGCCCATCACGGTCCCGGTGGGCGACGCCCCCCTCGGCCGGATCCTGAACGTCCTGGGCGAGCCGGTGGACGGCGGTCCCGCCATCCCGGCGAGCGTGGAACGCTGGCCCATCCACCGGGAGACGCCCGAGGTTCACCGACCTCGAGCCCAGGACCGAGATCTTCGAGACCGGCATCAAGGTCATCGACCTGATCGCCCCCTTCGTGAAGGGCGGCAAGATCGGGCTCTTCGGCGGGGCCGGCGTGGGCAAGACCGTGGTCATCCAGGAGCTCATCAACAACGTGCAGAAGGGCCACGGCGGCCGGTCGGTCTTCTGCGGCGTGGGCGAGCGGACCCGCGAGGGCAACGACCTCTACCTCGAGTTCAAGGAGGCGGGGATCCTCGACTCGGTGGCGCTCATCTACGGCCAGATGAACGAGCCGCCGGGCGCGCGCCTCCGCGTGGGCCTCTCCGGCCTGACCGTGGCCGAGTACTTCCGCGACGTCGAGGGCCAGGACGTGCTCCTCTTCATCGACAACATCTTCCGCTTCACCCAGGCGGGCTCCGAGGTGTCGGCCCTGCTCGGGCGGATGCCGAGCGCGGTGGGCTACCAGCCGACCCTGGCCACCGAGATGGGCGACCTGCAGGAGCGGATCACCTCGACCAACAAGGGCTCGATCACGTCGGTGCAGGCCATCTACGTGCCCGCCGACGACCTGACCGACCCGGCCCCGGCCACCGCGTTCGCGCACCTCGACGCCACCGTGGTGCTCTCCCGGTCCATCGCCGAGCTGGGCATCTACCCCGCGGTGGACCCGCTCGACAGCTCCAGCCGCATCCTCGCCCCCCAGTTCGTCGGCGAGCGGCACTACAACGTGGCGATCGGCGTGCAGCGCACGCTCCAGCGATACAAGGCGCTGCAGGACATCATCGCCATCCTCGGGATGGACGAGCTCTCCGAGGAGGACAAGCTGGTGGTGGCGCGGGCGCGGCGGCTGCAGCGGTTCCTCTCGCAGCCCTTCTTCGTCGCCCAGCAGTTCACCGGGTTCCCCGGCAAGTACGTCAAGCTCGAGGACACGATCGAGAGCTTCGAGCGGGTGCTCTCCGGCGAGTTCGACCACCTCCCGGAGCAGGCGTTCTACATGCAGGGCGGGGTGGACGACGTGGTGCGGCGGGCGGAGGAGCTCGCCAGGGCGTGATGCACGTCACCGTCATTTCACCCGACGCGGCCATCTTCGATGGCGAAGCCGCGGCGCTCGTGGCCCCCGCCTACGACGGCGAGGTGGGCATCCTGCCGCGGCACGCTCCTTTCATGACCTTGCTCGGCGAAGGCCCCCTGACCGTCCGCACCGCGGACGGGGAGCGGCGTTTCGCCGTACGGGGTGGCTTTCTGCAGGTCGTCCACAACAACGTCCGTGTCGTCGCCGAACACGTCACTGGAGGCTGACCGATGCATCGTTTCGCCAAGCTGGCCCTGCTCGCGCTCCTCGCCGTCCCGGCCTCCCAGGCCGCCGCGCAGGAGACCGGCACGCCTGTCTTCCTCGCGCCGTACCGGGCCTTCCAGAGCCACGAGGTGGGCGTGGCGATCTCGGATCCCGGCAGCGGATGGGCCCTCGAGGGCAACTACCGCTTCGGGTGGGGCGCACACGATCTCGGACTCCGGGGCGGCTTTGCGGACTCGGGCGATGAAACCGGACTGCTGCTCGGCGGCAGCTTCCGCACCCGCGTGATCACCCATTCGCGCGACTTCCCGCTCGACGGGGCGCTCACGGCCGGCGTCGGCGTGCAGGTGTTCGACAACTTCACCGGCGGGCTGCTGCCGATCGGCCTCTCCCTCGGCCGCCGGTTCGAGGCGGAGGGCTCGTCGATCAGCTTCGTCCCCTATGCGCACCCGGTGCTCGCCTTCGCGTTCGGCGACAGCAACGACGACCTGGTCTTCGGCCTCGGTCTCGGCGTGGACGTCCGGGTGGCACAGAACCTCGACATCCGCGTGGCCGGCGCCCTGTTCGACTACGAGGGGATCAGCCTCGGCCTCTCGTGGGTGCGCTGATGCGGGCGCTCGCTTTCGCGGCGATCCTCGGCCTCGTGGCGGGGCCCGCCGTCGCGCAGGTGCCGGGGCTCCCCGTGTTCAACAGCGGCGTGAGCCGCGGGGTGATGGCGGCGGTGGACGTCGGCTTCCCCAACGACGACGCCGGCGGAGGCACCGCCGTCGGCGGGACCCTGTCGTACGGGATGAGCCGCTTCATGGTGACCGGCACGCTCGCGTCCTGGAGCCCGGATGCGGGCGACGCGATCGTCTCCTTCGGCGGGACGGGCAACCTGCACCTCGTCGGCGGGCCGCTCTCGCCGCTCAGCGTGACCCTGCAGGCGGGGTTCGCGGCGTGGTCGCGGGACGTCGGCCCCGACGACGTCTCGTTCCTCCACGTGCCGGTGGGCGTGGGCGTCGGGCTGGTGATCCCGAGCCCGGCGGTGTCGCTCAAGCCGTGGATCGCCCCCCGGCTCGACCTCGCGAAGGTCGACCTGCTGCCGGACGACGACTGGAAGGCGAACTTCGGGCTCAGCGCCGGCGTGGACCTCGCGTTCGTCGGCGGATTGGGCCTCCGGGCGGCCTACGACTACGTCTCGGCGGACGGCGCGAAGCCGTCCACGTTCAGCATCGGCCTGAACTACGCCTTCAACGTCGCCGGGCTCTGACCCGGACCCAGGCCCGTGTATCTTGGGGGGCGCGCCCGGACGGTCCGGGCGCGCCCTTCGTGCCGAGGAGCCCGATGACCCGACTCACCCGCGCCGCGATCGTTCCGCTGGTCCTCCTGCTGCCCGCGCTCGGCGGGTGTGCCCACCGGTTCGACGCGATGGGGGTCGGCGTCCCGGTGACGATGGCGGGGCCGAACGCGCAGCCGGCAGCCGGCGAACGGTTCTCCGTGACCAGCCGGGCCGTCTACCTGCTCTGGGGCGCGGTGCCGGTGAGCCAGCCTTCGCTCGAGAAGGTGCTCGCCGCGGAGCTGGTGGACGGCAGCTCGGTGGCGGACCTGCGGATCAGGGTGCGGAGCCGCTGGAGCGATGTGCTCATCACCGGGCTCACGCTCGGGATCCTCGCGCCCCGGGCGGTGACCTACGAGGGGGTCATCGTCGGGCGCACGCGCTAGCGGTCCCCGACGAGCGCCTCCACCAGCGCGGCCGTCCGGTCGGCTGCGCCGACCCCCCCCCGGACCAGGCCCAGCGCCGCGTCGCCCGCCGCGCGCCGCGCGACGGCATCCTCCAGCCATCCGAGCCACTGCGCGGCCAGTCCGGTCGCGGCCCTCCGGGGGTCCGCGCGACGGGCGGCCCACCCTCCGCCGGCCGCGAGCAGCAGGCCGGCATCCCGGCTCTCCTTCCAGTTGGGTCCCATCAGCACCGGCCGCCCCCACGCCGCGGGCTCGAGCACCGAATGCAGTCCGGCGCGCCCGAACCCGCCGCCGACGTAGGCGAGCTCGCCCGCGCCGTACAGCGTCGCGAGGACTCCGGTGCGGTCGACGAGGAGGAAGGGGACCGGGCCTTCCGCCGCGGAGAGGCGAACCGGGGCCGGCATGCCGATCCGCGCAGCCTGGCGGTCCACGCCGACGAGGTGTGCCGGCGTGGGCTCGTGCGGGACCAGGATGAGCCGGGCGGCGGGGTGGGCCGAGCGGACCAGCTTGAAGGCCCGGAGGATGGCCTCCTCGTCGCGCGGCCAGGTGCTTCCCGCCACCAGGGCGGGTCCGCCTGCGGCATGGACCAGCAGGGGGTCGCCGCCGGCCACGCTCGCGATGCGCTCGAGGACCGAGTCGTAGCGGGTGTCGCCGACGACCGTGACGCGCCCTGCGGGCACGCCCAGGCGCTCGAGGCGCGCCGCGTCCTCGGCGGCCACCGCGGCGGCCCGCGTCACGGCGGCGTACCCGGGCCGGAGGAGCGGCCTGGCGGGCCACAGCAGGCGCCCGCTGCCGGGCCGGACGGTGGCGGCGATGAGCCCCACGCGCGTGCCGCGGGCCGCGGCCTGGGCGGCGAGCTCGGGCCAGAGATCGAGCTTGCTGAAGACCAGCGCATCGGGCCGCAATGCATCGAGGAGCCCGGCGACCTCCGCGCGGGCGTCGTAGGGGAGAAAGTCGGCCACATCCGCACCGACCCGCTCCGCGAGCCCCTCGGCCGAGGGGCTGAAGAATGTCCAGGCGAACTGCCACCCGGGATGGCGCAGGCGAAGCCGCCGCAACACCGGCTCGGCCTGGAGGCCCTCCCCCACCGACGGCGCGTGGAGCCAGAGGAGGGCGCGGGCGGGATCCCGACCGGCGGCGGCCCACGCCGCGAGACGTCCGGAGGCGCCGGACCGCATCGTGTGGCCCCGGCGAGCCTTGGCGCTCGCCAGCCCGGCGAGCGGCAGGAGCGCCCGCGCGAGTCGGACCGCGCCACGGTAGACGGCGGACGGCAGGCTGCGGTCGGGAGTGGCCGGGGGCGGGATCGGCATCGCGGCGGAAGGTCGCGACGGCCGGCGGCCGCGGTCAACCGGCGCATTACGGAATTGCCGGAGGGCGTGATAGTTGCAGAACGAAACATCCGGGAGATCCCATTCGTAGGCGCTCCCGGGGGACCGAACGGGAGGGATCGTCGTGAGCCCGTACTGGCAGGAGACTCGCCGGCCGCGGTACAGCCTGGTCTTCGTCCTGCCGCTGCTCGTGCTCCACGAAGCGCTGGCGGCGGCGCTGGGCGGGGAGGGGACGATCGTCGTGCGGAACGGGGCGGACGTGCTCCTCAAGAGCCTCTTCGGCGCGCTCGGAGGCCACCGCGGCGTCCTGGCCTTCGGCGCGCTGCTGCTGGCCGGAGGGGCGTGGCTGGTGATCCGGGACGCACGTCGCCACGGCCCGCCCCGGCTGGCGCCGTTCGCCGGGATGATGGTGGAGTCGGTGGTGTACGCCATGGTGCTCGGCACCGTGGCGGGAACGCTCACCTCCGCGCTGCTCGGCGCGGGCCGGCTTGCGGTGGGAGGGGCGGCGGCGTTCGACCTCCCGACCCAGCTCCTGCTCTCCCTTGGCGCGGGGCTCTACGAGGAACTGCTGTTCCGGGTACTGCTGGTGTCGGCGCTGCTCGTGCTGGCGCGGCGCGGCTTCGGATGGAGGAGTTTCTGGGCGGGTGCGTTCGCGGTGACGCTGTCGGCGCTGGTCTTCTCGGCCTTTCACTACGTCGGGCCCTACGGTGACCGGCTGGCCCTCGCGTCGTTCACCTATCGCGCGGTGGCCGGTCTCCTCCTCAGCGGTCTGTACGTCGCGCGCGGGTTCGGGATCGCCGCGTGGACGCATGCCCTCTACGACGTCGGGCTGGCGGTGGTGGGCGGGTGGGGGTAGGGGAGGGAGAAGGGAGAAGGAACGGCTGCGGGTGCGAACTCCTCCCGTCTCACTTCGCGCTTCGCACCTTGATGATCGAATCCAGTATCCCGCGGAAGACCTCCACCGGCTGCGCCCCCCGGAGCAGGCCGCCCTCGATGTAGAAGCTGGGGGTCGAGCGGGCCCCGGTCCGGGCGGCACCCTGCGCATCCTGCTCGACCTCGGGGCGGGCCTCGCCGCTCTCGAGGCAGGCGGAGAGCGCGGCCCGCGGCACGGCGGCGGAATCGGCCAGCGAGAGGAAGAACGGCGCCGGGTTCTCCAGCGGCGCCCAGCTGGCCTGGTGCCGGAAGAGGAGATCGTGCACCGGCCAGAAGGCGCCGGCGCGGGCCGCGCACATCGCGAGCTCGGCCGCGGACGCGGCATTGCGGTGGATGGTGGTGAGCGGGAAGTTCACGAAGACCCAGCGCACCCGGCCCGAACGGACGTAGTCGGCCTCGAGGGCGGGAAAGATCTCGGTGGCGAACTGCCGGCAGAACCGGCACTGGAAGTCCGACATCTCGTACACCGTCACCGGCGCCGACGCCTCGCCCTTCGCGCGCGAGGTGAGCGGATCCCCCGCGGTCTGTGCCGCCGCCGGCGCGGCGAAGGCCAGGATCGCAACCAGCGCCGAGCCGCCGAGCCACCGGGCCGCCCAGCCGTCGTGGCGCATCAGTACCTCGCCCGCCGCCGACCGGTGGCACCGTCGAGCCGCACGGTGTCTTGCTCCACCGGCACGTTCCAGTACCATTCGCGGTTGGGATCGGCGGCATCCCAGGATCGCGCATAGATCCACCACCGGCCCGCGGCCAGCCGGAAATGCGCCCGGCCGGAAGTGTCGGTGCTGTCGAGGAGCGGGGGGCGCCGCTCCGCCCTGGCCAGCTGTTCGGTGAGGGTGTCGTATCCGGCGTAGGCGACGTCCTCCCAGGCGTGCACCTCGGCACGCAGGCTGTCCACCCGCGGCTGGATCCGGGTCCGCGCGCCGAGGAGGGCACGCTGCGCCTCCTCCTGGCGGCTCGTCAGCCGGCCGAGCGAATCGCTGAGGCGCCCGAATGCGGCGTAGGCGGCGGCGTAATCCGCCCCGCCGCGGGACAGGGAGTCGAGCCGGCCCCGGAGCCCCGCGAGCTCGCGCTCCAGGGCAGCGGCAGCGGCGGCGGCTTCGGCGGCCTGCCCGTACGGCTCCGCGAAGGTGGCGAACAGACTGTCGAGCGCTGCCTGATGCGGCCGGGGCGAACCCGCCCGGGCCTCCAGCGCCGCGATGAGGCTGTCGCGGTCGTAGGGCAGCGCGATGACGGGAAGGCCGGCCACCGGGAGCGCGCTGCCGGCGGGGCCGGGCACGGCGAGTTCCACGGTGACGTCCCGGGCGCCCGGCTGACAGGCGCCGAGGGCCAGGAGGAGGACGAGATGGCGGCGGCTGGTCATGGGTGGGCCAAAGCTACGTGGGCGCTCGCCGCGCTACAACTCGCGGCGGCGCCGCTCCTGGCCCAGGGGCGGGGGGTCGAGGCCCTCGTGCCGGCGGCTCCGGAGGGGCACGTCACCGACGTGGCCGGCGTGCTCGACGCCGGCTCCCGGGCGGCGATGGAGTCCCTCGCGGCCCGGCTCCGGGAGGCCACCGGGGCCGAGATCGCCGTGGTGACGCTCCCGACCATCGGCGACCACGCCGCGGTGGACGTGGCCGTCGCGATCGGCCGCGCGTGGGGCGTGGGGGGCAAGGCGGCGATCGGCGACGAACGCCGGAACGCGGGGGTGGTGGTGCTGCTCGTGCCGCGACGGGAGGGCGACCCGGGTTCCGGCCAGGTCTTCATCGCCACCGGCTCGGGCCTCGAGGGCATCGTCACGGACGCCACCGCGGGACGGGTGCGCGAGCTGATGCTTCCCGAGCTGCGCGAGGGGGCTTACGGACCCGGCCTGCTCACCGGCGTCCGCGCCCTCACTGCCGTCATCGCCGGCGGGTTCGGTGTCGCGGACACGATGCTGGCGCCCCGGGGACGTGAGCTGCTGCCCGGCGGAGCCCCGCCGCGGGGCACGCTCGTCCTGCTCCTCCTCGGGGCGCTCGTGCTCGGGATCGTCATCGCCTCCGCCGCCGCGCAGTCGGCGCGTTCGCCCGGGGGTCGGCGCGGCCGGCGAGGGCGGGGGCCGGGCGTCCATTGGGGCGGCGGGTGGGGCGGCGGGGGATTCGGGGGTGGCTTCGGTGGTGGGGGGGGCGGCTTCGGCGGCTTTGGTGGCGGCGGTGGATTCGGTGGCGGCGGTGCGGGAGGCAGGTTCTGATGGTCGAGCCGATGCGCGACGTGGTGGAACCGTTCCTCGCCGCGGCCGACGACGCGGCCGGCGGGCCGTATGCGGCAGTCCTCTACGGGTCGCTGGCCCGCGCGGAGTTCCTGCCCGGCCGGTCGGACATCAACCTGCTCGTCGTCTTCCCCGAGATCCGGCCCCGGCTGCTCGACGGCCTGCGCCCGGCGCTCCGGGCCTGGCTCGGCCACGGCTTCCCGCCGCCGCTGCTCTTCAGTGCGGAGGAGTGGGCGCGGGCCCACGACGTCTACCAGCTCGAGCTCGCCGACATCCTCGTCGCCTACCGGGTGCTCCGGGGGCAGGACCCGGTCGCGGGGACGCGGCTCCAGCCCGTGCTGCTCCGCCGGGCGCTCGAGCGCGAGCTCCGGGGCAAGGTCCTCCGGCTGCGGCAGGCGTACGGGACGGCGGGCGGCGAGCCGGAGACGCTCGGGGCCACGGCCACCACGAGTGCCGGGACGATGCTCGTGATGCTTCGCGGCGTGCTCGCCATGCACGGCCTCCCCGTGCCCCCGACGACGGCCGGCCTGCTGGAGGCCGTCGGCACCCGCCTGGGGCTCGACGTCGCGCCGGTCGGCGTGGTGGCGGCGCACCGGCCCGACCGCCGCTGGACCTGCCCGGCGGCGGACTACATGGCCTATCTCGCGGCCGTCACGGCGGTCGCCGATCACGTGGACCGATTCGATACCGGAGAATCCCGATGAAGCGCCGTCCCCTCGCGCTCGCGTCCGCCGCCGCCGTCGCCCTGCTCACGGGCGGCTGCGGCTACAACACGATCCAGACCCTGGATGAGCAGGTGAACCAGGCGGAAGGCCAGGTGAAGGTGGCCCTGCAGCGGCGGGCCGACCTCATCCCGAACCTGGTGCAGACGGTGAAGGGATTCGCCGCCCAGGAATCCACGGTGTTCACCGCGGTGGCGGAGGCCCGGTCCCGCCTCGCCGGGGCGGTGCAGGCCGGGAGCCTCCCGCAGATGGCGGAGGCCAATGCCGCGCTCAACGCGCCGCTGGGCCGCCTCCTGGCCATCGCGGAGGCGTATCCCGAGCTCAAGTCGAACGCGAACTTCCTGCAGCTCCAGGACCAGCTCGAGGGGACGGAGAACCGCATCGCGGTCGCCCGCCAGGACTACAACGGGGCGGTGCAGGAGTACAACGCCTTCATCCGCCGCTTTCCCTACCTGCTCACGGCGAAGCTGTTCGGCAACCAGTCACGGGAGTACTTCGAGCTGACGACGCCGGAGGCCGGGGACGCCCCCGAGGTGCAGTTCTGAGGGGCGGGGCCGTTACTCGGTGATGACGTCGGGGAGGACGTAGCGGAGCGGGTCCACCGGGCGGCCGTTGACGTGCACCTCGTAGTGCAGGTGCGGGCCGGTGGCGAGGCCGGTATTGCCGACGAGGGCGAGGCGGTCGCCCCGCTTGACCCGCTGGCCGCGGCGGACGAGCAGCTTGGAAGCGTGGGCGTACTTGGTGAGGATGCCGTAGCCGTGGTCGACCGTCACCGTCTGGCCGTAGCCCGATTCCCAGCGGGCATCGGTCACCGTGCCGGCAGCCGGGGCCTCGATGGGCGTCCCGGTCGGGGCGGTGATGTCGAGGCCCTCGTGGGGCCGGGAGATGTGCAGGATGGGGTGGCGGCGCATCGAGGCGAAGGCGCTCGAGAGCCAGCCGGTGGTCGGCAGGATCGAGGGCGTCGCCGCCAGGCGCTGGGCGTGGGACTCGAGGCTGTCGCCCGCCTCGGTGAACGAGGCGGCGAGCAGGTTCGCCCGCCGGATGAGGGTGTTCAGCTCGGTGCGCGCCGAGGTCGCCTGGCGCACCACCTCGCTGCCGCTCACCCGTGCCGGCACGGAGCCGCCGACGCCGGCCTGCAGCACCTGCGGGTCGTGCGGGTCGAGGTTGGCGAGGAGGCGGATGCGGCGATCGCGCTCGGCGATGGCCGACAACGTGTCTTCCAGCAGGTCGAGCCGTCCCTGCAGCCCGGAGAGGCTGGTTGCGAGGGTGGCGTTCTCCCGGGCCATCTCGGACGCGCGACGCAGGTCCACGCTGCGGCTCACCGTCGTGTATCCGAGCACGAGGGCGAGCAGCACCAGGGCGCCGCCGACTGCCGCCACGACCTTCAGCGCGGTCTGCGAAACCTGGATGACGCGCGATGCCCCGGAGCCGTGGGGCATCAGGACGAGCGTCCACTTCCGTTCAGCCATTCCCAATCCACCTGATGCGGGGACTGCGGACCCGAAGCGCAATCCCCGGGCCACCCCCGGCTCCTCGAGGGCGGCTAAGAATCGCCCGGCGTGCAAGCCGTGTCAACCCTGATGGCGCAATTCGAAGTCATTTGTTGGCAACAACTTGGCGACTTGCCGCGGCACTGTTACGTCACCCGGTCGACTCGGTGGCGGGCTTGGGGAAGAGGCCGTCGGGTTTCTTGACAGCGCATCCCGCCACGGGGGGGGCGCCGAGGGTGGCCCAGTCGGCCGAGGCCGCCCGGCCGAGTTGGCCGAGGGCCTCCCAGAGGAGCTGCGTCCGGTCGGGCAGGAAGGGGCTGGCGAGGATCGCGAGGCGGTAGAGGGCGCGGGTCAGCGCGCCGAGCACCCGGTCGAGCCCGGGGTCGTCACCGGCCTTGGCGAGCGCCCACGGCGCGGTCTGCGCCACGTGGAGGTTGGCTGCCGTGACGAGTTCGGAGACGAGTGCCGCGCCGGCGCGGAGGTCCAGCGCGTCCATCGCCGCCTCGTACCGCCCGACCACCTCCTCCCCCGCCTGGTCGAGGGGGCTCGGCGCCGGCGCCGGCACGGTTCCTCCCCGGTACCTCACCACCATCGCGAGCGCCCGCGACGCGAGGTTGCCGAGGCCGTCGGCCAGGTCCGTGACGTAGCGCGCCTCGAAGCGCTCCCACGAGAAGTCACCGTCGGCGTCCCAGGGGATCTCGCGCAGCAGGAACCAGCGGAAGGCGTCGGGGCCGAACCGGTCCACGGCCTCGCCCAGGTCGAGGCGGGCTCCGGCGCTCTTGGAGAACCGCTCGCCGCGGAAGTAGACGAACCCGTGTCCCCATACCCGTTCCGGCAGCGGCAGCCCGGCGGCCTCGAGCATCGCCGGCCAGATCACCGTGTGGAAGCGGGTGATGTCCTTCCCGACCACGTGCAACTGGGCCGGCCATTCGGCGCGGGAGCCGGGGAACCGGCCTGCGGTCCAGTAGTTCGGGAGGGCGTCGAACCAGACATAGGTGGTCTGCTGCTCGCCGTCGGACGTGAGCCGCGGGAAGGGCACCCCCCACTCGAAGCGCGCGCGGCTGGCCGAGATGTCCTCGAGGCCCTGCCGCAGCAGGGCGAGGATCTCGTTCCGCCGGGTGTCGGGCTGGAGGAAGTCGGGGCGCCGTTCGTGCAGCTCGAGCAGGAAGTCACGGTAGCGGGAGAGCCGGAAGAACCAGTTCCGTTCCTCGACCCAGTCCAGCGTCCGGGTCGGATGCAGGGCACAGCGGCCGTCCGCGATCTCGGCCTCCGCCTTGAAGGCCTCGCAGCCCACGCAGTACCACCCGGCGTACGCCTTCTCGTAGAAGTCCCCGGGATTCCGCTCGAAGATCCGCCCGATCAGCTCCTGCACGCCGGCCCGGTGCCCCGGGTCGGTGGTCCGGATGAACTGGTCGTGGGTGATCCCGAGGCGCGCCCACGTGGCCCGGAAGCGGGCAGCAATCTCGTCGGTCAGGGCCTGGGGCTCGAGGCCGAGCTCCGCGGCGGCCCGGGCCACCTTCTGGCCGTGCTCATCCATGCCGATCAGGAACCAGACGTCGTCCCCGCGGAGGCGGCGGTACCGCGCGATGGCATCGGCGCCGAGCTTCTCGTAGGCGTGGCCGAGATGCGGATCGCCGTTGGCGTAGTCGATGGCGGTGGTGAGGAAGAACCTCGCCATCACGCCCCCGTCGGGGGGGAGGCGGGGCCGCCCCGGCCGGGACCCCGTCCCCGGCGGCGGCGGCGGCGGCCGGCCGGGGAGGGCGTGGGCAGCGGCTCGGTGGCCGGGCGGCTCGGCGGCTCGGCGACTTCGGGGCGGGCGCCCCCCCCGTCCTCCCGCCGCTCCGTCTCCCCGTCGGCTCCCGGCCCGGCGGCCTCGGCCTCGCTCCGGAGGTCGATGAGCGCCACGCTCCGCAGGCCCTGCTCGTCGTGGCGGAGGAGGACGCGCTCGCGGAAGATGTCCACCGCCACCACCCGCTCGGTGCCCCGCACCGTCCGCAGCGTCTTGCCGGTCCGGGGAAAGCGCTTCCGCGCGGACACGTAGAAGTCGTGCTCGTACTTGAGGCAGCAGAGCAGGCGGCCGCACCCGCCGGAGATCTGCGACGGGTTGAGCGAGAGCGACTGGTCCTTGGCGAGGCTCAGGCTGATGGGGGAGAGCTCGCCCAGCCAGGAGGTGCAGCAGTACTCGCGACCGCACCGGCCGACGCCACCGAGGCGGGCGGCCTCGTCCCGCACGCCGATCTGGCGGAGCTCGATGCGGGTCCGGAAGCGGGTGGCGAGCTCGCGCACGAGGTTGCGGAAGTCCACCCGCTGGTCCGCGGTGAAGTAGACGGTGAGCTTTGCGCCGTCCCACTGCCACTCGGCGTCGCTCACCTTCATGACCAGCCCGTGGGCGCGCACCCGCTCGAGGACGGCGCGGCGCACGTCCTCCTCCCCGCGGCGGAGGTCGTCCTGGCGGTGCACGTCTTCCGGCGTGGCGCGGCGGAGGACCTGCATCCGGGCGGCGGACGCCGGGGCCTCGCCCACGGCGCACCCGGCACAGCCGCTGCCGCACTTCTTCAGGGCCGTCTCCCCGACGGCGCTCACCCGGCCGAGGTCCTGGCCGCGGTCCGCCTGGACGATCACCGGCTCCAGCATGCGGAGCGGGACGGGATCCGTGAAGTCGAACAGGCCCTTCCGGTTCCCCTTGAACCGCACCTCGACCGTCTGCGGCATCACGCCTCGGCGAAGGCGCCCATCGCGGCGTACTTCTCCGCGCGGCGCCGCACCAGTCGTTCGGGCCGCGACTTGCGCAGGTCGGCCACGTGGCGGACGATGGCCTCGCGCAGCGCCTCCCCGGTGGCGTCGGGGTCGGCGTGGGCGCCGCCGGCCGGCTCGGGCACCACCTCGTCGATGACCTTGAGGCGGAGCAGGTCCTCGCTGGTGATCTTCAACGCCCGGGCGGCGCGCTCGCGCTGGCTCGCGTCCTTCCAGAGGATCGCCGCGCAGCCCTCCGGGGAGATCACCGAGTAGACCGAGTTCTCCAGCATCAGCACCCGGTCGGCCACGCCGAGCGCGAGCGCGCCGCCGGAGCCGCCCTCGCCGACCACGACCGCCACGATGGGCGTGGGGAGCGCCGACATCTCGAGGATGGAGCGGGCCAGCGCCTCCGACTGTCCGCGCTCCTCGGCGCCGAGGCCGGGATAGGCGCCGGGCGTGTCGATGAGGGAGACCACCGGCGCGTTGAACTTGGCCGCCAGCTTCATCAGGCGGAGCGCCTTGCGGTAGCCCTCGGGGTGCGGCATGCCGAAGTTGCGCCGGAGGTTGTCCTTCGTGTCCCGCCCCTTCTGGTGGCCCACGACCATCACGGTCTGGCCGGCGAGCCGGGCCCACCCCCCGACGATCGCGGGATCGTCGCGGAAGAGCCGGTCGCCGTGCAGCTCGATGAAGTCGGTGAAGATGGTGCTGAGGTAATCGAGCGTGTAGGGACGGCGCGGGTGGCGGGCGACCATCACCCGCTGCATCGGCGTCAGGCCGGCGTAGATCTCCTGCTGGAGCGCGGCGAGCTTCCCCTCGAGCTGCCCGAGTTCCGCCGCGATGTCGAGCCCGCGCTCGGCGCCGACCCGCTTCAGGTCGGCGATCTCGCGCTCCAGCTCGAGCAGCGGCTTCTCGAACTCCAGGGTGAACCGCGTGGCCATTCAGCCCGCCTTGACGAAGGTCACGGCGTCGGCGCCGAAGAGGTCGCGGAGCGCGCGCACCAGATCCTCCTCCGGGGCGACGCGGACGCGCCGGGACCGGAGGCGGAGGGATTCGCCATTGCCGTCGTTCCACTCAATATAGACCGGCGCCGCGCCGGGGTGGGCCGCGAAGAGCGCCGCCGCGGCCCGGACATCGTCCGGCCGGGGCGCTTGCGGGGCCCGCCAGCGGAGGCTGAGCGCGAGGGCCCCGGTCTGCTTGAGCTCCTCCAGCGGCCGCACCCCCTCGACCACGAAGGGGGCCCGGTCCTCGCCGCGGTCCCGCGGGCTGTAGCCGCCGCTGAGCAGCACCGCGGCGTCGGGCACGACCGCCTGGTTGAGCCGGGCCCACGCCTCGGGGAAGACGATCGCCTCCGCGGTGCCGTGGAAGTCCTCCAGCGTGACCCGCGCGTACTCCTTGCCGGTCTTCTTGGAGATCTGCCGCTTCACCGCCGTCACCACCGCGGCCAGCGTCACGGGGTGCTCGCTCCACTCCCCGAGGGTGGCCGTGGTCCGGGTGCCGAAGAGCTCCACTTCCGCGCGGAAGCGCTCCAGCGGGTGCCCGGAGATGAAGAACCCGAGCAGTTCCTTCTCCCGCGCGAGCCGCTCGGCCTCGGGCCACGGCGGGACGTCGGGGAGGCCGCGGTGCGCGGGGCGCGCCTCGGGCGCCGCGTCGCCGAAGAGGGACACCTGGCCCGCCTCGCGTTCCTGCTGCTCGAGCTGCGCCTCGGCCAGCGCGGACTCGAGCCCCGCGGCAAGCTGGGCGCGGTGGCCGTCGAGGCCGTCGCACGCCCCCGCCGCCACCAGCGACTCCAGCACCCGCCGGTTCGCGAGCCGGAGGTCCACCCGCCGCACGACGTCGGCCAGGGTGGCGTACCGGCCGGCCCGGCGGCCGTCGATGATCGACTCGATCACCCCGCGGCCCACGTTGCGCACCGCGCCGAGGCCGAAGCGGATCCGGCGCTCGCCGACCACCGTGAACTTGAAGCCCGACTCGTTCACGTCCGGCGGGAGCACCTCGAGGCCGAGCTCGCGCGCCTCGTTGATGTACTGCACCACCTTGTCGGTGCTCGCCGATCTCGGACGAGAGCAGCGGCCGCCATGAACTCGGCCGGGATGGTGCGCCTTGAGCCACGCGGTCTGGTAGGACAGGACCGAGTAGGCCACCGAGTGCGACTTGTTGAAGCCGTAGCGGCCGAAGGTGACGATCTGCCGGCCGATCTCCTCCACCATCGGCCGGGGATGTCCCTCGGCCACCGCCCGCTCCACGAACTTCGCGACCTCCTGGTTCGCCAGCTCCTGGTCCTTCTTGCCCACCGCCTTCC
>CAVQWA010000053.1:0-92298 GCA_963717315.1 uncultured Gemmatimonadales bacterium
GACGCCAAAACGGTCGGCGCCAAGCGTCGCCCATACAGGCTCGTCGAATAGCAGCTGCGCGGCCCATGCCTTCTCAAAGCCTTCGGCAATGCCGAGCGCGGGAGCGGCGGGGGCGAGGCGAAGCATAGACGCGCCAAGCGGTCCGATCGCGCGCCGGGGATATTCAACATCGGCTTTGCGACGGCCTCCTGGATGAAGGAACGTGAGTTGGACGCCGACGATCTCGCGCGTCGGTTGCTGAGCGGCGGCGACAAGGCAGGGCAGGGCGCTTCGAGGATGGTTCCTGTCGTAACGATAGGACGGCAGGAAGCGAATGGACGCCGGCGGTGTGGTCGGGTTCGGCCGGGGCCTCATCCCGCACCGGCTCGGCGGGCGGCGGGGGCGGCCGGCGCGAGGGGGCGGAATCGCCGGAGGGGGCGTCGAGCAGCGAGAGGATCGCGTCGAGGTCCACACCATCGCTCTCGGGCGCCGGCGGGGCGACGTGCGGGGGGCGGGCAGGGACCTGGGCGCGGGACTGGATGAAGTGCGGATGCTCGCGAACAGGCAGCCAGCGCTCGGCGCGCCGGTGGAAGATGCTCGCGTTCTCGTCCACGGTGCCGTCATGGACCGCGGCCGAAAACTCCTGGATCGAGGGGAACTCGAGTTCCCGCCCGTCGGTAAGGCGGATGCGGTACATAGGCCGGTTTCGCTGGTTGCCCTGGCGCCAGTGAGCAATCAGCGGGCCAACCCGCAAGTGGTTGCGTGGCAGTGTCTTCTGACTGTACGTGCCGCTGGCGCCTTGCACAATGCCAGAGTGGGGCGATGGGAGCCGCGATTCAGGGTCCCACGGCTGCAGCCGATTGCGCTTCCGACGCCGCCCGAATCCCGTCGAGCATTCCGCGAAACACCACACCGTGCAGCAGCCGGACGAGGTGCCAGCAGACGTGACCGAGTAGCCCGCACGGGAGGAATCGGGCGGTTCCGGGTCAACCGGGTGCGGGGCGATCCGTCGGGTGCCGGCGCCAGCGGTTCGAGGGTGAACTCGAGCAGGGCCTCTCGGGGGAGCGTCATCTCTGCGCGGAGCACCAGTCGGCGGTTCGGCTCGATGCCCGTGACCCGCCAGGAATCGAACGCCTCGCCGAAGGAGATGCGGCGGGGGGTCGCGCCGGCCTCGCCGGAGGCCGGGTCCCCCCCCGCCAGCCGGTCGAAGACGCCCCGCCCCGCACGGGATAGCCCGCGGCGAGGAGGCGCGGCACCAGCCGCCCCGCGAAGTACCCCGTCGCCCCGGTCACGAACACGCGGGGACGCACCGGGGAGGGCGCGTGCGTCGGTTGCCTATCGGTCGCCCGGCTCGTACCGTTCCCCCCGATGACACCCTGGGTCACCCGGCTACTGCTCGCGAACGTCGTGATGTTCTTCGCGAGCCGTGCCGCTCCGCAATTCGTCTATCCCCTCGTCTTCGTGCCGGGCGCGGTGCTCACCCAGCCGTGGACCCTGCTCACCTACCAGTTCCTCCACGCGGACTTCTTCCACCTGCTGGGGAACATGTTCGGGCTCTTCTTCCTGGGCCCGAGGGTCGAGGCGCGGCTGGGCGGGCGGCAGTTCCTCACGCTCTATTTCGCGGGGGGCATCGCCGGCGCCCTCCTGTCCATTCCCCTCGCGCCGAACGCCGCGATCATCGGTGCCTCCGGCGCGGTGTTCGCGGTGTTGCTCGCCTTCGCGCGGTACTGGCCGCACGAGCGGCTGCTGCTCTGGGGGGTGCTGCCGATCGAGTCGCGGCTCTTCGTGGTGCTCCTCACCGCGCTCTCGCTCTGGAGCGGGTTCACCGGTGCGCAGCAGGGGATCGCCCACTTCGCGCACCTGGGCGGCTTCCTCGGCGGGTGGCTCTACCTGGTGTGGATCGAGAAGCGGTCGCCGGCGCGGGCGTTCCGGCAGGCGGCGCTGGGGCCGACGCACCGCGGCGTGCCCAACGGCGGCGACCTCACCCGGTGGGAGCGGATCCCGCGGGAGCGGCTGCATGAGGTGAACCGGGCCGAGCTGGACCGGGTCCTGGCGAAGGTGCGTGCCGGCGGGCCGACGAGCCTCACGGCGGACGAGCGGGCGTTCCTGGATCGGTTGGCGCCGCAGTAGTCGCGAGTCGTGAGTCGTGAGTCGTGAGTCACGAGCACCCGAATCGCGACTTCGCGCTCGAGCCGGAGCACTCCCCCGGGGCGGAGGAGGTCAATGCGATAGCGGTCGCTCACGCCGCCCACGAAGTAGCCCAGCGGGCTCCAGGCCCAGGGGGCGCGCGGCGAGAAGGGGACGTCGCTGATCCTCGAGTTGCCCTCGCGCTGGCCGGTGATCTCCATCCGTTCGAATTCCCATTCCGGCACGGCCAGGGTGTCGTGCGTCGCGCCGGTGGCGTCGAGCCGGCGGATCCCCAGCTTCCAGTCCCGTGGGTCCACGTTGGTCTCCAGCAGGATGACGGCGTAGACGTTGCCCGCAGTGTCCCGGCCCAGTTGCCGGCTGGTGTTGAAGCCGGTGGTGGCGGGCCAGGTGCCGGCGGGTTCCCCCGTCGGGGTGAAGAGCTGGAACCGGCCATTGGAAGGGTCGCGCACGACCACCCGGCCATCCGCAAGCACGGTGAGTCCGCCGTCGGGCTGCGGGTACTCCCCCGGGCCGCTCCCGAGGCGCCCGAAGGTGGCCAGGCAGGCGCCCGTCCGGTCGAACTTCCGCGGGGCCGGCTCGGGGTCCATCACGTAGATGGCTCCATCCGGCGCCACGGCCAGGGAGCGGATCGGGCCGAACATCTCCTCCGGGGCGCCATCGTCCACCCCGATGCTCAGGTCCTCCTGCAGCACCCGGGCGCTGTCTCAGGCGCTGCCGGCGATGGTCCGGACGGTCACGGTGTCGCCGACCGTGTCCACCGCCACCCGGAGGCCGGAGTCGGGGGCGCGCTCGCCGCAGGCGGCGAGGAGGGCCAGGGCGGCGAGGGCGGGGAATCGGGCCATCGGTGCCTCCACGAGGGGAATCAGAGGTGAAGACGGCCCGGCGGGCCATTTGGTTGCATCCGGTCGGTCGGGGAGGTATCCGTAATCCGCGGTCGAAGGTCGAAGGTCGAAGGTCGAAGGTCGAAGGTCGAAGGTCCCGTTCCCCGGTCCCCGTTCCCTGTTCCCCGTTCCCCGAGCCCGCATGTCCAGCGCAACGAGCTTCCTCGACCAGGTCAACCGCTCCTTCGACCTCGCTGCGGCGCTGACCGACCACCCGCCACACCTGCTGGCCAAGATCCGCGACTGCGATTCGGTATACCGGATGGCCTTCCCGATCCGGCGGGATGACGGGACCGTCGAGGTGATCCACGCCTGGCGCGCGGAGCACAGCCACCACCGGCTGCCCACCAAGGGCGGCATCCGGTACGCGACGATGGTGAACGAGGACGAAGTGGTGGCCCTCGCCGCGCTGATGACCTACAAGTGCGCGCTGATGGACGTGCCATTCGGCGGCGCGAAGGGCGGCGTCAAGATCAACCGGAAGCAGTACTCGGAGGGGGAGCTCGAGCGGATCACGCGGCGCTACGCCTATGAGCTCCTGCGCAAGAACTTCCTGGGCCCCGCGCTCGACGTCCCCGCCCCCGACTTCGGCACCGGGGCGCAGGAGATGGCGTGGATCGCCGACACGTACATCCAGCTCTCCACCGGCGACCTCAACGGGCTCGGCTGCGTGACCGGGAAACCGGTGGCGCAGGGCGGCATCCGTGGGCGCACCGAGGCCACCGGCCTGGGCGTCTTCTTCGGCATCCGCGAGGCGTGTGCGGTGGCCGAGGACATGAAGGCCGCCGGGCTGACCGAGGGCGTGACCGGGAAGCGGGTCGTCGTGCAGGGCCTGGGCAACGTCGGCTACCACGCCGCGAAGTATCTGCAGGAGGGCGGGGCGGTGCTGGTGGGGCTGGCGGAGTCGGAAGGGGCGATCCACGCCCCGGACGGGCTCGACCTCGACGCGGTGATGACACACCGGAAGGAGACCGGGAGGATCACCGGCTTCCCCGGCGCCACCGACCTGGCCCACGGCAGTCTTGCGCTGGAGCTCGATTGCGACATCCTGGTCCCGGCGGCCCTCGAAAACCAGGTCACGGCCGCCAACGCGCCCCGGGTGAGGGCGAAGGTCCTCGCCGAGGGCGCGAACGGACCCACCAGCGCCGAGGCCGACGCGATCCTCCGCCAGCGTGGGGTGATGGTCATCCCGGACATCTACCTCAATGCCGGCGGGGTGACCGTCTCGTACTTCGAGTGGGTGAAGAACCTCGACCATCTCCGGTTCGGCCGGATGGAGAAGCGCTTCGAGGAGGGGGCCTACAGGCGGCTGCTGCAGGCGGTCGAGGGGGCGACGGGGAAGCGCTTCTCCGCGGCCGAGGTCGCGAGCGCCACGCAGGGGGCCGACGAGGAGGCGCTGGTGCGCTCGGGCCTCGAGGAGACGATGGTGCAGGCCTGGCACGATGTGCGCGCCACCCGGAACGCGCATCGCGACCGGGCGGATTTCCGCCTGGCCGCGATGGTCAATGCCCTCGACAAGATCGTGCTGAGCTACCACGACCTCGGGATCTTCCCCTGAGGCCGTGGGGCGGGTCAGCGCTTCTTCGCCGCCTTCCGCTTCTTCACGACCTTCTTCGTCGCGACCACCGCCAGCACCGCGGCGCCCGCGACGGCGGCGGCCGTGCCGGCCCGCTTGAGCTTGCGCTGCACCTCGGGGTCCTTCGCCTTCCGCTGGACGCCCTTGGCGTACGACCGCACGCTGTCGGTCGCTTCCTCCAGGGTGCGGCTGGCGGACTTCCGCGTCTTCGACACGGCTTTCTCCGCCTTCGCCAGCGCCTTGCCGGCACGACGGGTGACCAGGCCGGTCGCCTGGTCGAGTCGCTTCCCGATCCGAGCCATCACTGCCTCCAGGCAGAGGGATGGCGAAAGGTAGTCGGACAGCCGGACGGTCGGACAGCCGGAAACCCCGACCGCCCGACCGTCCGACCGACTGTCCGCCTGTCCGACCCTACTCCGCCACCGCCGCCGTCACCACTGCGGCCACCATTTCGTCCGCACCCTCGGCCACCGTGACCGGGACGGGGAAGACCGGGTCCGTGGTGAGGTTGAGGCCCGTGGGCTCGACGAAGGAAACCTGGTAGTCACCGGGGAAGAGGAACCGCCAGCTCGCGGTGAAGATGCCATCCCCGTCGAGGTCCTCGAGCGGGAGGGTCTCGCTGCCACCCGCCCCGTCCTCCAGCGTCACGCTGGCCTGGGCCAGGGTCACGTCCTGGCCGCCCACCTGCGGCAGGGTGACGCCGTCTCCCAGGCGCACCTCGGCGGTGATCGCTGCCGCGAAGGTGACGTCGGTGGCCGTGACCACCGGGCGCATCACCCACGCGCCGGACTGCCCGGCCTCCTGGCCGAAGCTCTGCTGCACGTCGAAGTCCACCAGCAGGATCCGCTGGGTGCCGTCCACGTCGAGCAGGTCACCCGGCATGGAGACCTTGAAGCCGGAGGCATCGTAGCTCGGCATCCGGAGCTCGCCGTCGGGGACAACGCCCACCGGGAGCCCGGCGTAGTCGGGGGAGGTGGCGAAGAAGCGCGACCCGCCGGCGTCGTCCTCCACCTCGACATAGCCGCCGGAAACGACGAACCGCAACTGCCCGTACCGGCCGGCCGGAACCGGGGCGTCATCCACGAGCAGGTGGGTGTCGTTGGCCAGGGTGAGGAGGTCGGTCGTGACCGGTTCGTCGCGGAGCACCACGCGGCCGTCCTCGCCTTGCAGGTAGATTTGATCGATCGTGACCACGGCAGCCTTCACGTCGCCCGGGGCATCGGTGAGAAGCAGCGAGATGCGCCCGTCCCCGTTCGGACCATTCGACTCGCCGCAGGCCGCGAGGGGCAGGGCGAGAGCGCCGGCGAGGATGACTCGGGACAGCGTGCGGAACATGAACTTCCTCCGGAGAGAGCGTCGCCCTGAAAGACCCGGAACGCCTCGACCGGGTCACACGGGTGACCATCCTCCCGGTCCCGGGGTCAGTTCGTGACGGAGGTCACGGACGGCGAGGTGGTGGCGCGAGTCCTCGCGGGGGACGTGAATGCCTTTGCAGTCCTCGTCGCTCGCCACCAGGAACGGGGGTTCCGGTACGCTCTCCACCTCCTCGGAAACCGGCTGGACGCGGAGGATGCGCTCCAGGAGAGCTTTCTCCGGGCGTTCCGGGCGCTCCGGCGGTGCCGGGAGCCGGATCGGTTCGACGCCTGGTTCTTCCGGATCCTGGTGAACCGGTGCCGGACCTGGGGGGCGCGCCGGAAGACGCTCGAAGGACGGGAGTTGCTCGACCCCGATGGCCGGGTGAGCGGCCGGGTCGAGTCCTTGGCCGACGGGTTCGCGTGGCACGACGCCATCGCCCGGGCGCTGGCCGAGCTCCCGTCGGACCAGCGGGAAGCGTTCCTCCTGCGCCACGTGGAGGACGTGAGCTACGAGGAGATGTCCGCCCTGACCGGTGCGGGGGTCTCCGCACTCAAGATGCGGGTCAAGCGGGCGTGTGACGCGTTGCGTGACCGCCTGAAGGACGAGGTGCCCGAATGACGGCAGACCACGAGCTCGATCCCCGGGTGCGGCGCGCCGCCGAGGCGCTCCGGCGCCCGCTCGCGCCGGGGCCGGGCTTCGACACGCGGCTCATGGCCGCGGTGCGGGCGGAGGCGGGGCGCGGGCCGATCGACTGGCTGCTCCGGCCCCGGCCGATCCGGGTGGCTCCGCTGGCCGCGTTCGCGGGCGCGCTGGCCCTGGCCGCGGTCGCCGGGGCGGGCACCTGGGTGGCGATGCGGGGTGGCCCGGCTCCCGTGGCGGTCTCGGCTCCGCGGGCCGGAGCGGTCGGCGTGGCGCAGCCGGTGCGGTTCGTCATGGCGGCGCCGGGCGCCCGCACGGTGGCCCTCGTCGGCTCCTTCAACGATTGGGATCCCACGGCGACGCCCCTCCGCGCCGAGGCCTCGGGTGGAGTCTGGGTGGTCGAGGTACCCCTCGAACCGGGGCGGCACGAATACGCGTTCGTGGTGGATGGGGTCCGCTGGCTGGCCGACCCGTCCGCACCCACGGCGGGTGCCGATTTCGGCAGCCCGAACTCCGTCGTGACGGTGGTGGGGAGATCCTGATGCGGATCGTGGCCTCGATGGCGTGCCTCACCAGCCTGGTCCTGGTCGCCGCGCCGATGGCCGCCCAGGACGCGCGGCTGGCCCGACTCGACCCGGCCACCGGCGCCGTCGTCGCCCGCCTGGTGGACTCCGCGCGCGCGGCCAGCCTGCCGAGCGAGCCGCTGGTGGACAAGGCGCTGGAGGGGGCGAGCAAGCACGCGCCCGGCGCGCGCATCGCGGAAGCCGTGCGAGCCCTTCTGGCGGACCTCGGCCGCGCGCGCGCCGCGCTGGGCGGCGGTTCGCCGGCCGAGCTGACCGCCGGAGCCGCCGCCCTGCGCGCCGGCGTCACACCCCGCGCCCTCGGCGAGTTGCGGCGGGCCCGGGGCTCGGCGGCCCTCAGCGTACCCCTCGCCACGCTCGCGGACCTGGTGTCCCGTGGTGTGCCGGTGGAGACCGCACAGGGGGTCGTGGTCGCGCTCGCCGCCCGGGGCGTGTCCGACGCCGGGTACGTCGAGCTCCGTCGGGTGGTCGAGGCCGACATCAGGGCCGGAGTGCCTCCGGGAGCCGCGGCGTCGGTGCGGGCCCACGGTGGCCGCCCGCCCGACAAGGTGCTGCCCCCGGGGCGGACCCGGGGGAGGGGCTCGAGGCCGATGTAGCTGCGGCGCCCAGCCGGGCTACCTTTCGGGACGCACACTCACGGCGAGGTGTCGTCCCGCGATGGTCCATCCTTGCCGTCTCCTGGCAGTCTTCCTGCTCACGCCCTGCACTCGCGCCGCCGCCCAGGTCCGCGCCTGGGTGGACGTCGACGTCACCCGCGTGGAGTCGGACGTCGGCGGTGACTCGTGGGGCGCGACCTTCGCCCCCTCGGTCCACCTCGAGCCGGCCCCCGGGGCCGCGATACTCGTCGGCGGCGCCTACGGCCGGTACACCGACAACCTGTGGGCGATGCAGGGGACGTTGGACGCGACGCTCACCCCGGGCCGGATCGGCCCCCTCCTCCCCGAGTTGTCGCTTGCCGGCGCCGCCCTCACCCAGAGCGGCGGCGGGTCGGGGAACATCCTGACGCTCGCCCGGGGCCGGCTGCACCGGACGGGCAGCCACGCGGGGCTCTGGGCCGGCGCTGGCGCCGGGGCCGGGGATGACGGCCTGGCGGCACGGAGCATCGTCTTCGCCGACGTGGGCGGCTGGGCCCTGTTCGGACCGGCGACGGTATCCGGGACGCTGCTGCCGACGACGGTGAACCCCGGGGACGCCTATCTCGACGCCGAGCTCGCGCTCCGCGCGGCCTGGCGGAGGCTGGAGCTCACCGCGGGCGCCGGCCACCGGTGGTGGAGGGGGCAGGGCACCGGGGACGAGTCGTGGGCCTCGGTCGGCCTCGCGCTGCAGATCGTCCGGCAACTGGCATTCACCGCCACCGCCGGCCGCTTTCCCTCGGACCCGGCCCGTGGCTTCGGGGACGGGCGGTACCTGCAGGTTGGCGCGCGGGTGGGGAATCCGTTCGGGTCGGAGGCCGAGGGCTGGGCGCTCCGCCAGGCCTACCGCTCGCGCCCGCCCATCGCGGTTCCGGTCGTCCGGGGATTCGAGGTGCGCACCGCGCTGGCCGTGCGGCTCTTCGTGGTGCAGGCGCCGGCGGCGAACCGGGTGGAGCTGGCGGGCGACTTCACCGATTGGGAGCCGGTGCCGTTCCGGCGGGCGCCGGACGGGACCTGGCAGCTCGAGCGCGTGGTTCCGGCCGGCAGCCACCAGTTCAACCTGAGGGTGGACGGCGGCAGGTGGGGCGCACCCCCGGGCGTCCCGATGGTGCGGGACGAATTCGGCGGCGTGGCCGGCGTCCTGGTGCTGGACTGAACCCGGGAGGACGGGCATGCCGACGGGGATCCCCTTCGACGATGGCCTTGCGGGACTCGGTGCCGCGCGCGCGGACGTGCTGGCCGAGGTGCGGCCGCTCGACCCGGTCCAGGTGCGTTTCGCGCCCGGTCCGGGCCGGTGGTCCATCGCCCAGGTGGTCGAGCACCTGGTGCTCGTGGACGAGGCGGCGCTGCGCGGCCTGTCCTTGCCGCGGCGCGGGGAGCGGCTGTTCCGGCACTCCGTGGCGGGATGGCTCTCGTTGCACCAGATGCTCGACTTCCTCGCGTTTCACTTGCGGCACCATCACCGTCAGGTCCGGTCCATCCGCCGTGCCGCCGGCTTTCCCCGGGGCTGATCCCCCGGAAACCGTGAATCGCGAACGAAAGCGGCGCCGGTCGCCTGACGGGCCTCCCGGGTGGCGCTATCTTCCGCGCCATCATGCCGCACCGCCACGCACGAATTCAGGCCTCCGACGATGCCGGGTCGGGGCGCTGGCCGCGCCCGGGCGCGGCCCTTCGCGAGTCGATCGCCGGGGGCTATGGCGCCGGGGACCTGCGCCGCGACATCCTGGCCGGCATCGTCGTCGGCATCGTCGCCCTCCCGCTCTCGATGGCACTGGCGATCGCGAGCGGCGTGCCTCCGCAGTACGGCCTGTACACCGCGATCGTGGCCGGCGGGCTGATCCCGCTCCTGGGCGGCTCCCGTACGCAGGTGTCGGGGCCGACGGCCGCCTTCGTCGTGCTGCTCGCGCCGGTCTCGGCCCGGTACGGCATCGCGGGCCTGCTCCTCGCCACGCTGCTCGCGGGCGCCATCCAGGCGCTGTTCGGCGTGCTGCGGATGGGGCGGCTGATCGAGTTCATCCCGCACCCCGTGACGACGGGGTTCACGTCCGGCATCGCGATCGTCATCGCCTCGATCCAGCTCGCTGATGTGCTGGGGCTGAGCCTCCCGACGGTCGAGAGCACGCCGGACCGCCTGGTGGAAGTGGTGCGGGCGCTGCCCGGCTGGCAATGGCCCGCGCTGGCGACGGCCGGGTTCACCCTGCTCCTCCTCGTCTTCTGGCCCCGGCTGACGCGGCGGGTGCCCTCGCCGCTGGTGGCCCTTGCGGCAGCCGCCGTGGGCGCCTGGCTGGCGGCACGCTGGCTCCCGGGATTCGGCGTCGCCACGATCGGCGACCGCTTCACGTTCGACGCCGGCGGCGGCGTGGTGGGGCACGGCATCCCGGGCCGACCACCCGGCTTCGCGCTCCCGTGGAGGCTCGGCGGGCCGGACGGCCAGCCACTGGTGCTGAGCCTGCGGCTGGTCCGCGACCTGGTGCCGCCGGCCTTCGCCATCGCGATGCTCGGCGCGATCGAGTCGCTGCTCTCCGCCGTGGTCTCGGACGGCATGGCGGGCACCCGGCACGACCCCGACGCCGAGCTGCTCGGCCAGGGCATCGGCAACCTGGTGGCGCCGTGGTTCGGCGGGTTCGCCGCGACGGGGGCCATTGCCCGGACGGCCACGAACGTCCGCGCCGGCGGGCGGACGCCGGTGGCCGCGACGGCGCATGCGGTCTTCGTGCTGCTCGCGATGCTGGTGCTGGCGCCGCTCCTGGCCTACCTGCCGATGCCGGCGCTGGCCGCGCTGCTGCTGATTGTGGCGTGGAACATGGCCGAGATCGACCACGTGACGCAGATCTTCCGCGTCGCGCCGCGGAGCGACGCGCTGGTGCTGGCCACCTGCCTGCTGCTCACCGTGGTGTTCGACATGGTGGTGGCGGTGACCGCGGGCGTGCTGCTCGCGGCGCTGCTCTTCATGCGCCGGATGGCGGAGATCAGCGGCACGCGCCTGGTGTCGGAGGGCGCGCCCACGGCGCACGGGTCGGTGCCGGCCGGCGTGGTCCTGTACGAGATCGCGGGCCCGCTCTTCTTCGGCGCGGCGCAGAAGGCGATGCGCTCGCTGCACGACATCGCCGGCACGGCGAAGGTGGTGGTGCTCGACCTGGCGGCGGTGCCCGCGATGGACGCCACCGGCCTCGTGGGCCTCGAGGCGGCGGTGGAGCGGCTGCAGCACGACCGTTGCCAGGTGATCCTCGCCCGGGTGCAGCCCCAGCCGCTGGAGGTCCTCGCCCGGGCCAACCTTGACGAGAAGCACGCCGGAGTGCATTACGCACCCACGCTCGACGGCGCGCTCGAGCTGGCCGCCCGCCTGGCCGCCTGAGCGCCCGCGACTTCATCCTGGAGGTTCCCGGTGCGACGTCTCGCTGTCCTCGCCTTTCTGGCCGCCGTCGTCGCGGTCCCCGCCGCGGCCCAGGCGCCTGCGGAGTATCCCGGCCTCGAAACCGGCAAGATGTGGACGTTCGACGTGCCGCCCCTGGCATACTGGAAGGCGCGCTACGGGTTCACCCCCGACCAGGCCTGGCTGGACCATGCGCGGCTCTCGGCCGTCCGCTTCGGCGGCGGCTGCTCCGCCTCGTTCGTCAGCCCCGAGGGGCTGGTGATGACCAACCATCACTGCGCCCGCAGCTGCATCGAGTCGTCCACCCGTCCGGGGGAGGACTTCCTGAGCAACGGGTTCATTGCGCCGACCCGGGCGGAGGAGCGGCCCTGCCAGGGGCTGGTGCTGGACCAGCTCCAGGAGATCAGCGACGTGACACCCCGGGTGAGCGCGGCGGTGCCGGCCCGCGCCACCGACGCGCAGGCGGCGGAGGCCCGACGGGGGGCGATCCGGGCGCTGGAGCGGGAGTGCGGCGGCGGGGCCGCGGAGCGCTTCTGCCAGGTGGTCACCTTCTACCGCGGCGGGCAATTCAAGCTCTACCGCTTCCGGCGGTTCAACGACGTCCGCCTGGTGTTCGCGCCCGAGGGCCAGACGGCGTTCTTCGGCGGCGACCCCGACAACTTCACCTACCCGCGCCACGACCTCGACGTGAGCTTCGTCCGCGCCTACGTGGACGGCGCGCCCGCCCGCACCGAGCACTTCCGCTGGAGCGCGTCGGGCTCCCAGGAAGGCGAGCTGATCTTCGTCATCGGGAACCCGGGCTCGACCGGGCGGCTGAACACGATGGCGCAGCTCGAGTACCTGCGCGACGTGGAGTACCCGGCGATCCTGACCATGTTCGGCCGCATGATCCCGGCGTACGAGGAGGTGGGGCGGCAGGACTCGGCCAAGGCGCTGTCGTACCGCAACACCATCTTCGGCCTGCAGAATTCACAGAAGGCGATCTCGGGATACCGGAGCGGCCTGCTCGACTCCACGTTGATGGCGCGGAAGGCCGCCTGGGAGCAGGAGTTCCGCGCGAAGGTCCAGGCCGACCCGGCGCTCCGCCAGCAGTACGGTGACGCGTGGGGCGTGATCGAGGGGACCCGTCGCGAGGCCACGCGCCTCGCCCCGGCGCAGCGCCATCACACCTTCAATGCGTACGGCTCCCGCCTGCTCTCGCTCGCCGGGCTCACCGTGCGCTACCCCGCCGAGCGCGCCCTGCCCGACAGCGCACGGCGTCCGCAGTTCCGCGACGCCAGCAAGGCGGCGCTCGAACGGACCCTCTTCTCCGGCGAGGCGCCCGACCCGGCGCTCGAGGTCCGGCTGCTCACCGGCTGGCTCGAAGGCATGGCGGCGGAGCTTTCCCCCGCCGACCCGGTGCGCCTGGCGGCCCTGGGTGACCGGACCCCCGCGGACGCCGCGCGGGCCCTGGTCGAGGGCACGAAGGTGGGGGACCCCGCCTTCCGGCGGCAGCTCGCGGAGGGCGGGACCGCCGCGGTACACGCGTCGGACGATCCGCTGATCGCGCTCGCGCGCGTGATCGAGCCGCACGAGGCGCGGGTGCAGCGCGACCTCGCCGCCGTCGGCGACCGCGAGGCCCAGGCGGACACCCGCATCGCCCGCGCGCTGCTCGCCGTCCACGGCAGTTCCGTCGCGCCCGACGCGACCTTCTCGCTCCGGATCTCCGACGGCGAGGTGCGATCATACCCGGCAAACGGCACGCTGGTCCAGCCGTTCACCACGTTCCACGGGCTCTACGACCGCTCCGCGGGATGGGGCGGGAAGGAGCCCTGGAACCTCCCGCCGCGGTGGGTGGAGCGCCGGGCCGCACTCGACCTCGCCACGCCGCTCAACGGCGTGTCCACCAACGACATCATCGGGGGCAACTCGGGGAGCCCGGTGATCAACCGGAACCACGAGATCGTGGGCCTCATCTTCGACGGCAACATCGAGATGCTCCCCGGCCGCTTCCTCTTCACCGAGGCGGTGCCGCGCGCGGTGTGGGTGGACAGCCGCGGGCTCCTCGAGGCCCTGCGGAAGGTGTACCTGGCGGACGCCCTCGCCGCGGAGCTCGCCCCGGCGCGCTGACCGGCGCCGGTGTCCTGGATCACGGGCCCGGGTCCGGGGACGCGGTATCCTGGGCCCCGGCGCCACCTGTGGGAGGAGAGACCGATGCATCCCCGTCCCCTGGCCCGGCGTGCCGGCGCGGTCTCGCTGGCCGGCGCCGGCCTCGTCGTCCTCGCGTGCGCCACGAATCCCGCCACCGGGTCGCGGGAGCTCATGCTCGTGTCCGAAGCGCAGGAGATCGAACTCGGCCGGCAGACCTACCAGGGTGCGATCGCCACCTACGGACTGGTGCCGGACTCGGCGCTCCAGGCCTACATCACCGGCATCGGGATGCGGCTGGCGGCCGTCTCCGAACGGCCCGCCCTGCCGTGGACCTTCAGCGTGCTCGACGACGCGGCCATCAACGCCTTCGCCGCGCCGGGCGGCTACGTGATGGTCACCCGCGGGATCCTCACCCACCTGAACAGCGAGGCCGAGCTGGCCAGCGTGCTCGGCCACGAGATCGGCCACGTCACCGCGCGCCACTCGGCGAAGGCGATCACCCGGCAGCAGCTCGCCACCGTGGGGCTGGTGGGCGCCGCGATCGTGAAGCCCGAACTGGGCGGCGTGCTGCAGGCGGCGCAGCAGGGCCTCGGCCTCCTCTTCCTCAAGTTCGGCCGGGACCAGGAGTCGCAGTCCGACGCCCTCGGGTTCCGCTACATGATGCGGACGCAATACGACCCGCGCGAGGCGGACGACCTCTTCGAGACCCTCGATCGGGTCTCCCAGGCCTCGGGCGGCGACCGCCTCCCGAGCTGGGCCTCGACCCACCCCGCCCCGGCGGACCGGGTGGCGAGGGCGCGCGAGCGGGCCGACACGATCACCGCCGACCTGTCGAAATCCACGGTCAACGAGGCGGGATACCTCCGCCACGTCGACGGCCTGGTGTACGGGGAGAACCCGCGCAACGGCTACTTCGAGGGCGACCGCTTCTACCACCCCGACCTGGCCTTCCAGCTCGACTTCCCGCGCGGCTGGCAGCACCAGAACACGGCCGCCGCCGTGCTGGCCGCCCCGCAGAAGGGCGACGCAGTCATCCAGCTCATGCTGGCCAGGGGAACGCCTCAGGCCGCGGCGCAGGAGTTCTTCTCCCAGCAGGGGGTGGAGGGCCAGGCCCGCGCCACCACGGTGAACGGGCTCCAGGCCGCCGGCGGCGACTTCCGGGCCCAGACCCAGGAGGGCGCCCTCGCCGGCTCGGTGCTCTTCCTCTCCCACAAGGGGCAGACCTTCCGCCTGGCCGCCTACGGCGGCGCCGCCGCGGCGGCGACGTACGCCGACGCCTTCCGCTCGAGCCTGCGGAGCTTCCGCACGGTCACCGACCAGAAGGTGCTGGGCGCCAGGCCGAACCGGCTGGTCCTGCAGCGGGCGCCCTCGCAGATGACGCTCGAGGAGTTCAACCGGCGCTATCCCTCGGTGGTCGGCCTGCCGGAACTCGCGCTGATCAACGCCCTGGAGGGCGGGGCGAGCGTGATCTCCTCGGGGGAGATGGTCAAGCGGGTGGTGAATCGGTGATGGCGGAGCCGGGAGCGGGGAGCAGGGACCGGGGCGGCCCGGTCCCCGGTCCCCGCTCCCCGCTCCCCCCCCTCCCCGATCCCGTCCCCTCCCCCGTCCCGCCGTCGCCGCGTTTCCGCCTCGGGGCGCTGCGACACCGGAACTACCGCATCTTCCTGGGCGGCCAGTTCCTCTCCCTCATCGGCACCTGGATGCAATCGGTGGCGCAGGCGTGGCTCGTCCTCCAGCTCACCAACTCGGCGTTCCAGGTCGGACTCGTCACCACGCTCGCCTCCCTGCCGGTGATGCTCTTCACCCTCCCGGGCGGGGTGCTGGCCGACCGGATGGACAAGCGTCGGCTCATCTTCCTCCTGCAGGTGGGCATGCTGGCCGAGGCGCTCACGCTCGGGACGCTGATCGCGACCGGCCGGGTGACGGTGGGGTGGGTGATGGCGCTGGCGTTCGCCTACGGCCTCCTCACCGCCTTCGAGGTGCCGACTCGGCAGGCCTTCGTGGTGGAGCTCGTCGGCAAGGGCGACCTCTCGAGCGCCATCGCGCTGAACGCCACCGCCTTCAACGTGACCCGCGTGCTGGGGCCGTCGGTGGCCGGCGTGCTGATCGCCACCGTGGGCATTGCGGCCTGCTTCTTCGCGAACGCGGCGAGCTATGTGGCGGTGCTTGCCGGCCTCGCGATGCTCCGGCTCCCTCCCCGTGCGCGGGATGCCGGGGGCCGGAGCCCGTGGGAGGCGCTGGCCGAGGGGACGCGATACGTGCGCGACACCCCCTGGCCGCGGGCGCTCATCGCGCTCACCGCGACGTTCAGCATCTTCGGGTACGCGAGCCTGCCGATGCTCCCGGTGTTCGCCCGGGACGCGCTGGCCACCGGAGCCGGGGGCTACGGACTCCTCGTGGGGTCGGTCGGCATCGGCGCCGCCGCCGGCGCGTTCGCCCTCGCCGCACTCGAGACCAGGGTGGAGCGCCGCCCGCTGCTGTTCGCGGGCGGTGTGCTCTTCGGCGCGTTCCTGGTGGGGGCATCGTGGACCGGGGCCTACTGGCTCGCCGCTCTGCTCCTCGGCCTCACCGGGCTCGCGATGATCCTGACCAACGTGAGCGTGAACACCCTGCTCCAGACCGAGGCGCCCGATGCCCTGCGCGGACGGGTGATGGGATTCTATTCGTTCGTCGCGCTGGGGATGGCACCGTTCGGCGCGCTCCAGATGGGCTGGCTCGCAGAGCATCTCGGCATCCGGGTCGCCTTCACCGTCGGCGGCGTGGTGTGCCTGGCCGTCTCGGCCCTGGTCGCGTGGCGCATGCGCGGAGTGCCGCACCGGCGGCGCGAGGAGGCAGCGTGATCATCACCATCTCCCGGCAGTATGCCTCGGGCGGCAGTGCGGTGGCGGCGCTCGTCGCCGAGGCGCTCGGATGGACCCTGGTGGACAACGGTTTCGTGGGGGCCGTCGCGGCCCGTGCGGGGATCTCCCGCGATGAGGTCGCCGGGAGGGAGGAGCGGGTGCCGGGGTTCATCGAGCGCCTCGCCGCCGCGCTCGCCCGCTCGTCGCCCGAGCTGGTCGGCCTCACCGAGCCCGACGACGCAGTGCCCCCGGAGCTCCGGCTGGTGCGCATCACCGAGACTGTGGTCAACGACCTCGCCGCCCGGGGACGGATCGTGATGGTCGGCCGGGCCACCCCCGCGGTACTCTCCCGCGAGGGCGCGGCGCTCCACGTCAAGATCGTCGCCCCGCGCGAGGCCCGGGTCCGCCGGGCGATCGAGCGCCTCGGGGTGGACCCGAAGGAAGCGGCGAAGCGGGTGCACGAGGTGGACGCGCAACGCCAGCAGTACCACCGGGAGTACTACGACCGGGACTGGAACGACGCCGCGGGCTACCACATGGTGCTCAATACCTCGGCGCTCGGGCTCGAAGGCGCGGCGGAAGTGGTTCTGGGGCGGGCGAGGGTGCTGGGGTGGGGAGGCGGGGGGGAGCAGGGGACGAGGAGTGGGGAACGGTAGGGAGCACGGCGGTACGGCGGGACGCACGCCCGCCCGCCCGACCGTCCGACCGTCCGACTGTCCGACCGTCCGACTGTCCGACCGTCCGACTGTCCGACTGTCCGACTGTCCGACCGTCCGACCGTCCGACTTCCCGACTTCCCGACTTCCCGACTTCCCGACTGTCTCAATTCGGTATTTGTTCGGGTCAGTCGCAAGTCGATGCCGGAGTGTGACCTGCGTCACCATCGCCGGGGCTGGCACTTGACAGTATTCGCGCGCACTTTACTTTGACGCGCGCATGCGAACCGGGGGGGCCGGTGCGGCGCGGCGGGAAATCTCTAGCATCCGCGACTCGCGGAGAGGACATCATGCGGAAGGTTCTGGCGGTTGCGGTGCTCGTGCTCGCTGCGGCGTGCGCGAAGGCCGAGGAGAAGACGGAGGGCGCTGGCGAGATGATGGATCAGAAGGTCGAGGCCGTGGCCGATTCGATGGCCGCCGGTGCGGGCCAGATGATGGACAGCGCGGCTTCCGCCGCGGGCCAGGTGATGGACAGCGCCGCCGCCAAGATGAGCATGGACAGCGCGAAGTAAGCCGGGACGTTCCGGCTGACGTCGCGGCCCCGGTCTTCCGACCGGGGCCGCGGCGCATTCAGGCCCGGGCGAAGGGGAGCTCCACGACGCGCGCCTCTGCTTCGCCGCCGTCCAGCGTCGATCCGATCTCCACCTCGCGGCGCAGCGGGGCCAGGCCGAGGCTCCGGTCGGGCAGCACCAGGAGGGAGCGGAGCCGGCCCACCACCTTGCCCTCCTGCACCAGGTCGTCCCCGGCCGGCACCCGTCCCTCCCATTCCAGGCCCCGGAGCACCCGGTTGGCGTGCCCCCGGAAATGAAGCCGGGCCACCGTCTCCTGCCCCACGTAGCAGCCCTTCGTGTACGACACACCGCCGATCTCGTCGAACCGGACTTCCTGCGGCAGGGTCTTCTCGTCGATCTCGGCGCCAAGGGCAGGCCAGCCGGCGAGGACGCGGAGGGTCTCGAGATCGTCCGGGCCCGCGGCGACGGCACCTGCTTCCCCGAGCGCGGTGAGGGCGGACTCGATTGCCGCCGCCGGGCCGGCGAGGAGCGCGGCGAACGGCGCCACCGCAGCGGCCACCAGCACGCCGTCGGGGAGCGCCAGCACCCTTCCCGTGGCCGGCACGTCCGCGCCCAGCCACCGTTCCAGTGCCTCGCGCCCGCGCGGGCCGCCGACCCACGCCGTGCGCCAGTCGTCGGACTCGTCCCGGGCCCGCGCGAGCCGTGGCGGCAGTGAGCGGCGGAAGAGTTCCGCGGAGGTGTGGCGGGCGCTCGCCGGCAGGATCACGATGAACCCGCCGGCGGCGGACAGCACCCACGCATCGGTGAGGATCATCCCCTTGGGGGAGAGGAAGGCGCCATACACCAGGCCGCCTTCCCCCGGCGCCTCGAGGTCGTTGCAGAAGATGCCCTGGAGGCAGGCGAGCGCGCCGCCGCCCTCGACCCGGAAGATGGCGGCCTCCCGGATTCCCGCGACCGAGCCTCCGAGGCGCGCGAGGTCCGCGGGGCCGAGGGCGACGAGACCCGCCGGCATCAGGTGCCCACCCGGGCCGCCCTCACGTCGCCTCCGCCACCACGAAGGTGCGCCCGGCGTCGAACTCGTCGCGAAGCCGGGAGAGCGGTGGGGCGCCGCCCTCGCGATAGGCGCCGGCGTGGCCAATCGCCTGGCGGAGTTCCCACGGGCCGCGCTCGAGGGTGAGGGGAAGTTCGCGCGTGACTGCGCGGGCCCGCACCGCGCGCAGTCGTTCCGCCGACGCGTTGCCCGCCCAGCGAAGCCCGCCGGCGAGCGTCGCGGCACTCACGAAGCCCTCGTTCAGCTGGTCCGCCACGAGGTCGAGCGTCTCGTCGAGTCCTTCCGGCAGGACGCCGAGCCGGAGCGTGACCGGCTCACCGAGCGGCGCCCGGGCCACCAGGGCCCAGAACGCGCCGCAGCGCTCCGCCGGCAGTTCTTCCCAGTCGAGCTCGGTGGCGCCGCGGAGCAGGAGAGCCTGGTCGTGGACGGTGACCACCTCCCCGACGAGCCGTACCGCGAGGCTCCAGTCGGGACCCGCCGCCCAGGCGGGCGACAGGAGCTCGGCGGCCGCGGCGCCGACCCGGTGGTCGGCCAGTGCCCTCGTCGCCTCGGTGAGCCGGTCTCGTCCCTGCCGGGTCACGAAGGTCCGGTCCGCACGGGGGACGGGACGGAGCCGGAGCTCGACCCAGGCAACGAGACCGGCCGCGCCGAAGCTGCCGCAGGCCAGCCGGGGGAGCTCCCGCGGGCCCTCGCCTCCGGCCGGCGCGGCGACGAGGCGGCCGTCGCCGCCGATCAGGGCCACGCCGGCCACCAGGTCCCGCACGCCCCCGGCGTCCCGGAGCGGGCCGGCGGTGGCGGTCACCACCAGGGATCCCACGGTCCGCTCCGGCCGGCCCGGCGGGTCCAGCGGGAGCCAGAGACCGTGGTCGCCGGCCGCCCGGCGCAGCTCCTCGAGCGACACGCCCGATTCGACCCGCGCGATGCCCTGCTCGCCGTCCAGCGCGAGGACCCGGTCGAGCCCGCGGGTGGCGAGGGCGAGGTCGGCCGGCGCGTCGGGCGGCATCCAGGTCGCCCGGCCCTCCAGCCGGACCCGCCACCCCTCGGCGTGGGCCAACGCCAGCACCTGCGACGCGCGCTCGACGCCGTCCGGCACCGCGCGGGGGACCCCGGCGGCGTCGGTGCCGACGGCGTGGCTGCCAAGCAGGTCCTGCAGGCGGTGGAAGACGGACGTGGACACGGGGGAAAGCTATACGAGGTCGAAGGTCGAAGGGCAAAGGTGGAGGCCCCTGCAGGGGAGACGACAAACCCTCCCCGGCGCTTCACCGGAGAGGGCGGTTCCTGCGACCCCGGACCTTCGACCTTCGGCCCGCTACGCCGCCCCCCAGAATCCCTTGAGTCCCTGGAGGTCGGGCGATTCGCGCAGCTTCTGGAACGCGCGCTCGCGAATCTGCCGGATCCGCTCCCGGGTGACGCCGAGCAGCGCGCCGATCCGCTCGAGCGTCAGCGCCTCGGAGCCCTCCTCGAGGCCGTAGTAGAGGTAGAGGATCCTGCGTTCCCGCGGGGTCAGGTAGCGGGTGAAGATCCGGTCGATGAACTCGCGGGTGAGCCGGGAGTCGGTGTGCTCCTCGATCTCGCTTCCCTCGGCGCCCGGGACCCGCTCGCCGTAGGTGCTCGACGCCTTGTCGTGGCGCTCGACCGGGGCGTCGAGCGACAACTCGCCGGCCGTCATCCGCCGTGCCGCGCGGACGTTCTCCACCGAGTCGCCCAGCGCGGTGGCGATCTCCCGGTCGGTCGGATCCCGGCCCAGCTCCTGATTCAGGTAGCTCATGCACCGGGACATCTTGATCAGGTGGGAGTTCTGGTTGAGCGGGATGCGCACGCTCCGGGTCTGCTCGGCCAGCGCCTTGAGCACCGCCTGTCGCACCCACCAGACCGCGTACGAGATGAACTTGACGCCGTGATCGGGATCGAACTTCCGGACCGCCTTGAGGAGCCCCTCGTTCCCGATGGCCACGAGCTCGGAGAGATCGAGCCCGTGGCCCTGATAGCGCTTCACGTAGGAGATCACGAACCGGAGGTTGGCGGTCACCAGCCGCTCGGCGGCGCGCTCGTCCCCCGCCAGCGCGAGGCGCGCCAGGCGGCGCTCCTCCGCCGGATCGGTGATCATCGGTAGCTTCTGGATGTCGCGGAGGTACTGGTCGAAGGATCCACTCGGGAGGGTGCGGAACAGGGTCCGCGCCACCTTGGGCTTCGCCATGGCGTACCTCGACTCGGGGTGACTCGATCGCGTGCTGTCGGAGCGGGAAGGACCGGCCAGAACGACCGGGGCCGTGGCGAATATAGGAAGCGGCTGGCCTGCGGGTCAAGCAAAAATCATTATCCACATCACAAATCATTGCCAACTTTCGCGTTCCCGACTTTGTCAACTCCCGGCTCGGGGCCGGATGGGGACAGGCTGGGGATTGATGCTGTAAACGTCTGAGGCGTATGATCTTGTGTCAGTCCAGCCAATCCGGCACCCGTCACACCGATTCCGCGAGGGCGGCGCGCATCGCCTCCGGCGGGACCGCCGCGGTCCAGTCGCCCTCGTGCCTGGCGGCCCGGCCGAGGTCCGCGACCGGCGCGATCCGGACTGCGCCGCCGCGGTTCTTCTTGTCGAGCGCCATCGCCTCCGCAATGCGACCGGGACGCCACCCGGGATCGAGCCGGACGGGGAGGCCGAGGACGGTGAGCAGCGCGCGGATGCGGGCGGCGACCCCCGGTTGGCACCACCCGAGCGCCTCCGCGATCCGGGCCTCGACGAGCAGCCCGAGCCCCACCGCCTCGCCGTGCGGAAGCGCGTACCCGCTCACCTGCTCGAGCGCGTGCGCCACCGTATGCCCCGCGTTCAGCACGGCACGGCGCCCCGACTCGTGCTCGTCGGCGCTCACCACCTCGGCCTTGATCTCCACGCTGCGCCGCACGAGGTGCGCGAGCGTGGCGGGACGGCGCTCGAGGATCCGCGGCGCCTCGCGTTCCATCCACGCGAAGTACTCCGCGTCGGCGATCACCCCGTGCTTCACCGCCTCGGCCAGCCCCATCCGATACTCGCGTTCGGGCAGGTCGGCCAGCACCCGCGGGTCGGCGACCACCGCCTCGGGCGGATGGAAGGCACCGACGAGATTCTTCCCCCGCGGCGTGTCCACCCCGACCTTTCCGCCCACCGATGCATCGAGCATCGCGAGGAGCGTCGTCGGCACCTGGACGAAGGGGATTCCCCGCAGGTAGGTGGCGGCCACGAAGCCGGCCAGGTCGCCCACCACGCCGCCGCCCACCGCGACGATGGCGGAGTCGCGCCCGAAGCCGGCGTCGAGCAGCGCATCGGTGAGGATGGCCCAGCGTTCGCGGGTCTTGGTGGCCTCGCCGGGTGGCAGGACGAACCGGCGCTCGCCGAGGTCGGGACACCCCCAGGCGGTGAGGCGCGGGGCGACGTGCTCGTCGGTCACCAGGGCGATGCGGCGGCCCGGCAGCCGCTCCGCCACGACCCCGGCCACGCGGCTGAGCGCGCCGGGCTCGATCAGGACCGGATAGGTCCCGCGCGCGTGCCGGACGGTGACCGTGGGCAACCGCGCTACCAGGTGACGTCGCCGCAACCGGCCCGGTGATTGGCCAGCCGGGCCAGGGCGAAGAGGAGGTCGGAGAGGCGGTTCAGGTAGACCAGGAAGAGTCCCGGCACCTCGGCCTCGTGTGCGAGGCGAACCACGCTTCGTTCGGCCCGGCGGCAGACGGTGCGGGCGAGGTGCAGGGCCGCCGCCTTGGGGCAACCGGCGGGGAGCACGAAGGCCCGGAGCGGCGGGAGCGCCGCGTCGGCCGCGTCGATGGCCCGCTCGAACTCGGCCACCCGCCCGGCGGAGAGCTCCGCCCTGGCGAGCGCCTTCCGGACCCGCTCCGGGTCCGGCGTGGCCAGGTGGCCGCCGATCGCGAAGAGGTCGCGCTGCACCGCCTCGAGCAGCGTGTCGGCCAGGTCCGCGGGAGGCGTCGCCCGGACCACGCCGAGGGCGGAGTTGAGCTCGTCCACGTCGCCGTAGGCCGCGACGCGCGGGTGGTCCTTCGGCACGCGGCCGCCCCCGAAGAGCCCGGTGTCCCCGGCGTCGCCGGTGCGGGTGTAGATCTTCATCGCGGGGAAGATGGCCGGACCGGGCGGGCCGCCGCCAGAGCGGCCGCGGAAGCCCGGGCACGTGGATGTATATTTGCGCCCGGCCGGGGCCGCAGGGCCGGGCCGGCCCGACTTCACCGACGGAGCTTGGCGTGGGCGAGGCGGAACTCAAGGACGTCACCATCATCGGCGCGGGGCCCACCGGCCTCTTCGGCGCCTTCTATGCCGGCATGCGCGGCGCCTCCTGCCGGGTCATCGACTCGCTGCCCTCGCTCGGCGGGCAGTTGATGGCGCTCTATCCCGAGAAGCACATCTACGACGTGGCGGGGTACCCCCGGGTGCTCGCCAAGGACCTGGTGGACGCGATGGGCCTCCAGGCCCTCCAGTTCGGCGCCGACGTCCGGCTGCACGAGACGGTCACCGGGCTCCGCCGCGTGGACGGGGCGGACGGCTTCCATTTCGAGATCGGCACCGACCGGGGCAGCTACCCCACCCGCACGCTGCTCATCGCGGCGGGCATCGGCGCCTTCGAGCCGCGCAAGCTCGAGGTGGAGGGCCTGGAGGCGTTCGAGGGCCGGGGCGTGGACTACACCGTCACCGACCCGCGGGCATTCGAGGGGAAGCGGGTCCTGATCGTCGGCGGGGGCGACTCCGCCTTCGACTGGACGGTGCACCTGCAGGGGGTGGCGCGATCGGTGATGCTCATCCACCGGCGCGACGGCTTCCGCGCCCACGCCGCCACGATCCGCCAGGTGGAGGCGCTCCGGGACGCGGACCGGTGCGATTTCCGCACCTTCTGGGAGATCCGCCGCGTGGAGGGGGGCGACCGCCTCGAGCGGGTGACCATCTTCGACAATCGCAACGGCGAGGAGGAGACCTTCGCGGTGGACGCGATCATCCCGCTCCTCGGCTTCCATTCCGATCTCGGCGCCATCCGCGAGTGGGGGCTCGACACCGAGAAGGCGGACATCCGGGTGGACCAGACGATGGCCACGAACGTCCCGGGCATCTGGGCCGCGGGCGACATCACCACCTATCCCGGGAAACTCAAGCTCATCGCCACCGGGGTGGCGGAGGCCTGCATCGCGGTGAACAACGCGGTCCACTTCATCAATCCCAAGCTCAAGGTGAACCCGGGCCACTCGACCAACCTCAAGGTCTTCCAGCACCCGTAGGACCGGTGCCGGCCGGGGCTCCCGGGCGCGGGGGGAGGGCGAAGGCGAGGACCCGGCTGGCCGTGAAGAGCAGTCCGACGAGATGGGCCTTCCAGGTGACGCCGGAGGGCAGGCTGGCCGCCGTCAGCGCCGCGGCCACCTCGAAGAGGCTGTGCGGCCGCCCGCGGCCCGGCCGGCGGCCAGGCGTGGTCCGCGCCGGGGCCGACCGCCCCGGGCGCCCATCCCTCGGCGATCCGCCACGCGGCGACCCCGGCCGCGGCGCCCACGCTACCTCGCCAGCTCCACCACCACCGAGTCGATCTGCTGGATCATGGCGCGGCCGCCCAGGACGTGGTGGTTCGCCTGCACCGAGAACACCCGCCACGAGCCGTCGGCGCGCTCCACGTAGCCCGACAGCGTGTTCACCCGGGAGATGCTCCCGGTCTTGGCGCGGACCCGGCCCTCGAGCGGCGTGCCGGTGAACCGGAACCGGAGCGAGCCCCGCTGCCCGGACCGGGGCAGCCCCGCCGCGAAGGTGTCCCAGTGCGGGTGCCGGCGGATGTAGCCGAGCAGCCGGGTGAATGCGAGCGGCGAGACCAGATTGATGGACGAGAGCCCCGAACCGTCGCTGAGCGCGAACTGGGTCGAGTCCACCCCGACCGAGTCGATCAGGAAGCGCCGCTCCACGTCGAGCCCCGCCTCCCACGAGCCCACCCCGCGGAACTGGCGGCCGAGCTGCTTGAGCAGCACCTCGGCGAAGAGGTTCTGGCTGGTATTGAGGATCGGGAAGATCCAGTCGCGGAGCGGGCGCGAGCGGACCTCGGCGAGCGGCGCCCCGAGGCGCGCCGGCGCGTAGCGGGTCGAGTCGGTGGTGGACCAGGCGGCCCCGAGGACGCGGATGCCGGCGTCCGCCAGGGCCGCGCGGAACGCACGGGCGGCGAAGAGGTTCGGATCGGCCACGGCGACGTACTGGGTCTCCTCGCGGGCGCCGGCCGGCACGCGGCCCACCGCGAGGTACTCCCGCTCCCAGGGGCCGCGGAGGATGTCGAAGGTCGGGCGGCTCCCGGCCTCGCCGGTCGTCGCCCGGTTCTCCAGGACGACGCCGCCGAGGTCGGGCGTGAGCGAGACCGAGGGCGGGGTGCCCGGCGCGGGACCGGGCGCGACGCGCACGTTCAGGCTATTATCATTGAAAGTCAAACCGGACACCGGGGCGGCGTACCACCAGGCGAGGTCGTAGGCCTCCCAGGTCGGGTGCACCGTGACCGGCTCGAACCAGCTGCCGTCGCCGACCACCTCGCCGGCGACCTCCCGGATCCCGGCGCCCGCCAGCTGGGCGGCGAGCGCGCGGAGCCGCACCGCGGGGTCGGCCTCGCAGGCGCCGGCCTCCAGGGTGTCCACCGCGTAGCAGCGCCGGGAGAACGCCGGGTCGCCCTGCCCGTACAGGACCAGATCGCCCCGCACCACCCCGTCCTCCACCGGGCCGGCCGCGTACACCGCGGTGGTGACGCTGAAGTCCGGCGGCAGGAGTGCGGCGGCAGTGGCCGTCACCACCAGCTTCGTGTTGCTGGCGGGCACGAAGAGTCGCTCCGCATTGCGCCCGAAGAGCAGGCGCCCCTCCTCGTCCGCCACCGCCACGCCCCAGAGGTGGCGGTCGAACGGCGCCCGATCGAGCCGCGCCTCGAGGGGACTGGCAAGGGCTTGTGCGGCCGCCCGCGCCGGCGTTGCCAGGGGGACCACGGCGGCGAGCAGTCCCGCGGCGGCGGACAAGGCCCTGCGGGACAAGGCGTTGAGATTCGGCATCAGGCGGGATCCGGGAGGCCGGCCGCGGGTTCCGGCCGCTGCCCCGTCGAAGGGGGTGACACAAACATTGACAGTTGCCCGTAAATTCGTGAAACTACCCTACTTAGCCGATGCCGTCAATCAACGACGCGGGTCCGATCGCGACCCTCCGCCGGGCGCTCTGCGCCTGCCTGATCGCACTTCCCCTGACGGGAGGCGCGGCCTTGGCGCAGCCGGCACCTGGGCTGGTGGTCCGGAAGCTCTCCTTCGAGGGCAATCGGGCCCTGGGCGAGGAGGTGCTCGCGGCCAGCATCGCGACGACGCGATCGAGCTGGTTCGCCACCAACCCGCTGGTGCGCTGGGCCGACCTCGGCGAGAAGCGCTACCTGGACGAGCAGCAGTTCCGGCGGGACGTGCTCCGCCTGGTGCTGCTCTATCGCCGGAGCGGGTTCCTGGAGGCGACGGTGGACACGGTGGTGCGGCGCACGGCCGAGGACGCCTACATCACCTTCCGGATCGAGGAGGGACCGCCAATCCGGCTCACCGGCATCACCATCAACGGCCTCGAGGCGGTCGCGGCGCGGGAGCGGGTGGTGCGCGACCTCCCGCTTCGCGTCGGCGACCCGTTCGACCGCCTCCTGCTCGGTGCCACGGCGGACACCCTGATCCGGCGCCTCAACGACCGCGGCTACCCGGCGGCCCAGGTCTTCAGCGGGTTCGACGTGGACCGGGATGCGCGCACCGCGGCCGTGACCCTCGAGGCGGTGCCGGGTGACTCGGCGGTGGTGGGCCGGATCGAGGTGACCGGGGTGCGTCGGGTGGACACCGCGCTGGTGCGCGACCTCCTCGCCACCCGCCCGGGCCGGCCCTTCTCCCGGAAGGACCTCCTCGCCAGCCAGGTGAGCCTCTACACCAGCGAGCTGTTCCGCTTCGCCTCGGTGGACATCGACTCGGCCTGGTCGCCGGGGCCGGGGCCGGTGCCGATCCGGGTGCAGGTGGCGGAGGGCCGGTTCCACCAGGTCCGCGCCTTCGGCGGCTACGGCACCGACGACTGCCTCCGCGCCGGCGCGGGCTACACCGAGCGGAACCTGCTGGGCGAGGGGCGGATCCTCGACCTCAACCTCCGCTTCTCCAAGCTCGGCGTGGGGGATCCCACGCGCCTGGACCGGCTGGCCACCACCATCTGCGGCCCGATCCAGGACGACTCGATCGGTTCCGGCAAGCTCAACTTCAGCGTGACCCTCGGGCTCCGCCGGCCGGCGTTCCTCTCCTACCGGAACGTCGGCACCGCCACGCTCTTCGCGGAGCGGCGGTCGGAGGTCCGGGTGTACCGGCGCGAGGAACTCGGCTTCGGCCTCGGCCTCTCCCGGCAGGTGTGGAACCGGTTCCCGTTCAGCGTGCAGTACCGGCTCGGCTACGGCCGCACCGAGGCGCTGCCGGCCACCTACTGCGCCAACTTCAATGCCTGCACGCCGGGTGACATCACCCAGTTCCAGCAGCGCCGCCTGCTCGGCGTCCTGAGCTTCAACACGGCCCTCAACCGCACCAACAACGCCCTCGACCCGAGCCGCGGCACGCTGGCGTCCTTCGAGACGGCCCACAGCAGCAGCGTCACCGGCTCGTCCGACCTGCAGCACTTCACCCGCGGCGTGGCGGACGTCTCGTGGTACCGGCCGCTGGGGCGCTCCACGGTGCTCGCCCTCCGCGCCCGGGGCGGCTACGTGTACGCCCCGCGCGCGGCCTTCGACAGTGGGGCGGTCACCTACGTTCCCCCGGAGCAGCGCTTCTACGCCGGCGGCCCCAACGACGTGCGGGGGTTCGAGCGCAACGCCCTCGGCCCCGTGGTGTACGTGGTCCGGGACGAGGACCTCACCCCGGATCCCGCCGACATCGACCCCGACAAGCTCCGCTTCGCCGCGACCGGCGGCAACACGCTGTTCGTGGCGAACGCGGAACTCCGCTTCCCCGCGCCGGTGTTCCGGGGCCGGCTGCGGCTCGCCGCCTTCGTGGATGCGGGCGGGGTCTGGCAGCTCGGCGTGGACGACGCCCCGCAGAGCGAAATCCGCGTGACGCCGGGCGTCGGCATCCGGCTCACCACGCCCCTCGGCCCGGCGCGGGTGGACGTCGGCTACAACCCCTACCGGCGCCAGACCGGCGCGCTCTACCGGGAGACGACCGACGGCGAGCTGATCCTGGTGACGTCCGACTTCTCCGCGCCGAAGCGCCAGAACTACACCATCCATTTCGCCGTCGGTCACGCCTTCTGATGCGACGCCACGCGCTCCGTCTCGGCCTGACCGCCGTCCTGGCGCTGCTGGGCGGCGCGCTCGGCCTCGTCACCGCGCTCGCGGCCTCGCCCACCGGCCGCGCGCTGCTCGCGCGCGCCGCATCGGAGGCACTCACCAGCCTGCTGCACGGCCAGGTGCGGATCGGCGCCGTCGGCGGGTCGTTCTTCGGCGGTATCACCCTCCGCGACCTGGAGATCCGGGATGACGCGGGGCAGCCCTTCGCTCGCCTCCCGCGGGTCCTCGTGAAGTACCGGCTGGCCAGCATCCTCGCCGGGCGAATGGTGCTCGACCGGCTGGTGCTGGTGGAACCGGAGCTCGTGATCGTGAAGCGCCGCTCGGGGCGGACCAACCTGGAGGAGATCCTCCGGCTGGGCGAGGGCCCCGGCGGGGGGACGCCCCCGTTGGTCGAGTTCCGCCGGCTGCTGATCGTCTCGGGCACCGTGGAGATCCGCGTCCCCTGGAACCCGCCGCCGGAGGCCCGCACGCCGGACGCGGTGGCCGAAGCGCTGCGCGGGGAGCGGAGCCGCGAGGGACGGGAGATCGTCGTCGGGCCGGAGGGACTGGAGCGGGTGATCCGGCTCGAGCGCCTGACCGGCAACTTCCCGCGCCTCACCGTGAGCACTCCCGACCGGCGACCCCTCTCGGCGGAGGTGGACTCCCTCGCGATGGAGGTCAGCGACCCCGCGGTGAGCGTGCGGGACCTCGCGGGCCGCCTCGAGGTCCGGGGCGACACCCTGGCCTTCGACGTCGCACGCGCCGTGCTGCCGGGCACGGAGCTCTCCGGCGCGGGCCTGGTGCACTGGGAGGCGGGGCCACTCCGGTTCGATTTCCGGCTGGCCGCGCCGCGCGCCGACCTCGAGGACATCCGGTGGATCACGCCGGCGCTCCCGGCCATGACCGGGCGCGCCCAGGTGGCCGCCGCCTCCCCGGCGCCGGGGCGCAACGTGTTCACGCTCGACGACCTCGCGCTCGTCGCGGAGGACGGGAGCGAGGTCACGGGCCGGCTCACGGTCGTGGTGGATGACGGCAGCGACGACCTCGGCCTCGACGACCTGGCGCTCGAGTTCCGCGGCGTGGACCTGGTCCACTTCGAGGGCTTCCTCGACACCATCCCGCTCGATGGCCGCCTCACCGGCCCGGTGCGGACCGACGGGCGGATGAGCGACCTCGCGGTCCGGGTGGACTGGGCCTTCGCCGACGCGCGACTGCCGGGCCGGCCGGTCAGCCGCCTCGCGGGCGCGGGCCGGCTCCGGTTGGGCGGCGCGGAGGGCCTCACCTTCCGCGGCTTCAACCTGACGTCGTCCGATCTCTGGCTCCGGACCGTCCGCGAGGTCGCGCCGCCGGTGGTGCTCGAGGGACGGCTCGCGGCGTCGGGCCGCCTTGACGGCCCGTGGCGCGCGGCGACCTTCGTGGGGACCGCGGTGCACCGCGACGGCGACCGCCCGGCCAGTCGCGTGGAGGGAACCGCCTTCCTCGACATCCGGGGCGCCGAGAGCTTCCTCCGCGTCGACCTCGCGGCCGCGCCGCTCGATTTCGAGGGGATCCGCGCGGGCTTCCCGGCCCTGCCCACCCGGGGCGCGGTGGCGGGGCGGGTGGCGCTGGAGGGCACCACCGCCCGGATGCGGATCGTCGCGGCGCTCGACGGCGAGATCGGCCACGTGGAGTCCGACGGCTGGTTCGCCATCGACTATCCCGGGCGGTGGGGAGGGGATTCCGGCATCGTCCGCTTCCGGGGCCTCGACCTCGCGGCCCTCACCGCCCGGGGGCCCGCCACCCGGCTGGCCGGCACCCTCGTGCTCGAGGGGCTCGCGGGCACGGGCCGCGTCCCGGAGGGCCGGCTCACCCTCGCACTCGACGCCGGTTCGGTGTCCCGGTTCCGCTTCGACAGCCTGCACGGCGTCGTCTCGGTGCGGGACACGACGCTCCTCGTGGATCACGTGATGCTGGCCTGGCCCCAGGGCCAGCTGCTGGCCGACGGTGCCCTGGGGTGGCGCCGGGAGCGAACCGGCACGCTCCGGCTGGGCGTCGACGCCGCCACGCTCCGTCCCTTCGACGAGCTCGCCCACGCGCTGGCCGGCATCGCGGTGGACTCGCTCTCGCTCGAGAACCCGCTCCGCGGGACGCTGACCGGGACGGCCACGCTCGAGGGCAGCCTCGACTCCCTGGCGGCCTCGGCCGACCTGGCGCTGCAGGATGCCGGATGGCGCGACGCGGCCTTCCCCGCGGCCGAGCTCTCGGTGGACTGGCAGTCCGGCCCGCCCGGCGCGCTCCGGCTCGACGCATCGGCCGTCGACCTGCGCTGGGGCGACCGCCGATTCACCGACCTCCGCCTGACGCTCGACGGCCGCCCCGACTCACTGGACTGGTCCGCCGGGGCCGGCCTGGGCGAAGGCTCGTCGGTGGTGGCGGGGGGCGCGTGGCAAGGGCGGGGGCTCGCGCACTTCACCCTGGAGGCCGATTCCCTGGCGCTCCTGGCCGGCGGCCATCCCTGGGCGCTCCAGCGGCCGGTGACGCTCGTGCGGGCTGATTCCTCCGTGACGCTCACCCCGGTGGACTTCGCGGCGGTGGACGGCGCGGGCGTGATCCGCACCGAGGGCAATCCCCCGTTCGGGACCCCGGGAGAGCTCCGCCTCGAGCTGGTCGGCGTTCCCCTCGTGGACGCGTTCCGCCTGATGCAGCGCGACACCAGCATCACCGGCGTGCTCGATGCCGAGCTGCTCGTCGGCGGCACGCGGCTCCGCCCGACCTTCGGCGGCGCCGCCTCGCTCGCGGACCTCACCCTGCGCGACTTCCGCGCCCCGTTCGTGCAGGGAGTGATCAATTACGAGGACCGCATCCTCGACGCGAACCTGCTGCTGTGGAAGACCGGCTCGCGGGTGCTCACCCTGCGCGCGGCGCTGCCGCTCGACCTGGCATTCGCGGCGGTGCCGCAGCGCCGCCTCCCGGGCCCGCTCGACGTGGCGGCCCGCGCCGACAGCGTGGACCTCGGCATCGTCGAGGCCTTCACGCCCTCGCTGCGCCAGGTCCGGGGCCTGCTGAACGCCGACATCGCGGTGGAGGGGGTGTGGGGCGCGCCGCGGCTTCGCGGGGCCGTGGCGCTGGACGACGGCGCGGCGAGCGTCCCCGGCCTCGGCGTGCGCTTCACCGGGATCGCGGGACGGGCGTCGTTCCGCAGCGACTCGATGCTGCTGGACTCGCTGGTCGTCCGGGGTGGGGAGGGGCAGCTGGCGGTGGACGGCGCGGTGCGCTTCGCCGACCTCACCCGGCCACTGCTCGACCTGCGGCTCCGGCACCGGGACTTCCTCGCCCTCGACGTGCGGAACTATCTCACCCTCGAGGCCAGCGGCGAGCTGTCGCTCACCGGCCCGGTGTTCGGCGCCACGCTCGCCGGCCAGCTGCGGGCCGAGCGGGGGCAGCTCTACTTCGCCGACCTGGTGATGAAGGACATCGTGAACCTCGAGGACCCGGCCAACGCGGACCTCATCGACACGACCCTCATCCGCACCCAGGGTCTCGGCGCGGCGTTCCAGAACCGGTTCCTCGACTCGCTGCGCATCACCGACCTGCGCCTCACGATCGGCGACGACTTCTGGCTCCGCTCGAACGAGGCGAACATCCAGGTGGACGGCCTGGTGCGGGTGAACAAGGTCCGGCAGGACTACCGCTTCGACGGCACGTTCAACGCCCGCCGCGGCACCTACGCCCTCAACCTCGGGTTCGTGACCCGCGACTTCACGGTGAAGCGGGGGACGGTCCGCTACTTCGGCACCCCCGACCTCAACGCCGAGCTCGACCTCGAGGCGGAACACGTGGTGCGGCCGATCGACGATCCCGACGACATCCTCGTGACCGCGCGGATCCGTGGGACGCTGCTCGCCCCGGACCTGTCCCTGACCAGCGACGTCCGTCCGCCGCTCACCGAGACCGACATCGTCTCGTACCTCATGTTCGGCCGGCCCTCGAGCAACCTCGCCTCGGGCGGGGCCCCGGGGACGAGCGAGCGGCTCGCGCTCGACGCCGGCCTCTCCGTGCTCTCGAGCGAGATCGAGCGCACCCTGATCTCCGACCTCGGGTTCCCGGTGGACTTCATCCAGATCCGTCCGGCCGTGGGCGCCAGCGGGTCCGGTGCGGCCTCCGGGGTGACCGAGCTCCGGGCCGGCTGGCAGGTCGGCCGCCAGTGGTTCCTCACCTTCGACGCCGGCTTCTGCGGGCTCAGCCAGTTCAGCTACAACAGCGTCGGCGCGAGCGTGGAGTACCGCTTCCTGCGGCACTGGCGTGCGCAGCTGAGCGTGGAGCCGCTGCTGGCCTGCGTCGGGGGGCGGCAGGTCGATCCGCTCTCGACCACCGGCCGCTACCAGGTGGGCCTCGACCTCTTCTGGGAGAAGGAGTACTAGGCGTGCGACTCCTCCTCATCACCAACCCGGCCGCGGCCCGGACCCAGCCCCACGTGGTGAAGGGCATCCTGGACGCCCTGCGCGCCGGGGGATGGCAGGCCGAGGTGGCCGCCACCGGCGGGCCGGGCGACGCGCGGCGGCTGGCGGCGGAGGGCGTGGCCGACGGCATGGAGGTGGTGGCGGTGTTCGGCGGGGACGGCACCACGATGCAGGCCGCGAGCGCGCTGGTCGGCACCGACGTGGCGCTGGGCGTGATCCCCGGTGGCACGGGCAACCTGCTCGCCGGGAACCTCCGCATTCCCGCCACGCCGGTGCGCGCCGCGCAGGCGCTGGTGCGGGGCCGGCGGAAGCGGCTCGACCTCGGCCGCGTGGAGCGCGACGACGGCACCCACTACTTCGCCGTGGCCGGCGGCGCCGGGTATGACGCCCGGGTGATGGTCGAGACCTCCGCCGAGCACAAGCGCCGCTGGGGAATGGTGGCATACGCCGCCACGACGCTCCGGCTGCTGCACGAGCTCCGCAGCACCAGGTACCACATCACGGTGGACGGCACGGAGCTGGAGGCCAACGCCGCCCTCGTCCTGGTGGCGAACTGTGCGGAGGTGATCCCGCCCTTCGTGCGGTTCGGCCGCACCGTGCGCCCCGACGACGGGATCCTCGACGTGATCGTGCTCCGTGCCGACACGCTGGGCCAGAGCGTGCGCGCCATCTGGGACCTGCTCCGCGAGGCGGAGGGCGGGGCGGAGCGCGCCTTCGTGGGGTTCGCGCGCGGGGCGGAGATCACGGTCGAGGCGATTCCCGTCCAGCCGGTCGAGTTCGACGGCGACGGGGCGGGACGCACGCCCTTCACGGCCGTCGTCGTCCCCGGGGCGGTCGAGGTCCTCGTGCCGGTGGGCTCGTGAACGCGCCCCCCGCCCTCGTGCGACCGACGCCGGTCGAAGCCGCCGCGCTGCTGGCCGACCTGGCCCGCGGGCTCGCGGCCGCCGGGACGCTCGAGGATGCGGTGGAGCTCGGGCTCGACGCGGTGCGACGGCTCCTGCCCGGGGACGGCGCCGCGGTGGCCGAGCGGCTCGACGAGCCCCCGGGCAGCCTGGTGGTGCTTGGCGCCGCCGGCCCGGAGGCCCGGGTCCAGCCGGCGGGGATGGTGCTCGGCCCGTCCTCGCTCGCCGCGGCCGTGCTGCGGGGCGGCCTGCGCGTGAGCCCCAATCTCGACGCCGAGTCGGAGGCGGCCGTCAACCCGCTCCGCACCCGCCTCGCGCGGGCGGGGGTGATGCTGCCGATGCGGCTCGGCGGCGGCACCGGAGGGGTGCTCACGGTCTCCGCCGCGGACGTCCCCTGGCGCGCGCCGGACCCGGCGGACCTCCAGCTGCTCGCCGCCGCCGCCGACCAGCTCGGCGGGGCGATCGTGGCCCTGCGCACCCGCGGCCAGCTGCTCAAGCGGCTCGACCAGATCGACGCGCTCGGCCGGATCGCCCACGCGCTCACCGGGGTGGAGGACGCGCACCGGACGATGGAGTTCGTGGCGGAGCAGGGGCGGGAAGTCTTCCTGGCCCAGCGCGCCGGCGTCTTCCTGTTCGACTGGGCGTCGGGGCGGGCCGACTGCGTGGTGGCCCTCGGCCTCCCCACCGAGTTCGTCGACGCGATGTGCGGGCGGCTGCTGCAGACCCCGGTGGCGCGGACGCTGGCGCGCCGGTTGCCGGTGTTCCACGCCGATGCCCCGCGCGAGGCGGAGCCGGCGCTCCGCGAGGCGGTGCGCGCCGCCGGGTTCCGCTCGGCGGCCCTGCTCCCGCTGGTCTTCGGCGGGGAGACGATCGGCGTGCTCGCCTTCTACCACGACCACCCCCAGCCCTGGCCGCACGACGAGCAGCGGCTGGCAACCGCCTTCGCCGACCAGGCGGCGCTGGCGATCGGCAAGAGCCGCCTGGTGGAGCAGATTGCGCGGGGCAAGCGCGAGTGGCAGTCGGCGTTCGACGCCACGGCGGGCGGCCTCGCGATCACCGACGCGGAGGGCAGGGTCGTGCGGGGCAACCGGGCGCTGGCGCGGATGGCCGGCCTGCCGGTGACGTCGCTCCCCGGCCGCGAACTCCGCGCCATCCTGCCCGCCTGGCCCGAGGCCGGCCCCGACCCGATGCGCGACGCCCTCGCCGGTGGCCGCGCGGTGACCGGGCTGCTCGAGGTGGGCGACCGCCTCCACGTCGTCACCGCCACGCCCCTCCCCGATCGCGGCCTGGTGGTCGCGCTCGAGGACGTGACCGAGGTCGTGCGCCTCGAGGACCGGTTCCGGCGGGTGGTGCAGAATGCCTACGACGCCATCGTGATCGCCGATGCGGACGGGCGGGTGGGCTTCGCCAACCCCGCCGCGGCGGAACTGTTCGACGCCCCCGTGGAGTCGCTCCTCCGCCGCCCCCTCGACGAGCTGGTCCCCGACCCGGTGGGCACGCCGCCCGGACTCCCGGCCGCCAGCGCGGCGCGGCGCTTCGAGTCGGTGGTGCGGCAGGCGGACGGCGGGGTGCGCTTCGTGGCGGTGTCGAGCGCCCCGCTGGGTGAGGTCGGCCAGGCCGCCGGGCGGGTGGCGGTGCTGCGCGACGTGACCGCCGAGCGGATGGCGGCGGAGGAGCGGCGGCGCTCCGAGGCGCGCTACCGCACCCTGTTCGCCTCGGCTCCGCTCGCGATCTTCACCCTGTCACCCGAGGGCCGCTTCCTCTCGGTGAACCGGGCCGCGCTCGCGCTGGTCGGACTGGCCCAGCCACGGCCCGGGCTCCGGCTCCAGGAGTTCCTCACCCCGCGGGAGGCCCAGCGGGTCGAGGCGGACCTCGCGCGCACGCTCGCGGGCGAAGCGCGCGAGGTCCCCATCCGGTTCCGCCGGCTCGATGGCGCCTCCCGGGAGGCGGCGCTCGTGACCGTGGCGGTGGACGAGCCGGCCGCCGGGCGGGCGGTGCTCGCGATCGCGCGCGACATCACCGACGAGCGGGCGATGCGGGACCGGCTCATCCACACCGAGAAGATGGCGGCGCTCGGTCATCTCGTGTCGGGCGTCGCGCACGAGCTCAACAATCCCCTCGCGGGCATCGCGGCCCTCGCCCAGGCCTTGATGCTCGAGGAACCGCTCGACCCGGGCACGCGCCGGGTCCTCGAGGCCATCCGCGAGGAGGCGGGGCGCGCGGGGCGGACCGTCACCGACCTGCTCACCTTCGGCCGCCAGCGACCGCTGCAGCGGGCGCCGACCGACCTGAACGCGCTGGTGCGGGACATCCTCCTGATCCGGCCGCCGTGGGGCGGCGCCTTCCGGCTCGACCTCGAGCCCGGGCTGCCCCTGGTCGACGCCGACGCCGACCAGTTGCGGCAGGTCATCCTCAACCTCCTCGGCAACGCCGAGTACGCGATGCGGGGGCGGGCCGGCTCCGTCCGCGTGACCACGTGGGCCTCCGACACCGCGGTGGGCCTGGCGGTGGAGGACGACGGGCCCGGGATCTCCCCCGAGGCGATGGCACGCGTCTTCGAGCCCTTCTTCACCACGAAGGGAGGCGACGGCTCCGGCCTCGGGCTCTCCATGTCCCACGGCATCGTGCGGGCGCACGGCGGCGACATCGGCGCCGTGAACCGTCCCGAGGGCGGCGTGCGCGTCTGGTTCGAGCTCCCGCGAGCGGGGGCGCAATGACGTCCTTCCTGAGGCGATGATGACCGGTTCCGTCCTGCTCATTGACGACGACGCGGACGTCCTCCGCGCGGTCGGGAACTACTTCGAGGAACTGGGCTACGAGGTGGCCCGCGAACTCACCGGCGAGGCGGGCATCGCCACCTTCGCCCGGTACCGCCCCGAGGTCGTGATCCTCGACCTGCACCTCCCCGGGCTCGACGGGCTCCAGGTGCTGCAGCGGCTGCGGGAGCACGATGCGGCGGTCATCCTCCTCACGGGCGACAGTGACGTCCCCACCGCGGTGCGCGCGATGCAGCTCGGCGCGGAGAACTTCCTCACCAAGCCGGTGGACATGGCGCACCTCGCCGCCGCCACCGCCCGCGTGGCCGACAAGACCCGGCTCCGGCGCATCAACCGCGCCCTCCTCGACCGCGCCGCGCCGGGAGAGGGACTCGACACGCTGGGCGTGTCGCCCGCGATGCAGGACATCGCGCACCAGGTGACCCTCCTGGCCCAGAGCGACCGCACCACCGTGCTGCTCGAGGGCGAGAGCGGCACCGGCAAGGGATGGGTGGCGCGGATCATCCACGACCAGGGCCCGCGCCGCGACGGGCCGTTCGTCGAGGTGAACTGCGCCGGGCTCACCGCCACCTTCCTCGACTCGGAGCTCTTCGGCCACGAGAAGGGCGCGTTCACCGACGCCAAGGACCGGAAGCAGGGGCTCTTCGAGATCGCCGACGGCGGTACCATCTTCCTCGACGAGATCGGGGACCTGGCCCCCGAACTCCAGCCGAAGCTCCTGAAGGTGCTGGAGACGAAGACCTTCCGGCGCCTGGGCGGCACCCGGGAACTGAAGGTGGACGTGCGCCTCGTGGCCGCGACCAACAAGGACCTTCGCGCCGAGGTGGAAGCGGGACGCTTCCGGGAGGACCTGCTCTACCGGTTGAGCGTGATGCCGCTCCGGCTGCCGCCGGTCCGGGAACGGCCCCGGGAGGACCGGCTGGCGCTCCTCACGCGGCTCCTCGCCGACCTGCGCGACCAGCTGCCCGACGCGCCGCACACCATCTCCCCCGACGCGCTCGACCGGCTGCTGGCGCACGACTGGAAGGGAAACGTGCGCGAGATGCGGAACGTGCTCGAGCGCGCGCTCATCCTCGGCCGGGGGCAGGAGGCGGTGGCGGTCGAGCAGTTGCCGGCCGAGCTGCGCGCGCGGGCCGGCGCCGGGGACCGGCGCCACACGCCGATCACGCTCGACGAGCTCGAACGGCAGCACATCGACCGGACGCTCCGCTACCACTCGGGCAACCGGACGCGCTCGGCGCAGGAGCTCGGGATCTCGCGCGCCACGCTGATCAACAAGATCAAGCGCTACGGCATCACCGCCTGAACCGGAGGCCCCGATGGCCGAACTGCACGAACACGACGCAATGACCTGCCGCAGCTGCGGCCGGGAGGAGCGCGCGACCGAGGGCTATCCCTGCGCGAACTGCGGGACGTTCCTCTGCCTGGTCTGCACCTTCCGGGGCGTGACCCGGTGCGCGCAGTGCCGCGGCGAGGCGGTCGGCGACGCCCCCGTGCCGGAGGGACGGCCCCGGTGACCGCGCGTCGCCTGGTGCTGTTCGACATCGACGGCACGCTGCTCCACTCGGGCGGCGCCGGCCGCCGCGCGATCCGCGCGGCGCTCCGGGACTGGCTGCCGGACGACGCGGTGTTCGGGCGGGTCCGGTTCGACGGCAAGACCGATCCGCAGATCGTGGCGGAGCTCCTCGCCGCGGCGGGGGATCCGGAGCCGGCGGAGCCCGGGCGCATCGCCGCGGTCTGCGTCCGCTACGTGGAGGCGCTCGAGGCCGAGCTGGCCGGGGGCACCGTCCGCGCGACGGTCCATCCCGGGGTCGTGGAACTCCTCGCGCGGCTCGAGGCCGACGCCGGCGTGGTGCTCGGCCTCCTCACCGGGAACATCGCGGAGGGGGCGGCCCTCAAGCTCCGCGCCGCGGGCCTCGACCCGGATCGGTTCCGCCTCGGCGCCTACGGCTCCGATTCCGCCCATCGCCCGGACCTGCCGGCGGTGGCCACCCGGCGCGCCGAGCCGCACTTCGGGCGGGAGCCCCGCGGGGCGGAGGTCGTGATCGTCGGCGATACCCCCGCCGACGTGACCTGCGGCCGCGGCATCGGTGCCCGCGCGATCGGGGTCGGCACCGGCTCCTACGCCGCCGCCGAGCTGGTCGACGCGGGGGCGCACGCCGCCTTCGCCACGCTCGAGGAGGTGGACGCGGTGCTCGACTCGATCCTGCGATGAACCTCACCAGCGACATCCCCGAGCTGGGGCCCGCCCTCGGCCGGCTGACCGGATCCGGCTCGGGCGGCCTGGCCGAGGCGCGCCTCGGGCTGGTGACCAGCCTCTTCGAGGCGGCGGCGGCGGCGCGGGCCGGCGACGCCGCCGCCCTGGCACCGGCGGCGTGGCGGGCGCGGTGGGAGGCGGGTGTCGGCGCCGCGGCACGGGTGGTGGCCGCCGAGGCCGACGCCGGCCTGGCCCGCGCGGCCGCCGAGGCGCGAATGCCGGCGCGGCTCCGCAGCTCCGTCGCGCTGACCGGGACGGAGCGCCGCAGCATCGCCGCGCGACTCGGCTCGGAGGGCGCCCAGCTCCTTCGCGCGTTCGAAGCACTCGGCGCACCGGGCGAGCCGGAGTGGGAGGAGCGACTCCTCGGCGTCACCCGCACGCTCGAGGCGGCGTGGCTCGCGCTCGAGGCGGCGGCCGCGGAAGAGCAGGCGCGCTGGGCCGCCGAGGCGGAGCGGGTGCGGCGCTGGCGCCGGCCCCGCTGGCCGGTTGTGCTCCTGATCACCGGGATCGTGCTCGCGGCGCTGTGGGCCGGGCTCGCTCTCGGGGGCTGGGCGCCGCCGGGCCCGCTGGCGCCCCTCCGCGACTGGCTCCTGGCGCTGCCGTGAGCCTGGTGGCGCTCGGGCTCGACCTGGTGGACCTGGAGCGCGCCGCCAGGCTGCTCCGCCGTCACGGCGACCGGGCCCTCTCCCGGCTGTTGAGCCCCTCCGAGCGCTCGGACCTGGCGGGCCGAACCGACCCGATCCCGGGATTCGCGGCACGACTCGCCGCGAAGGAGGCAGGATGGAAGGCGCTCCAGGTGATCCCCGGGGCGCAGGGACTCGGCTGGCAGGACCTGGAGGTGGTGCGGGGCCCCGACGGACGGCCGACGCTGCGCGCGCACGGCCGCGCCCGCGTCCTGCTGCAGTCCCGGCAGCTCGTGCTGCACCTCTCGCTGACCCATAGCCCGACGGCGGCGGCGGCCGTGGTGGCCCTTTCCACCGACTGGGATCGGCCGGCCCTTTCAAATCCGACCGAGGCTCCATAGTTTCATCCAGGCAGTCAAACTGGATGAAAATGATTCTCACCATCCGGGGCGCACTGGGGATCGCGGCCGCCCTCTCCGTCATCGGTGCGAGCGCCGCCCGCGCCCAGGACAGCGTTGCCACGGCACGCCGGGTCTTCGCCACCGCCAACCTGGCCGCCCAGGAGTACGGTGTCGGGGTGGTGGCCGGCCGGGTCGTCTCGGTGGCCGAGGTCGAGGAGGCCCGCCTCTTCGTCGGCGAGGCGCGGAAGGCGGCTGCGGGGCTGCCCCCGGCACTCGCGGCGGCTTCCGATTCGGCCCTCGCCGGGATGCTCGCGCTGGTGCAGCGGACCGCCGCCCCGGAGGAGGTGGACGCCCTGGTGGACGCGCTCGGCCAGGCGCTCACCGCGGGCGTGGGAGCGTCACTCGAGCCGGTGCCGGAGTGGGCGCCGTCGCTCGCACGGGGCCGGGAGCTCTTCGCGCAGTCCTGCGCCAGTTGCCACGGAGTGTCGGGGCGGGGCGACGGCCCCGCCGCGGCGGGTCAGGAGCCGCCGCCGGCAAGCCTCGCCGACGCCGCGCTGCTCGCCGACCGCTCCCCGCTCGACTTCTACCACCGGATCACGCTCGGCGTGGCCGGGACCTCGATGGTCGGCTTCGACCGTGCCCTGGGCGAGGACGACCGCTGGGCGGTGGCGCTGTACGCCTCGACGCTCCGGCTTCCGGCGGCACGGGGCAGCGCGCCCGGGGAACTCGCCGCCTTCCCCGTCTCCGCCGCCCTTTCCGATCTCCAGCTGCTGGACTCGCTGGGCCACCGGGGCCAGCCGGATGCCGCAGTCCTCGCGCGCGTGGCCGCCATCCGGGCGGCGGGTGCGACGGACGACGCCGCGCGGACGGCGGCCGCCTTCGGCCGGGTGCGGGACCAGCTGGACGAGGCCGTGTCACTCGGCGTCTCCGGCCAGTCCGAAGAGGCAGGCTCCGCCGCGCTCGCGGCCTACATGACCTTCGAGGCGCTGGAGCGCGACCTCCGCCCCCGCAATCCCCGCCTCGCCTCCGAGCTCGAGCAGGCCTTCACCGGCTTCCGGCTCGACGCGCAGGGCGGGAAGCCCGCGGCGGAGATGCGGGGCGCCGAGGTGCGGCTCGTCACCCTGCTCGATCGCGCCGAGCGGGAGCTGGGGGCGGAGCGGCGGCCCTTCGACCTGTTCCTCCAGTCGTTCATCCTGCTGGTGCGGGAGGGCCTCGAGGCGATCCTCATCGTGGGCGCACTGATCGCCTTCCTCGCGAGGATCGGGGCGAGCCGGCGGGTGCGCGACGTGCGGGCCGGGATTGTCGCCGCGATCGGCGCGAGCCTGCTGACGGCGGTGCTGATCGAGACCGTCTTCCACCTGACGCCCGCGGACCAGGAGGTGCTCGAGGGCGCCACCATGCTCCTCGCCACCGGGGTGCTCTTCTCGGTGAGCTACTGGCTCCTCACCAAGCTCGAGGTGGCGAAGTGGAATGCCTTCGTCCGGGGCAAGGTCGAGGACGCGGTGGCCGGCGGATCGTCGCTCGCGCTGGCCTCGGTGGCGTTCCTCGCGGTCTACCGCGAGGGCTTCGAGACGGTGCTGTTCTACAAGGCACTGTTCGTCTCGGGCGGCGGCGCGGCCGCCACGGCGCCGATCCTGGGCGGGATGGGCGCGGCCGCGGTGGTGCTGGTGGTGCTGTACGTCGCCATCCAGCGGTTCGGCGTCCGGCTCCCGCTCAAGCCGTTCTTCGCCGTCACCAGCGCCTTCCTGTACTGGATGGCGTTCACCTTCGCCGGCCACGGCATTGCCGAGCTGCAGGCGGGCGGGTTCGTCGGGACGACCGTCATCCCCTGGCTTCCGCGGGTGCCCCGGCTGGGGGTCTACCCCACGCTGGAGACGACGCTGGTGCAGGGCGTGCTCGTCCTGCTGGCCCTGGGTGCGCTGGCGTGGGTGTTCCTGATCGAGCCGCGCCGGCTCCGCGTCACGCGGGAGCTGGTGCCGGACGATGGAATGGCGTCGCGGGCTGCGGTCAGCACCTCGTCCCGGGGCGACGTGCCGGGAGCCGCCGTCGGCGCGGCGGCACTCGGGGAGGGTGACGACCGCGACCTGCTCCGGTCGCTGGAGCGGATGGACGCGGACCTCGCCGAGATCCGGAGCGAGATCGCGCGGATCCGTCGGCAGCTGCTCAGGGCGCCGAAGACGGCAACCTGAGCCCTCCGGCACTCCGCACCGCCGGAAAAGTGAACGACCCTCCGAGCCCGAGGCCCGGAGGGTCGTTCGCGTGAGGTGGCAGATCGCCCCCTGATACCGCCGGCGACGTGCGGATTGCCCGTCCCGGACGTCCGACCTGCCACTTTCCTCTACAACGGCTCATCCCGACGCCGTTCCTGTCAAGCTCTGAAGCACGTTACATGCCATTAATGAAGGCACGAAAACCCAGCAAATTCAAGGGCTTACCATCTACCTTCAATCGGCCGGATGTCGAAAACCTGTACGCTAAGCACACCATCCACCCTAACCCATTGTGGCGTATTGCTTTGCACGACTGTCAAGGAATCAGGCTCTCACCCGATTCCTGACGGCTTCAGATACGGCCCGGGATCCGGGGTCTTTCGGTGGGCGGTGGCCGCGAGCAGGGCAGCTCCGACGAGGACGAGTGCCACGCTTGTCGTTTGGGCCAGGGTAAACGCTCCGAAGAAGCGGTCGTCCTTGGCCCGCAGGAATTCGATCCCGAAGCGCTCCAGCCCGGCCAGCACGAGGTAGAGGCCGAAGAGCCAACCGGTGCCCTCGCGTCCACGCCGCAGGCGCCAGAGGACGCCAAAGGCGAAGAGCATCAGCGCGGTCTCGTAGAGCTGGGTCGGGTGCACGGCGAGCACGGTGCCGGGGTCCATTCCCTCGGGGACCGTGATCCCGAAGAGGTCGCGCAGATTGCCGGCGGTGCTGGGAGGGTAGCCCTGCGGGAACCGCACCGCCCACGGCAGGTCGGTCGGGTGGCCGTAGTCGTCGTTCACCAGGAAGCATCCGATGCGGCCCAGCGCGTAGGCCGCGGCGAGTGCGGGCGCCGCCAGGTGCGCCGTCCAGGAGAAGGGCACCTTCCGCCAGCGGCCGGTGAGCATCACCGCGGCCGCGCCGCCGAGGAATCCGCCGTACCAGACCAGGCCGCCGCGCTCGAAGAGCCCGTCGCCGGTGAGCGCCACGTACCAGAGCTTCGCCCCCACCACGCCGCCGATCACGGCGGCCACCACGATGTCCTGCGAGTAGTTCTCGTTGAGGCCGAGGCGGCGGAGCTCCCGTCCGATGAGCCACCCGCCCACGAGGAAGCCCACCATCATCATGATCCCGTAGCCGGTGATCTCCAGCGGCCCGAGTCGGATGATCAGGGGATAGAACGTCACGTCGCTCTCCCGGAGAGCGCCGGGACCAGGCCCGGCAGGGGAAGGTCGTCGCGCGGCTCGAGGTCCGTCCCGCTCCTCTCGCCGCGCGCCAGCCGCCAGGCGCCGGCGGCCGCGATCATCGCCGCATTGTCCGCGTTGAGCCGCGGGCTCGCCACGCTGACCCGCGCGCGCCCCGCCAGCCGTGCCCGCATCCGCTCCGCCAGCGCCTGGCTGCACGCCACCCCGCCGCCGAGCACCACCGTCTCCCGGCCGAACGCCGCGACGGCCTGCGCCGCCTTCTCGACCAGCACCTCGAGCACCGCGTCCTGGAAGCCGCGGGCCAGGTCGGCGCGGTCGCGGTCGAGGTCTTCGCTCGCGCGCACCGCGCGGAGCACCGCGGTCTTGAGCCCGCTGAAGGAGAAGGCGAAGCGGTCGGGGCCGTCCTGCGCCGCCTCGCGCAGCATCGGGCGGGGAAAGCGGAAGCGCGCCGGGTCGCCCTGCCGGGCGAGGCGCTCGATCGCCGCCCCGCCGGGATAGCCCAGCCCGAGGAGCACGGCCACCTTGTCGAAGGCTTCGCCGGCGGCATCGTCCCGGGTGGCGCCGAGCAGCTCGTACTCGCCCCAGTCCCGCACGTCGAGGAGCAGCGTGTGCCCCCCGCTCACGAGCAGCGCGGTGAAGGGCGGCGCGAGCGCGGGGTCCTCGAGCCGGGGCGCGAAGAGGTGTCCCTCGAGGTGGTGCACGCCGAGCAGCGGGAGGCCCGCGCTCCAGGCCAGGGTCTTCGCGTAGGTGACGCCCACGAGCAGGGCGCCCACCAGCCCGGGCCCGGCGGTGACCGCGATGCCGTCCAGCTGCCGGAGCGTCAGGCCCGCCCCCGCCAGCGCATCGTCCACCACGCGGCCGATCGTCACCAGGTGCGCCCGGCTGGCGAGTTCCGGCACCACGCCGCCGAAGATCCGGTGCACATCCTGGCTGAGGATCGCCAGGCTGGCGACGTGGGGCCGCTCGCGATCGACCGTGACCACCGCGGCGGAGGTCTCGTCGCACGAGGTCTCGATGCCGAGGATCGCGTTCACGGCGCCTCGGCGGCGGGAAGGGGGGCGAACCCGTCGGTCAGGTGGACGGTGACCTGCCGGGGCTGGAGATCCTGCACCGAGACCTTCACCCCGGACGGAAGCTCGACGTCGGCCGTGCCCAGGACCATCGTGACGGAGTCGGCGGTGACGGTGTCGGGGAGGAGCCGGGTGAGGATCACGCGCGATGCGCCAAGCTTCAGCAGCTCGCGCCGGGGGCCCACGACGGCCACGGTGACGGGCGCGAGCGGCTGGGCGAGGACGCGGCCCGCGGGCGGCCGCACCTGGAGCTCCGCCGCCACCAGCCGGCTGGCCGGTTCCTCGCCGGCGGCGAGCAGCCAGAGCACGATGGCGAGGAAGAGCGAGGTGAGCTTGAGTGGCCAGTTGCGCAGCAGGGCCGCGAGGCGCACGTCAGGCCCCGCCGTCGGCGAGGAGCCGCAGGATGAGGTCGCGATTGATGGAGGAGTTCCAGTCGTGGGCGCCGATCACGCGCCGCACGATCTGGCCCTGGCGGTCGAGCAGGAAGCTCTCGGGCACCCCGGTGGTCTGGTAGGTGCGCTGGATGGCGCCGGAACGGTCGTGCAGGATGTCGAAGGTGAGCCCGAGCTCCTCGACGAACGCGCGCACCGCGGTGGAGTCGGATTGGTCGATGCTCACCGCCACGACCCGGAAGCCCTGCCCCCGGAGCGAGTCGTACGCGGCCTGCAGGGCCGGCATCTCCTCCCGGCAGGGGGCGCACCACGTGGCCCAGATGTTGACGAGGACGACGTCGCCCCGATAGCGCTCGCGCAGCGACACGCTGTCGCCGGTGGCCAGGTCCACCGCGACGTAATCGGGGGCGGCGTTGCCGACCTCGACCCCCGTGATCGCCCGGCCAGCGCGGGCGAGAGCGAATCCGCCGAGCCCGAGCCCGGCGACGAGGAGTCCGACCGCCATCCACTGCTTGGACATCGTTTCGTCCTCAGGCGCGCGCTGCGCACTCGCGGCGGAGCGCCTCCACCGCGCGGGCGGGGTCGGCCGCACCGAAAACCGCCGTGCCCGCCACGAAGGTGTCCGCGCCCGCCTCCCAGGCCGGGCGGATGGTGGCGACGGTGATTCCGCCGTCCACCTCGAGCGCCGCCCGCGACCCTGCCCGATCGAGCAGGACGCGCGCGCGGCGCAGCTTGTCCGTGGCCGCCGGCAGGTATCCCTGGCCGCCGAACCCCGGGTTGACCGACATCACCAGCACCAGGTCCACGTCCGCCACCGTCTCCTCCAGCACCGCGAGCGGGCTGGCAGGATTGAACGCGAGGCCGGCAAGCATCCCCCGTTCCCGTGCCGTGGCGAGGTGTCGCTGGACGTGCACCGTCGCCTCGGGATGGAAGGTGAAGACGGCCGCCCCGAGCTCGGCGTACTCCGAAATATAGCGTTCCGGATGCTCGACCATCAGGTGAACGTCGAGCGGCAGCGCGGTGAGCTTGCGGAGCGCCCGGATGATCGGGGCGCCGAAGGTGAGGTTGGGGACGAAGTGGCCGTCCATCACGTCCACGTGGATCCACTCCGCGCCTCCCGCCTCCACCTGGGCCACCTGCTCGGCCAGGCGGCCCAGGTCGGCGCTGAGCACGCTGGGGGCGATGCGCACGGTCACGGCAGTCCTCCCTCGCCGACGTTCAGGTCCACGGGGGCATCCGCCGGCACCCGTGCGCCGGCCCCCGGCCGCTGCCCGGTGACGATGGCGTCGGGAGCGGACGGGGGAGTGACCCTCCCCACCCGCAGCCCGGCCGCCTCGATCCTGGAGCGCGCCGCCTCGAGCGTGAGCCCCTTGACCGAGGGAACCATCCGGTCGGCGGGACCGCGGCTCACCACCAGCGTCACCGCCCCGCCCGGAAGGCTCACCGTGCCGGCCGGTGGCCGCGTGGCCACCGCGGCGCCGCGGAGGGTGCCCGCCGCGGTGCTGTCCACGCCGGCCACCCGGAAGCCCGCCGCCTCGATGACCGTCCGCGCCAGCGCGGCGTCCAGCTCGCGCACCTCCGGGATGGCGGCCGGTTCGGGCCCCGAACTCCGCGTGAGCCGGACGACGCCGCCCGCCTGCAGCCGGATGCCAGCCGCCGGCTCCTGCCAGGCGACGAAGCCCGCCGGCGTGAACGGGCTCGGCGCCACGCCCTCGATCCTCGGGCGGAATCCCGCGCCCTCGATCCGGGCGCGCGCGCCGGCCTCGTCCATCCCGATCACCGCCGGCACCGGCTCGTCGCCGCGGACCACATCGCGCGGCACCAGCCAGATGGCCGCGACGCCCAACCCCAGCAGCGCCGCGACCGCGATCACGAGGGTGGCCCGGATGGCCGGCCCGCCGGGTCCCTCGAGCCGGAAGAGCGGCTGGTCGAAGCGGCGGAACTTCAGGTGACCCTCCGGAGGCGGGCGGCGTAGGCCCCGTCGATACCGTCGCGCTGCGGGAGGAGGAGCAGGTCCCCCGCCGGGGTCAGGTGCACCGGATCCGTGCCGGGGCACGGCTCGCGGCGGAACTCCGCATGCTCCGCGAGGAAGTGCTCCACCTGCAACTCGTTCTCCTCGGGCTCGAGCGAGCAGGTGGCATAGACCAGCACCCCACCGGGCCGCACCACGCCGGCGCAGCCCTCGAGCAGGCGCCGCTGCAGCGCGGTGAGGGAATCGAGCATCGCGGCCTCGATGCGCCACCGTGCGTCCGGCCGGCGTGCCAGGGTACCGGTGCCGAGGCAGGGCGCGTCGAGGAGCACCAGGTCGGCGCCGCGAAGCGGCGGACGCTCGGCGTCGGCGAGCACCGGATGTTCCCGGCCGCTCCCGGCGCGGACCAGGTTTTCGGCCAGGCGCTGGATCCGGCGCCAGCTCCGGTCACCCGCCAGGACCCGGCCGGCCACGCGGCCGAGCGCGATGGTCTTGCCGCCCGGGGCGGCGCAGGCGTCATAGACCAGCGAGCCCGGGGTCGGCGCCGCGAAGCGCGCCACCAGCGCCTGGGAGGGGTCCTGCACCACGAACGCGCCCTCGGCGTAACCGGGGAGGGATTCCGGGCGCGCGCGGCCGAGGACGATCCCGGCGCCGTGGGCCGCGGGCGCCGGCGTGAGCCCGGCGTCGCGGAGCCGGCGCTCCAGCGCCTCGAGCGGCTCCCGCGCCGGCTGGAGAACGAGCTCCGGACGGCGGTCGTTCCAGGCGAGGAGTGCGGCGGTTCCGGCGACGCCGAACCGGGCGCTCCAGCGATCGACCAGCCAGGCGGGGTGGGAGGCACCCGGTTCCCCGGCGGGGATGCCGTCGCCCGCCACCCGGCGCAGCACCGCGTTCACGAACCCCGCCGCCCTCCGGCCGCCGAGCTCCCGGGCGAGCGCCACGCTGGTGGAGACCGCAGCGTGCGCCGGCACCCGCTCGAGGCCTCCGAGCTGGTAGGCGCCGAGGCGCAGGACATCCTGCAGGTCCTCCGGCACCGCGGCCCACCCGCGGGTCGTCCGCGGCGCCAGCCTCGCGTCCAGCGTGCCGCGGGCACGGAGCGTTCCGGCGGCGAGCTCGTGGGCCAACCGGCGGTCCGCGCCGCGGAGCCCGGCCAGCGCGTGGTCGAGCGCCGGCTCGAAGCGATGGCCGGCGCGCACCTGCCGGAGAACGGCCAGCGCGGCGCGGCGCGAGGCGAGGCCGGGCGCGCCCGGGTCGGCGGCCACCCCGGTCACCGGGTCGACGCGGAGCGGCGTCTCATCCCATCATGCCGCTCGTGGGCGACGACGGCACCGCCACTTCGCGGCGCGGCATCCGGCCCGCCTGCCAGGCGATGCGGCCCGCCTCCACCGCGAGGCGCATCGCCTTCGCCATCGCCACCGGGTCCTGGGCCTCGGCGAGGGCGGTGTTCATCAGGATCCCGTCCACGCCTTGCTCCATCGTGACGCAGGCGTCGGACGCGATGCCGACCCCGGCGTCCACGATGACCGGTACCGACAGGCGGCGCTTGATGGTGCGGATCGCGTACGGGTTGAGCAGCCCGAGGCCGCTGCCGATGGGCGAGGCGAGCGGCATCACCGCCACCGCACCCGCCTCCTCCAGCCGGAGCGCGGTGACCAGGTCGTCGTTGGTGTAGGCCATCACCTTGAAGCCCTCGGCGGCGAGGGTACGCGTGGCCACGAGCAGGCCGTCCACGTCGGGAAGGAGGGTCTCCCGATCGCCGATCACCTCGAGCTTCACGAATTCGTTGAAGCCGGCCTCGCGCGCGAGTCGGGCGTAGCGCATCGCCTCGTCGGCGGTGTAGCAGCCGGCGGTGTTCGCCAGCAGGAAGTGCCGATCCGGGTCGAGGTGGTGGAGGATGCCCTCGGCGTTGGCGCGGTTCAGGTCCACCCGCCGCACCGCGACGGTGACCACGTCCGCGCCGCTCGCCTCGATCGCGGCGATCATCTCGGTGTTGGAGCGGTACTTCCCCGTGCCGACCAGCAGCCGGGAACGGAGGGTCCGGCCGCCGATCTCGAGCGGAGCGTCGTGGAGTGTCGCGGTTGCCGTGCTCATTGGCGCCTCGGGCAGGGTGGCGGATGCCGAGGGGGTGCCCCGTCTTCGGTGCCTATCCCCCACCGACGAAATGTACCAACTCCACCTCATCCCCGTCCCCCACCGGCGTCGCGCCGAGGTCCGCCCGGCGGACGACGCGCCGATTGAGCTCCGCCACCACCATCCGCGGGTCGAGGCCGAGGTGCGCGATGAGGTCCGAGAGGGTGGCCGGGGAGGGCACGCGGCGGAGTTCGCCGTTGACCGTGACGCCGATCTCGTTCACGCGTCGCTCCAGCAGGCCAGGAACTCGAGGGCGCGGGCGTGGGGATCGGGCGCGTCCCAGAGGGCCGAGATGGCGGCCACGCCCCAGGCGCCGGCCCCCCGCAGCGATGGGGTGAGCCCGGGGGTGATGCCGCCGATGGCGATCACCGGCCGGCCGAGCCGGGCGAGCCGCTCGATCAGGCCCGGCCCGGCCGTGGGGCCGCCGGGATGCGAGGTGCTCTCGAAGATGGTGCCGGCGAGGAGGAAGTCGGCGCCTTCCCCGGCCGCGGCGCGGCCCTCCTCCTCGGAATGCACCGACCGCCCGATCCAGCCCTGCGGCAGGGCCCGGCGCGCGTCGCCCGGCGCCAGGTCGCCGGCCGCCAGTTGCACGCCGTCGGCGCCGAGGGCCGCGGCGATGTCGGGCCGGCCGTTCACGAACACCGCCGCCTCCGGCGGGCGCGCGAGCGCGACGAAGCGCCGGGTGAGGCGGGCGAGCGCGTCGCCGCCGAGCGCGCGATCCCGGGCGTGGAGGGCCACCGCGGGACCGGCCGCGGCAATCGCGGCCGCGCGGACCCCGAGGCCCGGGAGGATCGCCACCCGGGCGTCGGTGATCGCGTGGAGGCGGGGCAGGGGTCTCATCCGAACCGGGTCCCCGCGGCCACGCCGCGTCCGCGGGTCCATTCGGTCACGGGCATGCGACGCTTCCCGGCGGGCTGCACTTCGCCCACCTCGAGGGCGCCCGCGGCGGTTGCGATCCGGAGCTTCCCGTCCGCGGCAAGCACGGTTCCCGGCTCGCCCGCCCCCTCCACCGCGGAGCCGTGGAAGAGCTTCACCGGCTCCCCGTCACGCAGCGCCCAGGCTCCGGGCGCGGGGTCGTACGCCCGGGTGGCGCGGGCGAGCAGGTCGGCGGCACGCATCCAGTCGAGCCGTGCGGCCTCCCGGGAGACCTTCGGCGCGAAGGTGGCGGCGTCGTCGTCCTGCGGCTCGGGTCGCGCGGAATCGTCCTCCAGCAGGCCCACCGCCTCGAGCAGGGTGTCGGCGCCGAGCTGGGCCAGGCGCTCGGCCAGCTCGCCCGCCGTCTCGTGCGCCCCGATCGGCGTCGCGGCGCGCAGCAGGACGGGCCCGGAGTCGAGCCCGGCCTCCATCTCCATGACGCTGACCCCGGTGACCGGGTCGCCGGCGAGAATCGCCGCCTGGATCGGGGCCGCCCCACGCCAGCGCGGGAGCAGGGAGGCGTGCACGTTGATCATCCCGCCGGGCGGGACCTCGAGGACCGCGGGACGGAGGATGTGGCCGTAGGCGACGACCACGCCAAGGTCGGCCTGGGCACGGCGCAGGGTCTCGACGAAGAGGTCGCCCGCGGGACGCTCGGGCTGGAGCACGGGAATCCCGTGCGCGAGCGCGATCTCCTTGACTGCCGGCGGGACGAGGAGCGAGCGGGAGCGGCCCTGCGGACGGTCGGGCTGGGTGACCACGGCGACCACGTCGTGCCCCGCGTCGAGCAGCGCCCGGAGGGAGGGGACCGCGAACCCGGGAGTGCCGAAGAACGCCACCCGCATCAGGCGGACCGCGGGGTCTTCGGCTCCGGCTGCTTGAGGAAGCTCGCGTCGTCCTTGTGGGCCTTGCGGTACTTCGCCAGCAGGAGGGAGCGCTTGAGGGCGCTCAGCCGGTCGAGGAAGAGGAGGCCGTCGAGGTGGTCGATCTCGTGCTGGATGGCGCGCGCCTTGAGGCCGCCGGCCTCCAGGCGGTAGGGCTGGCCCTCCCGGTCGAGCGCCGCGATCACCACGCGGTCGGGCCGGGTGACGTCCCCGAAGTGGTCGGGAATGCTGAGGCATCCCTCCTCCGCCGTCGCGCGGCCGGAGGCCTCGACGATCACGGGGTTCACCATCGCGAAGCGCTCCCCCTCGGCGTCCACCACGGCCACCCGCAGCGCCTCGCCCACCTGGTTGGCCGCCAGCCCCACGCCCTCGGCGGCATCCATCGTCTCGAAGAGGTCGTCGATGAACCGGCGCACCCCTTCGTCCACGACGGACACCTCGGCGCTCCGCTGGCGGAGCACCGGCGAGCCGAGGAGGTGGATGGGGCGGATGGCCATCAGTTCGCGCCGGGCGCGGCGGTGCCGCCGACCTGGACGATGCGCTGGCGATGGACCACCACCGAGGCGGTGCCCGTCTCGATCGTGATCCTGTCGTCCTTGATCTCCTTCACCCGGCCCATCAACCCGCCGGCGGTCACGACCTCGTCACCCTTCTTGAGGGCGGTGAGGAGCTCCGCGTGCTTCTTCCGCGCCACCGACGGGGGCCGGAGGATGAGGAAGTAGAAAACGGCGAAGATCAGGCCGACCTGGACGAGCAGGCGTCCCATCCCGGCCCCGCCCTGCGCATTGGTGGGCGCCATCAGCGCCGCGGCGATCAGGTTCACGTGCCCTCTCGTTCGTGGAAGCGCCGGAGCCACTCGGGGCGCCAGCGGTCGAAGGTCCCGTCCAGGATCCGCGCCCGCGCCTCGTCCGCCAGCCGGACGAGGAACCGGACGTTGTGCAGCGCCACCAGCCGGAGCCCGAGGATCTCACCCGCCACGAACAGGTGGCGGAGGTACGCCCGGCTGAACGTGGCGCAGGCCTCGCAGTCGCACTCCGGGTCCAGCGGCCCGGCATCGACCCGGTGGACCGTGCCCCGGATGTTCACCCGTCCGGTGGCGGTCCAGGCCGAGCCGTGGCGCCCGTTCCGGGTGGGGGCCACGCAGTCGAAGAGGTCCACCCCGCGGGCGATACCCTCCAGCAGGTCCGCCGGGAATCCGACCCCCATAAGATAACGGGGGACCCCCGCCGGCAGCCCCGGCGCGAGGGTTTCCAGCACGCGGTGCATCACCGGCTTCGGTTCCCCCACGGAGAGCCCGCCGATGGCGATGCCGGTCCAGGAGCCGCGCTCCAGGGTGCCTTGCAGGGAGGCGAGGCGGAGGTCGTCGTGCGTGCCGCCCTGGACGATGGGCCAGAGGGTCTGGAGTCCGTGCGCGCCCGACACCCGACCCTGCTCGACCAGCTCACCGTGCCGCGCGCGGCAGCGGTCGAGCCAGCGGAGCGTGCGCTCCATCCCTTCCCGGGCGAGGTCGTGCGGCGCCTGGCCCGGCACCACGTGGTCGAAGGCCATCGCGACGTCCGCGCCGAGTGCGGCCTGGATCGCCATCGAGCCCTCGGGCGTGATGGTCCGTCGGGAGCCGTCCACGTGGCTGGCGAAGGTCACGCCCTCCTCGGTGATCGACCGCATCCCCTCCAGGGAGAAGACCTGGAAGCCGCCCGAGTCGGTGAGCATCGGCTTCGGCCAGTGGACGAACCGGTGCAGGCCTCCCAGCGCGCGGACCACCTCCTCGCCCGGCCGGAGGTGCAGGTGGTAGGTGTTGCCGAGGATGATCTGCGCGCCGGCGCGCTCGACTTCGGCGGGGTGCAGGCCGCGCACGGCGCCGAGCGTGCCCACCGGCATGAAGGCCGGCGTCCGCACCTGTCCCTGGGGCAACTCGAGGGTGCCGGCGCGGGCGAGGCCTGCGGTGGCGTGGAGGGTGAAGCCGAAGGTCACAGGATCACCATCGCGTCGCCGTAGGAGTAGAAGCGGTACCGCTCCCGCACCGCGTGCGCATAGGCATCGAGCGTGCGTCCCCGGCCGAGGAAGGCGGCCACGAGGAGGAGCAGGGTGGAGCGCGGCAGGTGGAAGTTGGTCACCAGCCGGTCCACCACCCGGAAGCGGTACCCCGGCGCGATGAGCAGCCGGGTCTCGCCCGGACCGGCGCGCAGGGTGCCGGCTTCCGCCGCCGCACTCTCGAGCGCCCGCACCACGGTTGTCCCCACCGCCCAGACCTTCCCGCCGCGCGCCCGCGCGGCCGCCACCTGGTCCCCGAGCCCCGCCGGAACCTCGTACCGCTCGGGATGCATCGGGTGGCGGCTCCAGTCATCCTCCTCCACCGGCTTGAAGGTGCCGGGTCCCACCTCGAGGTCGAGGCGCCCGACGTCCACGCCGCGCGCGCGGATCTCCCGCAGCAGCTCCGGCGTGAAGTGGAGTCCCGCGGTCGGCGCCGCCACGCTCCCCTCCCGCTCCGCGAAGACGGTCTGGTAGCGGTCCTCGTCCTCGTCGGTGGGCGGGCGGTCGATGTACGGCGGGAGCGGCAGCCGCCCCGCCACCCGCATCGCGTCGTCCGCACTCCCGCCGACGAACCGCACCCGCCGCTCGCCTTCCTCGAGCACCGCCACCGTCTCCACCTCGATCCCGCCGCCGAGCGCAATGCGCTTGCCGGGGCGGAGTGCGCTCCCCGGCTTCCCGATCGCGAGCCAGCTTCCGTCCGCTTCCGGGTGGATCAGCAGCACCTCGGCCGGCGCGCCCGAGGGGCGCGTGCCGAGGAGTCGCGCATGCCGCACCCGCGTCGTGTTGAGGACCAGGAGGTCGCCGGGCGGGAGGAGGGACGGGAGGTCGGAGAACATGAGGTCGCAAAAAGGGGGAGAGGGGAGAGGGGAGGGGGGAGTGGGCCGCCCCGCACCTCTCCCCTCTCCCTTCTCCCCGATCGCGGAGCCGGCCTGTTCCCGGTGGACCGCCAGCAGCCGGCTCTCCCCCCGCTCCCGCGGGGGATGCTGGGCGATCAGCTCGGGCGGGAGGTGGTAGTCGTAGTCCGCGGTGCGGCGCGGTCCGTCAGCCGGCAAAGAGCGTGTCCTGCGAGGCGGGCGGCGTGAAGCCGAAGCGCCGGTAGGCGTGCGCGGTGGCGCAGCGGCCCCGCGGGGTGCGTTCGAGGAAGCCCTGCTGCAGGAGGTAGGGCTCGTAGACCTCCTCGAGCGTGCCGGCGTCTTCCCCGACCGCGGCAGCCACCGTGTTGAGGCCCACCGGCCCGCCGCCGAACTTCTCGATGATCGTCGTGAGGATCCGGGCGTCCATGTCGTCGAGCCCGAACTCGTCCACGTTGAGCCGGGCCAGCGCCTCCCGTGCCACGGCGACGGTGATCCGGCCGTCGGCCTTCACCTGGGCGTAGTCCCGCACCCGGCGGAGCAGCCGGTTCGCCACCCGCGGCGTGCCCCGGCTCCGGCGCGCGATCTCGAGCGCCCCCTCGGCCTCGAGCGGCGCCTGCAGGAGCGCCGCCGAGCGGGTCACGATCCGCAGGAGGTCCTCCGGCGGATAGAAGCCGAGCCGCTCGACCAGGCCGAAGCGCGCGCGCATCGGTGGCGTCAGCAGCCCGAAGCGCGTCGTGGCGCCGACCAGCGTGAAGCGCTCCAGCGCCATCGGCACCGTCTGCGCATTCGGCCCGTCGGCCAGCCGCACGTCCACCCGGAAGTCCTCCATCGCAGGGTAGAGGTATTCCTCGAGGGCGGGGCGGAGGCGGTGGATCTCGTCGATGAAGAGGACATCGCCGGGGCCGAGGCCGGTGAGCATGCCCACCAGGTCCCCGGGGCGCTCGAGCACCGGACCGGAGGTGGACCGGAACTGGGTCCCCATCTCGCGCGCGAGAAGCTGTGCGAGCGTGGTCTTCCCGAGGCCCGGCGGTCCGAAGAAGAGGACGTGGTCGAGCGCCTCGCCCCGCTGCCGCGCCGCGTCGATGGCGATCTGGAGCGAGGTGCGCACCTGCTCCTGGCCCACGAACTCCTCGAGGCGCGACGGCCGGAGGGTCGCCTCGGGCGCGGACTCGTCCGGCAGCGCGTCAGGGGTGGTGATCTCGACCCGCGACGTCACTCGGCACTCCTCATGAGGCCAGCCGTGCCTCCCACCTCACCGGGCGGCTGGCGGGCGCGATGATGTGGGCGGTGTGGCAGGAGACGCAGGAGTCGGTGACCTGCGTGGCGTTGAGCGGGACGAGGCGGCGGTTGGTGACGCCGCAGCGGGTGCAGTTCCACTCGGCGGTCCGGGCCACGACGGTCATCAGCGTCCTCCCCTGGGGGCCAGCTTCTGGAGTGCGCGGCGCACCAGCGCCGCGGTGTCGGCGGGCGCGCCGTCGGCGAGGGCCCGGCGCACCGCGTCGTCCGCCTCGGGGGGCCCGTACCCGAGGGAGACCAGCGCCTGGGCGGCGGCCTCGGCGCCCGTCGGCGGCGCCGGAGCGGCCGTCGCCGTGACCGGCAGGTCGGCGAAGCGGTCGCGCAGTTCGAGCACCAGCCGCTCCGCCTTCTTCCGGCCCACGCCGCTGACCGTGCTGAGCGCCGCGAGGTCCTTCTCCCGGATGCTCCGGACCGTACGCTCGGGCCCGAGGGTGGAGAGCGTCGCGAGCGCGAGCTTCGGCCCGAACCCCGCCGCCTCGAGGAGCCGGCGGAAGACGGCGCGCTCCCCGGGCCGGTCGAAGCCGAAGAGGGTCCAGCCGTCCTCCCGCACCACCAGCTCCGTGTGCAGCGCCACCCGTCCGCCCGGCGCCGGCAGCCGAGCCGCGACGCCGAGCGGCACGTGGACGGCGTACGCCACGCCGCCGTCGGTCTGCACCAGCGCCTCCTCGCCATCGAGGGCGGCGAGCGTCCCCGTGAGGCCTGCGATCATCGGGCCGTCCGACGCGGCGCCCGGGCCGGCTGGCCGGCGAGCATCAGGTGGGTGAGGGCGAGCGCCACGCCGTCGGCGGCATCGGCGGGTGAAGGGGCGCGGTCGAGCCGCAGGAGCTTCGCCACCATCCATCCGACCTGGGCCTTCTGCGCCGCGCCCCGGCCGACGACCGTCTTCTTCACCAGCCCGGGCGCGTACTCCGCCACCGCGACGCCGGCCTCCTCGGCCGCCAGCAGGACCACGCCCCTCGCGTGCCCAAGCACGACCGTGGTCCGGACGTTCCGGCTGTAGAAGACGCCCTCGACTGCCACCGCGTCGGGCCGGTGCCGCGCGAGGACCTCCCCGAGCCCGGCGTGGATCGCGCGAAGCCGTCCCGGGAGGGCGCCCTCGCCGGCGCGGATGACGCCGCACTCCAGCAGCCGGGCCCCGGCGCGACCCGGGATTCCCTCGACCACCCCGAAGCCGGTGACCGTGGACCCCGGATCCACGCCGAGCACCTTCACGCCGCCGCCGTCAGGCGGACGCCTCGATCATGGAGGCGTCGATGTCGAAGTTCGAGAAGACCCTGGAGACGTCGTCCAGGTCCTCGAGGACCTCCAGGAGGCGGAGCAGCTGCTCGGCGTCCTTCCCCTCGAGCCGGACGGTGTTCTTCGGCACCATCGCCAGGCCGGCCTCGAGGAAGGTGTAGCCCCGGGCGCGCATCGCGTCCTGCACCGCAGGGAAGTCGTTCGGCGCGGTGGTGATCACGTACTCGTCGCCCTCCCGGGCGAAGTCCTCGGCCCCGGCCTCGAGCGCGTCCTCGAGCGCGCGATCCTCGGGCCAGCGGGACGCGTCGAGGGAGAGCTGCCCCTTCCGGTCGAACATCCAGGCGACGGAGTTCGACGTGCCGAGGTTGCCCCCGTTGCGGCTGAAGGCGTGGCGCACTTCGGCCACGGTCCGGTTGGCGTTGTCGGTGGTGGCCTCGACGAAGATCGCCGCGCCGCCCGGCCCGTAGCCCTCGTACGCCACCTCCTCGTACGTGGTGCCCTCGAGCTCGCCGGTGCCCTTCTTGATGGCGCGGTCGATGTTGTCGTTGGGCATGTTCACCGCGCGAGCCGCGTCCACGGCGGTGCGCAGGCGCGGGTTGCCCGCCGGGTCGCCACCGCCGGCCTTCGCGGCCACGGTGATCTCGCGGATCACCTTGGTCCAGGCGGAGGCGCGCTTGGCGTCCGTGGCCGCCTTCTTGTGCTTGATCTGCTTCCACTTGCTGTGGCCGGCCATCGTCCCGCTCCCGTGCGTACCGAACGCGCAAATGTACCGGCGGCGCGGCCCCGGCGGCAGTCCGGCGCTTGACCCTCCCGCCCACCGCCGCTAGTCTCCGCCCCCTATGCTGCCACGCCGCCTGCACTCCCTTGTCGTCCTCGCCATTCTCCTGCCCGCCGCCGCCTGTGGACAGGAAGAGAGGCGGCCGGTTCCGCCGTCGGTCAGCGAGGCGTTCGCCGAGGTGCCCCTTCCCCCCGACGCGTCGTACGTGGGCCGGTCCGGAGGCGAGGGCGCGCTGACGATCTCGCTCCGCTCCGGGCAACCCTACGAGGTCGTCCTCGATTATTACCGGAAGCTGCTCGGGGTGGCGCCCTGGCACATCCGGAGCGACGCGCGGGACGGGGAGTCGGGCCGCGTGATCTACGCGGAGCTCGGCGGGCGGCCGATCTGGGTGCGGCTCCGGCCGGAAGGGACGGCGTGGACGCTGGTGGACCTGACCGGGGCGGTGGCAAGCAAGGTGACCGACTCGCTCGAGGCCCGTCCGGACTCCGCTCGGCCGGCTGACACGACCGCCGCCAACAGCGCCTCCTGACGCCTGCCGGACCCCGGATCGCCGCGGGTTGCCCTCAGGGGCGGCCCGCGGCGAGTGTCTTCGCCCGGGCCGAGGCTTCGGCCACCGCCTGCGCGGCTTCGGTACCGGCCCCTTCCCGGGCGGGGGCCACGAGTTGGGCCAGTGCGGCGGCGACAGCCGATGCCCGCGGTTCTCGCAGCTCCTCGAGGGCGCCTGCGAGGGCCCGCCGCAGGGGGGTCGGCAGCGTAAGGCTCGAGAGCCGCTGCTCGAGCGCGGCCACCCGCCTCCGATGCGCCCGGTCCCCCACCGGCGGCTCGAGCAGGACCCCCTCCGCCACCCGGCAGACGAGCCAGAGCGCGAAGAGCCCCTCCCGCCGCGGACCGCGGACGGCCTGCGCCAGCAGCTCGAGGAGGCGGTTCTCGGTTGGCGTCATCGCCGGGGCTTCAGTGCCGGCGTCGATCCGGGGGGGCGTGGGGAACTCCGGGCGAGAGGGACGGCGCAAGCTTAGCCACCGGGGCGGGGAGAGGGGAGAGGGGAGAGGGCCCCTCTCCCCTCTCCCCGCCTACCCCCCCATCCCCTCCAACCCCGCCCCCACTTCGGCCGGACTGATGTCGCGCAGGCAGCGGTGGTGGCCCAGGGGGCATACCGGTCCGCCGTGAGAGGAGCAGGGGCGACAGGGCAGGTCGCGTTCCAGCACGGTGGCGCGGGCCCGGTAGGGAAAGAACCCGAATTGGCGCACCGTCGGCCCGAACAGCGCCACGATGGGGGTGCCGACGGCGGTGGCCATGTGCATCACGCCGGTGTCGCCCGCGGCGGCGGCGGCGGCCGCGGACAGCAGGCCGCCGGTCCCCTGCAGGGTCGCCTCGCCGGCAGCACACGCGGCGCGGGCGCCCCCGCTCTCCGCGATCGATGTCGCGAGCGCCCGGTCCTCCGGCCCGCCGACCACCACGACGTCGCTGCCGCGCGCGGTGAGGGACCCCACGAGCGCCTGCCACGACTCCGCCGGCCAGCGCTTGGTGGCGTGGGCCGCTCCCGGCGCGAGGGCGACGAGCCGTCGCTCGCGTCCCAGGTTCCGCGCCCCGAGCCAGGCGCGGGCCCAGGCGACCGCGTCGGGGTGCAAGCCGAACTCGGGGGGACCGCCGTCCGGCTGCACGTCCAGCCCCGCCGCCGCCTGGAAATACCGCTCCGCCACCGGGAGTGCACCGGAGGGGTAGCGGTTGAGCTTGTGGCGGACCAGGAGCCAGCGCGCCGCGCGATGGTGGGAGAACGTGCCCCACCGGCCCCGCACCAGGCGCCGAAGCGCCCGGGTGCGCAGGCTCCCGTGCAGGTCGAGGAGGTGGGTGAAGCGCCCCGCGCGGATCCGCGCGGCGAGCGACCGGAGCGGCTCGCCCGGGCCGAGGCCGTGCACCTCGTCAAGGTGCGGGTTGTCGGTGAGGAGGGGGAGGAACGCCGCGCGGGTGAAGGCCGCGAGGTGGGCCTCCGGGTGCCGCCTCCGGAGCGCGCGCACCAGCGGCGTCGTCAGCAGGATGTCGCCGATGGCGCTGAAGCGGAGCAGGAGGATGCGGGGCGGGGCGGGGGCCGGCACGGTGGGAAGCTAGCCCGGGCCGGGGTGGAAGGGAGAGGGGAGGGGGAGCGGGGCCGTCTCCCCTCTCCCCTCTCCCCTCTCCCGTTAGTTTTCCCCCATGCCCCGCCCCAAGAGCATCCTCTGGGTGGACGACGAGATCGAGAGCCTCACCTCCCACATCCTCTTCCTCGAGGAGCAGGGGTTCTCGGTCGAGCGCGCCACCAACGGCGACGACGCCCTCGCGCTGCTCCAGCGCCAGCCGTATGGCGTCGTCCTGCTCGACGAGCACATGCCGGGGAGGCGGGGGCTGGAGATCTACCGCGCCATCCGGGAGGCCGACCAGTCGCTCCCGGTGGTGATGGTCACCAAGAGCGAGGAGCAGGGCACGCTGCGGGACGCGATCGGGGTCGAGGTCTCCGACTACCTGATCAAGCCGGTGAATCCGCGCCAGATCCTCTCGGTCGTCACCCGGCTGCTCGAGGGCGACCGGATCCGCCAGCAGCGGCTCTCGCGCGACTTCGCGACCCGGTTCCGCGACCTCGAGGCGCGCCGCGGCGCGGATCTCGGGTGGCGGGAGTGGGTCGAGCTGGTCTCCGAGCTGGCCGAGTGGGAGGTGCGGCTGGGCCAGGCCGACGAGCCCGGCCTGCAGGACGCCCTCGCCTCGCTGCAGTCCTCGCTCCGCCAGGACTTCGCCCGGTACCTCGCCGCGGCCTATCCGCGCTGGCTCGCCGGCGGCGGCGACCGGCCGCCGCTCTCGGTGGACATCGGGGCGGAGTTCCTCCGCCCGGTGCTCGAGGCGGGCGGGCGCGCGCTGCTCGTGGTGGTGGACTGCCTCCGGCTCGACCAGTGGGCCGCACTCCGGCCGCTGGTCGGCGGGCAGTTCGACATCGAGACGGCGCACTACTTCTCCATCCTGCCGACCGCCACGCCGTACGCGCGGAACGCGATCTTCTCCGGCTGGTTCCCGGCCGAGCTGGCGCAGCGTCGGCCCGACGTGTGGCGCGCGCCGGAGGAGTCGGGGCTCAACGCCTTCGAGGCGGAGCTCCTCACCCAGCAGCTGCGCGAGCTCACCGGGCGCGACGTGCCGGTCTTCTATGAGAAGGTGTTCACCGCCGCCGATGGCGAGTCGCTCCTCCGGCGCCTGCCGGGACACCTCGCCCGGGACGGGGTGACCGCCCTGGTCTTCAACTTCGTGGACCAGCTCACCCACGGCCGCACCGAGAACTCCACGCTCTACGAGGTGGCGCGCGACGCGCGGGCGCTCCGGAACCTCACGCGGACCTGGTACGAGCGGTCGCCGCTCCGCGAGGCGCTGCGCGAGGCGGAGCGCCGGCGGGTGCCGGTGCTGCTGACCACCGACCACGGGTCGATCCACTGCCACACCCCGGCCACGCTGTACGCCCGGCGGGACGCGACGTCGCACCTGCGGTACAAGTTCGGCGAGGACCTGCGCCCGGAGGACCCCGACGCGGCGATCATGGTGGACGACCTCGCCGCGTGGGGGCTCCCGCCCCGGACGCCGCACAGCCGGCTCGCGCTGGCCACCGGCGACCGCTTCTTCGTCTACCCGACGAAGCTCCGCGAGTACCAGGCGCGCTACCGCGGCGCGTTCCTCCACGGGGGCGTGTCCCCCGAGGAGGTGATCCTCCCGATCGCCCTCCTCACCCCGCGGGGGAGCTGAGGGGTGGACGTCCTCCGCCGCCTGCTGCCGTACCTCCGGCCCTTCCGCGGCCAGTTCCTGCTCGGCGTCCTCACCACCTTCCTCGCGTCGGCCCTCGACGGGGTGATGGTGGTGGTGCTGGTGCCGCTGCTCAAGCACCTCTTCGGCACTGCCGGCCCGCTCGGCGGCGGCTCGACCCGGCTCGAGGAGCTGCTCGACCGCGTGATGCAGCCGGTCCTCGCGGGCACGACGCCGGACCAGGCGGTCGGCCGGATCGTCCTGATCCTGGTGGCCGGGCTCCTGTTCAAGAACCTCATGAGCTACGCCACCTCGCAGATCCGGGTCGGGATCCAGGAGGGGCTGGTCCGGGGACTCCGGGTGGAGCTGTTCGACCACCTGCTGGTGATGCCGCTCGGCTTCTTCCAGCGCACCCGGGGGGGGCAGCTCGTCTCCACCATCATCACCGAGGTGGACCAGACGAAGGGCGTGGTCACCGCCTCGCTCACGACCTTCTTCGAGAACCTGGTCCTCGTCGCGGCGACGCTGGTCATCCTCGGCCTCACGTCGTGGCGCCTCACGCTGGTCTTCCTGGCCGCGGCCCCGGTGCTGGTGCTCGGCATCCAGGTGCTGCTCCGGCGGCTCCGGCGGCACTCCCGCGCGCGGGCAAGGGAGCGCGGGTCCATCACGGCGCAACTGGCGGAGCGGATCGGCGCCATCAAGCTGATCCGCGCCTACGGCACCGAGGCGCGGGAGTCGGAGTCGTTCGCGCACCAGGCCGACGTCTACCGCAAGCGCGTCCTGCGGACGCAGCGCTACTCCTCGCTCACCAGCCCGGTGAGCGAGGTCTTCGGCGGCATCATGCTGGTGCTGGTGATCTGGGCGGCGACGAAGCCGGGGCTCGTGGGCGGGGAGCCACTCTCCGCGGAGGCGATCATCGTCTTCCTCGTGGCCGCGCTCCGGCTGATGCGGCCGCTCAAGGCGATCACCCAGTTTCCCGCGGCGCTCGCCCTCGCCCTCGGGAGCGCGGAGCAGGTCTTCGCGCTGCTGGACGCGGCGCCGGGCGAGACGGCCCAGCCGGGGGAAGGCGAGGCCCGGTTCACCGCGGAGGTCGCCTACGACGCGGTCGGGTTCAGTTACGACGGCGAGGCGGCGGTGCTCCGGGACGTGAGCTTCACCCTTCCGCGCGGCCAGGTGTTCGCCCTGGTCGGCCCCTCCGGGGCGGGGAAGACGACGCTGGCCGACCTGCTGCCCCGCTTCTACGACCCCACCGAGGGCCGGATCACGATGGACGGCGTGCCGCTCACCCGGCTCACCCGGCGCTCGCTCCGCGCGCTGATGGGGGTCGTGAGCCAGGACACCGTGCTGCTCAACGACACGGTGCAGGAGAACATCGCCTACGGCACCCCGGGGGCGACGCGCGCGCAGGTGGTGGCGGCGGCCCGGGCGGCGAATGCCGAGGAGTTCATCCTCGCCCTGCCGCAGGGCTACGACACGATGCTGGGCGAACGGGGCACGCGGCTCTCCGGCGGGCAGCGGCAGCGGATCGCCATCGCGCGCGCGCTCCTCCGCGACCCGCCGATCCTCATCCTCGACGAGGCCACGAGCGCGCTCGACACCGAGTCGGAACGGCTGGTGCAGCAGGCCATCGACCGCCTGATGGCCGACCGCACGGTGCTGGTCATCGCGCACCGCCTGGCCACCGTGCGGAACGCCGACCAGATCCTCGTCCTCGAGGACGGGCGCCTCGTGGACCGCGGCACGCACGAGGCGCTGTACGCCGGCGGGGGGACCTACCGCCGGCTCTACGACCTCCAGTTCCACGCCACGGAAGGCGAGGCGGTCGGATGACGGCGCCCGCCGCGTCGCGCACCGTGCTGCTGGTCGCGCCCGCCGACGCGGGCCTGCACGCCCACGCCGCCCTCCGCCGCCGCGCCCTCGAGCGGCTCGGCTGGGCCGTCCATCACGTGAACTCCGGCCGGGAGGGCGGGTTCCTCTCGCGGTTCACCGGCGGGAGCGACCTCCGCACCCGCCTCGCCCGTGCACTCGACGCGGCCCGGCCCGACCTCGTCCTCGTCGCCGGGGAGCAGGCGCTCGGCGGGGACACGATCGCGGCGCTCCGGCCCCGCAGCGCCGCGCGCTGGGTGGCCTGGTTCCCTCACGGGCTCGAGTCGGCGGAATCGCTCTGGGAGGAGGCGCAGGCCTACGACCGGGTCTTCGCCAGCGGGTCCGACGTCGCCGGGCTGCTCGCCGAGCGGCGCCGCGACACGCCGGAGTGGCTGGCGCCGGCCTGCGATCCCTCGGTTCACCGGCCCCTCCGGGCCGGCGGGGAATTCCGCGCCAATGTCGTCTTCGCCGGGCGGGCCACCGCCCGCCGGGAGGCGCTCCTGGCGCAGCTGGTCGAGTTCGGCCTCGCGGTCTGGGGGCCGGGCTGGCGGGGCACCTCGCTTCGCGATTACTGCCGGGGGGAACGGATGGTGATGGATGACTTCCTCCGAGCCTACGGCGGGGCGTCGGTGGCGGTGAACATCCACCACACCGCGGACGGGGCACTCGCGGGCCGGGACACCGGCTGCAACCGGCGGGTCTTCGAGCTCGCCGCGATCGGCGCCGCCCAGGTGGTGGACGACCGCGCCGACCTGCACGGCGCCTTCACCGAGGGGGAGGAGCTGCGAGTCTTCCGCTCGGCGCACGAGCTCCGCGCGCAAGTCGAGGCGCTGCTCCACGACCTTCCGGGCGCCGAGGCGATGGGCGAGGCTGCCCGCCGCCGGGCCATCGCCGAGCACACCTACATGCACCGCCTGCGGCAGCTGGTGCGGGCCGTGGGTTTTGCGTCGTGACCCCGGCCGCGCGGCGGTGGGCGTGGGCCGCCACCGCGGTGGCCGGGGCCGTGGCGCTCTCCCTCTGGCAGCTCGGCCAGCGGACCGGCACCGACTTCCACGTCTTCTGGCAGGCGGGGCGCGACTTCCTCGACGGCCGGCCGCTCTACCAGCGGGCGCCTGGCGCCCGGAGCTTCATCTACCCGCCCTTCGCGGCGATGGTCTTCCAGGTGCTGGCCGTCGCCCCGTTGCGGGTGGCCGCGGTGGGGTTCCACGCCCTGAGCCTGCTCCTGGTCGGTGTCGTGGGGCTCCAGTCGGTCCGGATCGCCGAGCGGAGCCTCCCCGGGCTCGGCCGATGGCGCTGGCCGCTCGCGCTGGCGTTCCTGGGTGGCTTCCACCTGGTGCTCAACAACCTCAAGCTGAACCAGGTGAACCTGCTCGTCCTGGCGCTCTGCCTGGGCGGGTTGCTCGCGGAGCTCCGGGGCCGGAGCCGGATGGCGGCGCTGCTCCTCGTGGTGCCCACCCTGATCAAGCTCACCCCGGGGATCTTCCTGCTCTGGCTCCTGCTGCGGGGCCGGCGGCGGAGCCTCGCGGCGGCGGCGGTCCTGACCCCGCTGCTCCTCGCCGCGCCGCTGGTACAGCGTGGGCCGGCCCGCGGGGTGGCGGATTACCGGGAATACGTCGAGAGCTTCCTCGGGGGGTTCGCCCGCGGCCGCGTCGTCCGCGACGTCACGAACCAGGGGCTCGCGGCCGCGGTCCACCGCGCCACGATGGCGCCGGAGGGCCCGGATCAGCGGAACTGGGTGCTGGTGCCGCTCGGGGAGCGCGCCGCGGCGGCGGCAACCCGCGCCGCGCCCGTGGCCGTGCTGCTCGCGCTGATCGCGGCACTCGCCCTCCTCGCCCGCACGCGGCGCCCGGTGGGCGCCCACGAGCTCGCGGCGGTCTTCCTCGCGATGCACCTCGTCTCGCCGATCACGTGGAAGGCGCACCTGGTGAGCCTCCTCTTCGTGTTCTTCGTCCTGCTCGCGACTCCCCTGGCTGGCCTCCCGCGGGGCGGGCGCTGGCTGGTGCGCGGCCTCGGCGCCGCGTGCGTGGCCACCGGCTTCGCCGGGCGCGACCTCGTCGGCCGCGAGATGCACCTCCGGCTCGGCGGCTACAGCCTCTTCGCGTGGCTCATGCTCGCCCTCTTCGGCGTGATGCTCTGGCTCACGTTCCGCCAGCCGGCCGGGGCGCCGCAGGACTCGCCGGGCGGGAACGGGCCGGCACCGGCGGGCTGACGCGCCTGCTTGCGGGCCGTCGGCGGGCCCGGCGACATTCCGCGCGGCCCGGACCCAGGAGGACGGCGGGTGGTCAAGATCTCGGGGTTCACCATCGCGCGCAACGCGGTGAAGCTCTGCTTCCCGCTCGAGGCGAGCATCCGCTCGCTGCTCGAGGTCTGCGACGAGGTGGTCGTGAACGTCGGACAGTCGGAGGACGAGACCCTCGACGTGGTCCGCGGCATCGGGAGCCCGAAGGTCCGGATCCTGGAGAGCACCTGGGACCTCGCCAAGCGGAACTACGTGCTCGGCGAGGAGACCCTCAAGGCGATGCGCGCGTGCGCCCATCCGTGGGGGATCTACATCCAGGCCGACGAGGTGCTCCACGAGGACGGGGCTCGCTCGCTCGCGGCCGCGATCCAGGCCGCCGACGGCGACTCCCGGGTCGAGGGCCTCCTGGTGCACTACCGGCACTTCTACGGCGACTTCGACACCCTCGCCACGCATCGCCGCTGGTACCGCCGCGAGGTGCGCGCCGTGCGGCTCGATCCCGCGCTCGACATCCGGCCCTACCAGGGCGCGCAGGGCTTCCGGGTCGGCCCCGAGCACCGGAAGATCCGCGCCCGGCTCACCGACGCGGAGATGTTCCACTACGGGTGGTCGCGGCCCCGCATCGCGCTGGAACGGAAGCGCGAGGTGGGGAGGGCGATGTATCCGTGGCGGCCGGCGGGCGAGGAGCAGCCGCTGGTCCCGTGGATCCCGGGCCTCCGTCCCTTCACCGGCACGCACCCCGCCGCGGCGAGGGACTACCTCGCGCGCTGGCGTGGCGAAACGGCGGCGGTGGGCCCGCGGCGCTTCAAGCCGGCCTTCCTCCGGTTCTGGGCGTCGGGGGTGATCGAGCGCCTGACCGGCGCGCGCGTGTTCGAGTTCCGGAACTACGAGGAGGTGTGACTCGGGGAGGGGAGAGAGGGAGAGGGAGAGGGGAGAGGGGAATGCTCAGTCGACGCGCAACTTCCTCAGGAGTCCGAGCAGCAGGCCTCGGCACCGGGCGTTCCGCTGGATGAGTGGCGCGACCTCGGCCTGCGGCACAATCGACGACATTGCCAGCAACTCGAGCACCTCCCCCGCTTCGACCGCGGAACCGTAGGCGATGCGTAGATGGCGCAGGAAGGTCCTGCGCCCTCCGGCTGCGTACCCCTCCGCGATGTTGAGCTGCACCGAGAGCGCAGCTCGCTGCAACTGGTGGTAGTAGGCGGATCCCGCTGGATGCCAGTGGTCCCTCGAGAGCGCGAACGTCCCTCGGACGACGGCGTGCGCTTCCTGCCAGGCGACGAGGGTGCGGTGCGACTTCACGCTCCGACACTGCGCTGCGGCGTCACCCGGGTGGCATCATCCCCACGCGCACAGGGTCAGGGAATCGCAGGGTGTTCCCCCTCCCCTCTCCCCCCTCCCCTCTCCCCGATCTCGTAGCCCCTCCCCTCCACCAGCAGCCTGACGCGGTCCGCATAGGTATGCTGCGCGAGCGCGTGCCGTCTCCCCGCCGCCGCGATCGCCGCCCGCCGTCCCGGCTCCGCCAGCGCCCACCGCGTGATGGCCACCGCCTCCTCCACGCTCCCGTACCAGCGGCAGTGCTCGCCGTCCCGCGCGAAGACCTCGATGTCCGGTACCCGCTGGCCGAGGTAGAACCCGCCGCAGCCGAGGATCTTCCACATCCGGTTCGACGCCGAGGCGCGGTCGAGGTCCTGGGCCGGCACCGCGTTCGCGCCCAGGTTCACCGCGGCGCCGGCCACGACCTTCGCGAAGCCGCGGCCGCGCACCTCGCCTCCCGCCACCGGGAGGTCGCGGGGAGCGCCGCGCCACCCCGGACCGCGGATCTGCAGCCGGCAGGCGGCGGCGATGGCGCGAAGCAGGGGCCAGCGGTGCGGGAAGGGTCCCGAGCCGACGAACGATGCGTCGCAGCGGTAGGCGGCGGGGACGCGCGGGGCGGGGCGGTCCTGGTCGGGGTCGAGCCCCTGCGGCAGGAAGCGGACGACCGGCACCTCGCGCTCGTAGTCCGGTACCTGCGCGAGGTAGGTCACGTACAGCGTGCCGGCCAGCCGGGCCAGCGCCGTCACTTCCGCGCGAGGCGCCGGGTCGAAATACCAGACTGCGGCGTCGCGCCCGTGGAAGAGCGCGCGGAGCCGCTCCGCCCCGAGCAGGTGGGCGTGCCGGGTGCAGAGCACGAAGTCGGGCTCGAAGCCCCGCGCGCGGCGGTCGGCCACCGCGAGGCCGAGCGCGCCGAGCCGTCGCGCCATCCCGGCCACGTCCACCACAAGTGCGGCGTGGCCCAGTCGCCGGGCGCCGCGGGCGATGGCATCCTCGGTCTTGTGCCGCCCACCCGCGCCGAGGACGAGGATCCGGCGGGGAGGGAGGGGCGCGGTCGGTTCGGGCGGCGTGGCGGGCATCGATCGGAGTAGTTTACACCCGCGATGGCCTCGCCTCACCTGCTCCTCGGCTACGACTTCCCCCCCATCGGCGGCGGCATCAGCCGGTGGATGGGTGAGATCGCGCGGCACTATCCCGGCGGCGCCCTCGTCGTGTCCACCGGGGCCGCGCCCGGCGCCGCGGAGGCGGACGCGACGCTCCCGGTGCCGGTGGACCGGGTGGAAGTGCCGAGCGGCCGGCTCCGGACCCTCCCCGGGCTGTGGCGCTGGAGCCGGCGCGCGGTCGAGCTGGCCGACCGGCACGGCATCCGCTTCACCTGGTGCGGCAACCTCCGGCCCGCGGCGTATCCCGCCCGCTGGCTCCGGGCGCGACGCGGCATCCCCTACGGCGTGATGGTCTACGGCGGAGACCTCCTCACCCTCCGGGAGCAGGTCGCGCGCAGCCCGCGCAAGCGGAAGGTGGCGCGGGCCCTCCTCGGCGATGCCGACGTGGTCGTGGCCATCAGCCGGTGGAGCGCCGAGCGGGTCAAGGAGCTGGCCGCCGCGCTCGAACTGCCGGGCGGCGGGCCGGTGGTGGAGGTGGTGCATCCGGGCACCGACCCGGCGCGCTTCCACCCCGGCGTGGACGCCTCGCCGGCGCGTGCCGCCGACGGCCTCGACGGCGGGCCGTGGCTCCTGACCGTCGCGCGGCTGGTGCCGCACAAGGGCGTCGACGTGGCGCTCGAGGCCCTGGCGCGGCTGGCGCCGTCGCATCCCGGCCTGCGCTACGCCGTGGCGGGGGCGGGGCCGGACCGGGAGCGGCTCGGGGCGCGCGCCGCCGAGCTCGGCGTCGCCGACCGGGTGCGGTTCCTCGGCGCGGTGCCGGACGAGCTCCTCCCGGCGCTCTACGCCGCGGCGGACCTCTACGTCGGGCTCTCGCGGGAGGAGGGACGGGAGGTGGAGGGGTTCGGCATCAGCTTCGTCGAGGCGTCGGCCTCCGGCCTTCCCGTCGTGGCGGGGCGGGCGGGCGGCGTGCCCGACGCCGTCCGCGACGGCGAGACCGGGATCCTGGTGGATCCGCGAGACCCCGGCGCCGCCGCGGCGGCCATCCAGCGCATCCTCGAGGAGCCCGCGCTCGCGCGACGCCTGGGGGAGACGGGGCGCCGGGCGGCGGAGACGATGTACAACTGGGACCGGGTCGCGCGTGCGCTCCGGGCGCTGGGCGAGGCGCACGCGGCGGGATGAGCCCGCGCTATGCCGGCGTGGCGGGCCGGGCCTTGATGGCCCAGGTGGGGCAGTTCCGCACGTAGCTCCCGTCGAACGGCGACCAGACCTGCTCCGGCGCCACCACCACCGCCTTGTCCTCGCCGTCCATCCGGAAGATGTCGGGCGCGCGCGCCACGCAGGCGCGGCAGCCGATGCAGTGCTCCCGGTCCACGCTCAGCACCACCCGCCGGCGCGGGTAGAGACCGATCGCCCCGCGCTCGAAGACGTCCTCGAGGTGGTCCAGCGCCTCGAGCGTGGCGCGGTACCCTTCCTCCAGCATTGCCGCGGTGTCGCCGAAGCCGAACATCGAGAGGTGCGCCAGCCGCGGCGCCACCAGCAGCACCGGTGGCCGGCGATAGGTGAGGGCCTGGAGCTCGAGCCGCGTGCCCATCACGATCTCGAAACCGCGGGCGTAGGTGGCGGCGAAGCCCTGGCGCTCGACCCCCTCCCGGAGCGCCCCGCCGCCGCCGAGGTCCACCGCGATCACCGGCCCGGGCACCAGGACCCCGGCGGCGCGGATCGGCAGGCTCTCGATGACCGCCCCGTCCATGAACCAGCGGCCCCGGATCTCGCGCGGCGGGAAGATGCCCGGCAGGGCACAGGAGGCGAAGACCGCCTCCGCCACCGGCACGTCGTCGAGGCCGGGGAGGCCCCAGAGCACCTGCATGCCGGAGTTGAGGTCCGAGGTGTTGACCACGAGCCGGTGGCCCAGCTCGCGGAAGGTCCGGGCCCCGACGAGGCTCCGGATGAGCGTGTCCAGCGGCTCCTTCCGGTAGACCGCCGGCGAGAGCATCCGGCGGAACGCCATGTCGGTGTGGGCGATCTGGAAGACGTGCTTCCGCTCCACCAGGAGCGCCCGCTCCCAGAGGGCGTCCACCGACTCGCCGGCGGCGTAGGCCGCGGCGACCAGGGAGCCGATGCTCGTCCCGACGATCGCGCCCGGCGCCAGGCCGCGCTCCTCCAGTGCCCGCAGCACGCCCACGTGCGCGAGGCCCTTGAGGCCGCCGCCGCCGAGGACGAGGGAGAAGGATCTGGAATCGGACACGGGTTGCCCTGTCGGACGCGGTCCCCCTAACGTAAGGCGCCACCCCCCATCCCGCCGCAAGGCCAGGCCCCGCGCGTGAACGTTCCCTCGCCGACCTCCGCTGCTCCCGTCGTACCCGGCTACGACGTGGACGCGCTGCGCCGGGAGGAGTTCCCCTGGGCGGCGGAGACGGCCTACCTGAACCACGCCAGCACCGGTCCCATCCCCGCCTCGGCCCGGCGCCTGCTCGCCGACTACCAGCGCCGGCGCGCCGAGCCGCACCGGCTTGCCCCCGACGACCTCTTCCCGGTCCTCGCGGCGGCCCGCGCCGCGGCCGCCCGGCTGATCAACGCCGACCCGGCGGAGATCGCGCTCGCGCCGAACACGAGTTACGGGCTCAACCTGGCGGCGCTGGCCCTTCCGCTCGACCCGGGGAGCGTGATCCTGGCGAGCGACCGGGAGTTTCCCGCGCTGGTCCATCCGTTCCGCCATCGCGCCCGCCACGGGGACGTCCGGTTCGAGCTGCTGCCGGTCACCCCGGAGGGCTGGCCCGACGAGCCGGCGCTCCTCGCCCGGCTCGACGACCCGGCAGTGCGGTGCGTGGCGGTCTCGCTCACCCAGTTCGCCAACGGCTACACCGTGGACCTGGCGCGGCTCTCGCACGAGACCCGCCGGCGCGGCGTCTGGCTGGTGGTGGACGCGATCCAGGCCTGCGGGCAGGTGCCGGTGGACGTGCGCGCGACGCCGGTGGACCTCCTCGCCTGCGGCGCGCAGAAGTGGCTCCTCTCCCCGTGGGGCACCGGGTTTCTCTGGGTGCGCCCGGACCTGGTGCCCCGGCTCGAGCCGCCCTGGGCGGGGTGGATGGCGTTCGAGGGGACCGACGACTTCACCCGGCTCTGCGCCTACGACCCCCGGTTCCGCCGGGACGCGCGCCGGTTCGAGATGGTGACGCTCCCGTTCCACGACTTCGTCGGGATGGCCGCCGCGGTCGACCTCCTCGCCGGCCTGGGGACGGCGGCGGTGGCGGCGCACCTTCGCGACGTCGTCCGTCCGGTGGTCGAGTGGGCCGGGCGGCGGGGCGTGCCCATCACCTCCCCGCTCGGCCCCCGGGCTTCCGGCATCCTCTGCGTGGCGCCCCCGGCACCCGAGCGCACCTTCGCCGCGCTGGCGGCAGCGGGCATCGCGGCGAGCCTGCGGGAGGGCTCGATCCGCCTCTCCCCGCACGCGTACAACACGGTGGACGAGCTCGCGCGCGTGGCCGAGGTGCTCGAGCGCGCCCGCTGAGATGCGGATCGCCTTCCTCGTCGTCCGCTTTCCCGTCGCGGCGGAGACGCCGTTCCTCAACCAGGTCACCGGGCTGATCGACCGCGGGCACGACGTGCGGATCTTCGCGGACGAACGCCCCGGCGGCTCCCTCGAGCATCCCGACGTGGCGCGCTACGGCCTGGAGGCGCTCACCTCCTGGCCGGCGCGGCTCCCGAAGGGTGTCTTCGCACGAGCCGTCGCCGCGCGCCGAGCGCTCGCCGGCCGTCCGGCGCCGGAACGCCGGCTCCTCGTCCGCTCCCTCGACCCCCGCCTCGGGCGCCCCGCCCGCACCCTCAACCTCTTCGCCCAGACGCTCCGTTACCTCCCGGGCGAGCGCTTCGACGTGATCCAGGGCTGCTTCGGACCGGACGGCATCCGGGCCGAGAAGCTCCGCCGGATCGGCGTGCTCCGCGGCCCGATCGTCACCGCCGTCCGCGGCTACGACCTGAGCAAGTACCTGCGGCGGCGGGGACCGGGCGCCTACGCCGCCCTCTTCCGCGCCGGGGAGCGCTTCCTCCCGGTCTGCGAGGCGCTGGCCGCGCGACTCCGGTCGGTGGGGTGCCCAGCGGAGCGGATCACGGTCCACCACACCGGCATCCAGCTCCGCGACCATCCCTTCCGCCCGCGCGTCCTGCCGCGGGACCGGCCGCTCCGCCTCGTCACCGTCGGCCGCCTGGTGGAGAAGAAGGGCGTGGCCTTCGGGCTCGAGGTGGTGGCGTCGCTTGCGAGCGAGGGGCGCCCCGTCGAGTATCACGTCATCGGCGATGGGCCGCTCCGGCCGGCGCTCGAGGCGCAGGCCCGGGCCTGCCCGCCGGGCTCGGTGCAGTTCCACGGGGCGCTGCTCCCGGCGGGCGTCCGCGCCGCGCTCGAGGGGATGGACGCGATGCTCGCGCCCCACGTCACCGCGGCCGACGGTGACGAGGAGGGCATCCCCAACGCGCTCAAGGAGGCGATGGCGCTCGGCCTCCCCGTCGTCACCACCCGGCACAGCGGGATCCCCGAGCTGGTCGCCGACGGCGAGAGCGGCTGGCTCGCGGCCGAGCGGGACGTGGCGGGGCTCGTGCGCGGCGTGCTCGCGCTGCTGGACCACCCCGAGCGCTGGGCGCCGGTCACGGCCGCGGCGCGGGCGGCGGTGGAGCGCGGCTTCGACATCGACCGGCTCAACGACCGGCTGGTCACGATCTACGACGCCCTGGCGCCCCGGCACCCCACGGAGACCCGATGACGACTTTCGAGGAGCACCTCGCCCAGGGCTACGGCTTCGAGGGGCCTGCGCTCGCCCTCGGTGCCGCGCTGCACGAGGGCCGGACGTTCCACCCGCCCCACGTGCGGATCCCGCTCGCGATGCTCAACCGGCACGGGCTCGTGGCGGGGGCCACCGGCACCGGAAAGACCAGGAGCCTCCAGGTCCTCGCCGAGCAGTGCTCGGCGCAGGGGATTCCCGTCTTCGCCGCCGACGTGAAGGGCGACCTCGCCGGCATCGCCCGCCCCGGCACCGCGAACCCGAAGGTGGAGGAACGCGCCGCGAGCGTGGGCCTCCCCTGGGCACCCGCCGGCTCGCCGGTGGAGTTCGTGAGCCTCACCGGGAAGCTCGGCGCCCAGCTCCGCGCGACGGTGAGCTCCTTCGGGCCGCTGATGCTCGCCAAGGTGCTCGACCTCAACGACACCCAGACCGGCGTGCTCACCCTGGTCTTCCGCTACTGCGACGACCACGGGCTCCCGCTCCTCGACTTCGCCGACCTGCGCACGGTGCTCCAGTTCCTCGGCTCGGAGGAGGGGAAGGCCGAGCTCGAGGGCGTCGGTGGCGCGTCGAAGCAGACCCTCGGCGTGCTCCTCCGGAAGATGGTGGAGCTGGAGGCGCAGGGCGCGGAGCGGTTCTTCGGGGAGCCGGAGTTCGACGTGCGGGACCTGCTGCACGTCACCCAGGACGGGAAGGGGATGGTGACCTGCCTCGAGCTGGCCGACGTCCAGGACCGGCCCCGGCTCTACTCCACCTTCCTGATGTGGCTGCTGGCCGAGCTCTACCAGGCGCTGCCGGAGGCGGGAGACCTCGAGAAGCCGAAGCTGGTCTTCTTCTTCGACGAGGCGCACCTGCTCTTCAGGGACGCGCCCAAGCCCTTCCTCGAGCAGGTCGAGCAGGTGGTGCGGCTGGTGCGCTCGAAGGGGGTGGGGGTGTTCTTCGTCACCCAGACCCCGAAGGACGTCCCGGCGAGCGTGCTGGCGCAGCTGGGGAACCGGGTGCAGCACGCGCTCCGGGCCCACACCCCCGACGACGACGCGGCCATCCGCGCCACGGTGCGCACCTTCCCGAAGACCACGTTCTACGACCTGGACGAGACCCTCACCTCGCTCGGCATCGGCGAGGCGCTGGTGACCGCCCTCGGCCCGAAGGGCGTGCCCACGCCGGTCGTGGCCACGCGGATCACCGCGCCGGCGAGCCGGATGGCGCCGCTCACCCCCGACGAGTTCCAGGCGGAGGTCGCCGCCTCCGACCTGATGGCGGAGTACGGCACGCCGGTGGACCGCGAGAGCGCCCACGAGATGCTGGCCCGGCGGATGGAGCGGGCCGCCGAGGCGCGGACCGCGGCGGCCGAGGAGGCGAAGGCCGCGAAGGCCCCGCGGGGGCGGGCCGCGAAGTCGGTGGCGGCAATCACCGTCGGCGCCCTCGCCGGCGCCCTCGGCCGCACCGTGGGGCGGGAGGTGATCCGGGGGATGTTCGGGCTGCTGGGGGCGAAGCCACCCAGGACGACGCGGCGGAGGAGGTAGGGCGGGGAGAGGGGAGAGGGGAGAGGGGAGAGGGGAGAGGGCCGCCTCCCCTCTCCCCTCCTACTACTCGCCACCCCGCACGTCGAGCAGGGCGTAGTTCTTCCGCCCCTTCTGCAGCACGACCCACCGCCCATGCAGCAGGTCCGCGGCGGTGAGCCGGCGGTCGGGGCCGTCGAGCTTGGCGCCGTTGAGGGCGAAGCCGCGCTGCTCCAGGCCGCGTCGGGCGTCCGCCTTGGACGACGCGAGGCCCGCGGCGAGGAGGGCCTCCGCGACCGGGAGTCCCGCACCGAGGGCTTCCGGGTCGAGCGGTGCGGTCGGTACCTCGCCCGCGATCACCTCCAGCACGTCCGCCGGGGCGGCGGACAGGTCCTCCGCGGCGAAGAGCAGCCGGCTCGCCTCGATCACCCGCCGCACCACGTCGGTCCCGTGCACCCGCCCGGTCACGTCCTCCGCCAGCAGCCGCTGCGCCCTCCGGGCCGCGGGGTCGCTCACCGTGTCGTCCATCGCCTCGGTGATGCGGGAGAGCGGCAGGAAGGTGAACGTCCGGAGCAGGCGGTCAACGTCGCGGTCGTCCGCGTTGAGCCAGAACTGGAAGAAGCGGTAGGGGCTCGTCCTTGCGGGATCGAGCCACACGTTGCCCGCCCCGCTCTTCCCGAACTTCGCACCGGCCGAGGTCGTCAGCAGTGGCAGGACCAGGCCGTGCGCCGTGGCGCCGTCCCGCTTGCCGATGAAGTCGATCCCGGCGGTGATGTTCCCCCACTGGTCGCTTCCGCCCACCTGCAGCTCGCACCCCTCGGTCCGGTGGAGGTGGGCGAAGTCGTACGCCTGGAGCAGCGCATAGCTGAACTCGGTGTAGGAGATCCCCGTCTCCAGCCGGCTCCGGATGGACTCCTTCTGGAGGAGCGAGCCGATCGAGAAGTGCTTCCCGGCATCGCGGAGGAAGTCGAGCAGGCCGAGTCCTCCGAGCCAGTCGGCGTTGTTCACCATCCGGGCGCCGCGGGGGCCGGAGAAGTCCAGGAAGCGCTCCAGCTGGATCCGGATCGCGGCGGCATTGGCCGCCACCGTCTCCGGTGCCAGGAGGGGCCGCTCGGCCCGCTTGCCGCTCGGGTCGCCGATCAGGCCGGTGGCACCGCCGACCAGCGCCACGGGGCGGCCGCCGGTCCGCTGGAGCCAGGCGAGGGCCATCACCGGGACGAGGTTGCCGACGTGGAGCGAGTCCGCCGTCGGGTCGAACCCGGCGTAGCCGGTCACGGGGCCGCGTGCGAGGCGCTCCGCCAGCCCGGGGGTGGCGTCGTGCACCAGGCCGCGCTCGGCGAGGACGTCGAGAAGGGTGGTCATCGCGGCGAATCGTACTCCCGGTGCGGGGCCGGCGGGAGTGGCCCCGGGCCGGGGGCCGCCGCTAATTTCGGTGATGAACCCGATCCTCGGCCGGCTGCGGCGGTGGTGGGGCGCCGCGTCGGCTCGGCAGCTCGTGCTGGTCGCCTTCGCCGCGGTGCTGGTCTTCGGCCTGGCGCTGCTGGGCGGCGCGTGGGCCTTCGCCTGCGCCGGGTCCCGTTGCCCCTCCACGGCGGGGCTCGCCGAGCACGACCCCGACCAGACTTCCAAGGTCTACGCCGCCGACGGCCGGCTCATCACCGAGCTCGGGCTCGAGCGCCGCACCGTCGTGCCGCTGGCCGAGATGTCGCCTGCCGTGATCGCCGCGTTCCTCGCCACCGAGGACAAGCGGTTCTACCAGCACGGCGGGGTGGACTGGATCCGCGTCCTCGGTGCGGTGAAGGCCAACCTCCTCGCGATGGGCGTGGAGGAGGGGTTCTCGACCATCACGATGCAGCTGGCCGGGAACCTCTGGCCCGAGGACATCAACCGGCGCGAGCGCTCCATCGGCCGGAAGCTGCGCGAGGCCAAGGTGGCGCGCGCCATCGAGCGGCGCTACGGCAAGGACAAGATCCTCGAGCTCTACCTCAACCAGATCGACCTCGGCAACCGCGCGTTCGGCGTGGAGGCCGCCTCCCAGCGCTACTTCGGCAAGTCGGTCCGCGACCTCAACGTCGCCGAGGCGGCGGTGCTCGCCGCGCTGCCGAAGGCGCCGTCGTACTACAACCCCCGCCGCTATCCCCAGCGCGCGCTGCGCCGCCGCAACCTGGTGATCGGGCTCCTCGCCGGCGCTGGCTACCTGCGCCAGGCCGACGCCGAGCGCTGGAAGGCCTGGCCGCTCCAGCTCTCCTCGCGGTCGGACTACAGCGGCGTGGCCCAGTACTTCGTCGAGTACGTGCGGCAGCAGCTCGAGGCGCGGTTCGGCGCCGACCTCTACCGCTCGGGGTACCGGATCTACACCACCATCGACCTCGACATGCAGCAGGCGGCGGAGCGGGCCCTCGAGGCGCAGCTCCAGGCCATCGAGGGCGGCAAGGAGTACGGCCGCTTCCCCCATCCGAGCTACCGGCAGTACCTCGACAGCCTCGACGAGGAATCCCCCCGCACCGACGAGACCGGGCGGAGCCCCTACCTGCAGGGGCTCGCCATCGTCCTCGACCCCCGCTCCGGCGCCATTCGCGCGATGGTCGGGGGCCGCGACTTCGACGACAGCAAGTTCAACCGTGCGGTGCAGGCGCGGCGCCAGGCCGGCTCCACCTTCAAGCCGATCGTGTACTCCGCGGCGCTCCGCGCCGGCGTGCCGCTCAGCCACATCCTCGTGGACGAGCCGATCAGCATCGAGGCCATCCCGGGGGAGCCGCCCTGGGAGCCGAAGAACTACGACCTGTCGTCCGAGGGCCCGATGTCGATGCGGCAGGCCCTCTACCGCTCGCAGAACATCCCCGCCATCAAGCTCGGGATGGAGATCGGGGAGCAGGCGGTCATCGCCGAGGCGATCCGGTACGGGCTCACCGCCACGCGCATCCCCCCGGTACCCTCCATCCACATCGGGGCGGTGGACGTGAGCCCGCTGGAGATGGTGGCAGCCTACACCGCGTTCGCCACCAGCGGGGTGCGTGCCGTGCCCACCGCGGTCGCCCGGGTCGAGGACCGTGCCGGGCGGATCCTCTGGGAGCCCCAGCCGCGCTCGGTGATGGTGATGGACGCGGACCAGGCGTGGCTCATCCGCGACGTGCTGCGGGACGTGGTCCGCCGCGGCACCGCCACGCGTGCGGTGGCCGGCCTCGCCGTGCCCGCCGGCGGCAAGACCGGCACCACGAACGACTACAAGGACGTCTGGTTCATCGGGTTCACCCCGGACCTGGTGGCCGGATTCTGGGCCGGCTTCGACGAGCCGCAGCGCATCATGAACAACGCCCAGGGCGGCCGGCTCGCCGCGCCCGCCTGGTCGCGGTTGATGAAGGAGATCTACGAGCGCCGGCCGGCGCCGGCGGAGTGGACGCGGCCGGCGGGACTCGAGTTCGAGGAGATCGACGGCTCCACCGGGTACCGGGCCGGGCCGTTCTGTCCCGCGGACGTCCGGCAGGTGGAGTGGTTCCTGCCGAACACCGCGCCGGTCGAGGTCTGTCCGGTGCACTCGCCGTTCCTCGGCTCCGGCGGCGCCGCCCTTCCCCCGGTGAACTGAGGCGATGCTCCGCTTCCGCGCCGACTGGCTGGTGCCCGTGACCGCCCCGCCCATCCCGGACGGGGCGGTCCTCGTTGCGGCCGGTGGGCGGGTGGCCGCCGCCGGCCCCGACGCGATGGTGCCCCGGCCGCCCGGCGTCCCCGAGCTCCGGCTCGACGGCGCGGCGCTGCTGCCCGGCCTGGTGAATGCGCACACCCACCTGGAGCTGACCGGACTGGCGGGGCGGGCGGAGGAAGCGGACTTCGTCGCCTGGATCGGGACCATCCGCCGGCTCAAGGCCGAGCGCGGACCGGAGGAATGCCTGGCGGCGGCGCGGGATGGGATCCGGCAGGGGTGGGCGAGTGGCGTCACGACCGTCGCGGACACCGGCGACAGCGGGGCCGGCCTTCGGGCGCTTGCCGAGCTGGGTGGGAGCGGCGTGGCCTACCAGGAGGTCTTCGGCCCCGACCCCGCACAGGCGGGGGAGAGCCTCGCGGGACTCGGTGCGGCGGTGGCGGCGCTCCGGCTGGTCCAGACCGGCCGGGCCAGGCTCGGGGTCTCGCCCCATGCGCCCTACAGCGTGTCGGGCGCGCTGTACGCGGCGGTGGCGCGGCTGGCCGCGGAGGAGGACCTCCCGCTCGCCGTGCACGTCGCCGAGTCGGCGGCGGAGTCGGCGCTGCTCGCGGACGGGAGCGGCGGGTTCGCGTCGGCGTGGGAACGGCGGGGGATCACTCCGCCGGCGGCCGGCGTGACGCCGGTGGCGTGGCTGGAGCGGCACGGCGTGCTCGGACCCCGGACCCTCTGCATCCACGCGGTGCGGGTCGACGAGGCGGACATCGGGCGGCTTCGGGCAGCCGGCGCCGGCGTGGCGCACTGCCCGCTGAGCAACCTCCGCCACGGCCACGGGAGCGCGCCGCTCGCGGCACTGCTCGGCGCCGGCCTCCGGGTGGGGGTGGGCACCGACTCGGAGGCCAGCGTGGGGCCGGTCGACCTCCTGGCGGAGGCGCGCGCTGCGCGCAGGATCGCCGGCCTTGACGCACGGTCCGCGCTCGCCCTGGCCACCACCGGCGCCGCGGCGGCGATCGGGCTGGCCGGGGAGGTGGGGGAGCTCTCGCCCGGCGCCTGGGCCGACGTCGTCGCCGTTGCGCTGCCGTCGGGCGTCGGTGCGGGTGGCGTCGAGGAAGCGGTGCTCGGCTCGGGCGCGGCGCGGGTGCTCGGCACCTGGGTCGGGGGGCGCCCCGTCTTCCGCCCGGAGGGGGTCGCGACGCCGTAGCGCCACGCCGACCCGGCTTGCCGCCGCTCCGGCGCCCGCTTAGCGTACATCATCCACGTCACGAACAGGATCGGGAGCCCCACCGTGCGCTGCCTCGCGCTCAACGCCTCCTTCGAACCGCTGACCCTCGTCCCGGTGCGCCGCGCGCTGCGCCTCGTCATCGAGGGAAAGGCGGAGATCGTCGAGGCGGACCGTGACCAGATGGTCCGAAGTGCGCGGCTGCTCCTGCCCAGACCGGCGATCATCCGCCTCGTCCGGTTCGTGCACGTTCCCCGCCGCTTCCGCCGCCAGGTCACCAACACCTTCCTCTTCGCCCGCGATGAGTACCGCTGCCAGTACTGCGGCCGGCACCAGTTCGAGCTGCGCCACCGCGAGTGCCTGACCCGCGACCATCTGGTGCCGGTGAGCCGGGGAGGCGGGAACCTCTGGGGCAACGTGGTCACCGCCTGCTCCAGCTGCAACACGCGGAAGGGGAACCACCTTCCGGAGGAGTGCGGAATGCACCCGCGGGTGCCCCCGGTCGAGCCGCACTTCGTCCACCTCGCGTGGGCGGTACGCCGCCTCACCGACACCCAGGCGAAGTACATCCGGCTGTTCTACGGGCCGGCGGCAGTGCGGGCCCTCGGGGGGTGAGCGGGGAGAGGGGAGACGGGAGCCTCTCTCCCCTCTCCCGTCTCCCCTCTCCCCTCTCCCGCTACCTCACCTCGAACCTCCCGCTCCTCGCGTCCAGCCGCAGGCTCGGCAGTCCCGCGATCCGCAGCAGGACCCGCCGGGCCCCGCGGCCCAGTGCGTCGCCCACGCCGTCCTCCCCGCTCGCCGCGCTCCCCAGGTCGCCCCGGAGGAACCGCTCCAGCTCGGCGAGATCCGAGTCGGAGAGCGTCGTCACGTTGAGCAGGACCTGGTAGTAGTACGTCCCGCGCTCGCGCGGGGCGATGCGCACCAGGTAGGAGTACCCCAGCGCGGCCGAGAGCGCCTCGGTGGTGGGATAGCGCCGCGTGGTCCGCCGGCCGCCCAGCGTGGTCTCCACCGCGTACTCCTCGCGCAGCGGATCCCGCCGCACCACCACGTCCCAGTCCACCACCTGCTCGGGGTCGTCGAACCACGAGCCGCGCACCCGCCACCGCTGGAGCCGGAAGTGGAGCCGGAGCGGGAGGCCCGACTCGAGCGCCGAGGTCCACCGCTGGTCGGCCAGGAGGCCGTCCATCCGGACCAGCGGCGCGCGCGTGCCGGTCGCTCCCGTGTCCGGCGCCAGCCGCGCCTCGAGCCGCGCCTGCGCGGCGAGCGGCGAGGCGGCGCCGAGGAGGAACAGGAGAGCGGCGAGACGGACGGGCACGCGCACGTCCGCTCAGAACCGTCGCCCGAGCCGCAGGACGAGCCGCACCGGCTCGCCTTCCTCGATCGCCTTGGCGAGGTAGATCCCGAGGCCGCCGGTGCTGAGCCCGACGCCGACGTCGGCGTGCCAGTCTCCGAGGCTCGGCAGCCTGCCGCTCGGCACCCGACCCGGCCCGTCGCCGGCCAGCCACGCCGTACCCGCGTCGGCGAACACGACGAAGTCCGCCTCCTCGATGCCCACCACCCGCTCCACGTCGCTGCGCTCGGCGTCGGCAATCCGCCGCGTGAGCCCGAGCCGGAAGCGCTGGCGGAACTCCCCCTGCACCAGCATCAGCCGGTCGCAGAGCGCCGGGGTGGCCGGGTCGTGGTAGCCGGCCTCGCGGCTGCAGTCCAAGGCACGGAAGTCGTACCCGTCGAGCACCCCCGGGCCGCCCAGCGCCAGGCGGCGCTGCATCGGGAGTGGGTCGCCGCCCACCCACCCTTCCCCCAGGAAGCGGGCGGACAGCGTGCGGCGGCCGCCCAGCCGCCGGTACCCCCGGAGGTCGAACGACGCCCGGGCGTACCCATAACTCCCGTCGGTCGGGATCGGCGCGCGGACCGTGGCCGGGAGGTCCACCGGCGCCACGTCCTCGACCCCGGTGTACTCGAATGCCACGCGCGCGTACACCCCACGGCTCGGCTGCGAGGGGCTGGGCCGGGTGTCCACCTCGGCCCCGACCCGCACGGTGAGGTACTCCCCGTCGTCGATCAGCGGGTTCGGTCGCCACCCCTCGTCGTGGAAGAGCGAGAACGGGTCGTTCGCGAGGATGGTCCGCTCCCGCTGGAGCCGCACCCCGCCCTCCAGCCGGAATTGCGGCGCGAGCGCCCACGACGCCGTGAGCCCGCCGCCGTTCGCGTCGAAGTAATCGCGGTAGTCGCGCTGGGCGAGCAGCGCGTACCACCCCGCCTCGCTGGCCGAGAGGCCAAGGTCGGAGACCGGTTCCACCCGGCTGTATCCCTCGAGCTGGAGGCGGAGCCGGTTGGGCCGGCCCAGCCGCAGCTCGGCCCGGCCCGTCACGCCGAGGTCGCTGAGCAGGTCGGCCTTCCCCCCCGCGGTGCGCAGGATGCCGAGCACCTCGAGCCGGAAGAGCGCGCCGGACCGGAACTGCCAGTCCGCCCTCGGCCCGAAGATCACCGGCAGCCCCTCGAGCCGGTTGTAGGTGCCGGCGGTCGCGAGCCGGATCGCGCTGCGGAACCGGCCCCGTTCGAACGTCGCCTCCGCCGAGGCCAGGTCCGCGAGCGACCGCTGCGATTCCCGTTCCGCCAGGGTGCCGTTGGAGCGTCGCACCACCGGCGCCTCGGCGGCGAACTCGCGCCGCTCACCCTCCACCCTCGCCCCGGGCGAGAGGCTCAGGCGGCCGCCCACCACGAGGACGTCCCCCAGGATCACCGCCCCGGGACCCAGGACGAGGTCCCCGTTGACGACGGTCACCGGACCCTCCACGGTGCCGTGAATCCGGGTGGTGCCGCGGTAGGCGCCGAGCGCCGATGAGAGTCGCGCGCCTGGCGGCAGCCGGACGTCGCCTGCGAAGCGGGCCGTCGCGGAATCGTTGTACCGCTCCAGGAGCTCCCGGAACACCGAGGCCTGGAGCCCGGTGGAGAGGACGCTGTCCCCGCCGGGCGCCGAGGGGTCGAGCACGATGAGGCTGTCCTGCGCCCGAAGGGGAGCGGCCGCGGCAAGGAGCGCGGCGAGGACCAGGGCCAGTCGGCGCGGCGTCACGAGCGGATCCCCAGCCGGCGCATCCGGCGATAGAGGTTCGGGCGGTCGGTCCGGAGGAGGCGGGCGGCCTCGGCAACGTTGCCGGCAGTGCGCTCGAGTGCGCGGGTGATGAGGTCGCGCTCGTAGGCGTCGAGCGCCTCGGGCAGCGCGCGTTCGCCCAGGGCGGGGAAGAAGGCCACCGCCGGCTCCCCGCCGGGGGTGCCGGGGCCGCCTCCGCTCGCGGGAAGGACGGCGCGCACCGCGTCCTCGTCAATCGTCTCCCCGCCAAGGATCGTGAGCCGCTCCACCACGTTGGCCAGCTCCCGCACGTTCCCCGGCCAGCGGTACCCTGCCAGCGCCGCCAGCGCTCCGGGGGTGATGCGCGGGGGCCGGAGCGGCCGGAGTCGCGCGGCGAGGTGGGTGGCCAGCGCGGGCAGGTCCTCGATCCGATCCCGGAGGGGCGGGAGCCGGATGGGAAAGACGTTCAGCCGGTAGAAGAGGTCCTGCCGGAATTCGCCTCGGCCCGCGGCCATCTCGAGGTCGCGGTTGGTGGCGGCCACGAGCCGGACGTCCACCCGGTGGGTGGTCTCGGCGCCGACCCGCTGCACCTCCCCGCTCTCCAGCGCGCGGAGCACCTTCGCCTGCGCCTCGAGGCCGAGATCGCCCACCTCGTCGAGGAAGGCGGTGCCCCCGTCGGCCAGCTCGAAACGCCCCAGGCGGCGCTCGGTGGCGCCGGTGAAGGCGCCGCGCTCGTGGCCGAACAGCTCGCTCTCGACCAGGTCGCGCGGGATTGCGGCGCAGTTCACCGGCACGAACGGCCCCCGGGCGCGCGCGCTGGCGCGATGGATGGCGGCCGCCACCAGCTCCTTGCCGGTGCCCGATTCGCCGGTGACGAGCACCCGTGCCTCCGTCGGCGCCACCTGGGCCACCAGGGCGCGCACCGCCTGCATCCCCGCGCTCTGGCCCACGAGCTCGGCCGGCGGGGCCAGCCGTTCCCGGAAGGCGCGGTTGGCGGCGCGGGTGCGATGGAGCTCGAGGGCGGCGTGGAGCGTCACCAGCACCGACTCGGGGCTGAGCGGCTTCTCGATGAACTGGAAGGCGCCGAGCCGGGTGGCCCGCACGGCGTCGGCCAACTGGGCCTGGCCGCTCATCATGATCACCGGCGCGCTCACCCCCCGCTCGGCGAGCGTGGCCAGCGTGGCCAGCCCGTCGGGGCCCTGCGGCATCATCAGGTCGAGGAAGATCGCGTCCGGCTCCGCGCGCTCCACCTCGAGGAGCGCGGCTGCCCCGCTTGGCGCCTCGCGCACCGCGTACCCCTCGGCCCTGAGGAGCGCGCCGAGCATCCGCCGGATGTTCGGCTCGTCGTCCACCACCAGGATCGTGGATGCCACCGGTCAGGCCGCCGCGCCGCGGGGCAGGTGTACCACGAAGGTGGCGCCGCCGCCGGCTGTCTCTTCCAGGTGGATCCGGCCGCCGTGCGCCACCACGGTCTGCCGCACCAGCGCGAGGCCCAGCCCGGTGCCATCCGATTTCGTCGTGACGTACGGGTCGAAGATCCGTTCGCGCACCGCCTGCTCCACGCCGGGCCCGTGGTCGCGGAGGCGCACCACCACCCCGCCGTCCGGCACCGGGCCGACGTCCACCTCGACCGCGCCCGTCCCATCCATCGCCTCCGCGGCATTCCGGAACAGGTTCGCGAACGCCCGCCGGAGCGGGTCGTACCGGCCGTTGATTCGCGGGGTGCCGGGGGCCACCTGCACCCGCGCCGACATCCCGGCGGGGAGTGAAGTGCGCGCCAGCTCCGCCAGCAGCTCGCCCACGTCCACCTCCGAGGCCGGCCCCTCGGGCATCCGGCCCAGGTCGGTGAAGTCCCGCGCCAGCGCCTCGAGCCGCCGCGATTCCGCCGCCAGCACCTCGAGCGCCTCCCGCTGGGCCGGCGTGGCGGTGCGCTCGAGCTCGGCGGTGGCAAACCGGATCGGGGTGAGCGGGTTCTTCATCTCGTGCGCTACCCGGCGCGCGATCTCCCGGAAGGCGCGCAGTCGCTCCGCCTCGAGCTCGCGGCCCCGGCCCTGCTCGAGTCCCTGCGCCATCTCCCGGAGCGCCTCCCTGAGGACCGCGAACTCGGGCGCGCCCCGGCGCGGCAGGTCCGGGGGCAGCGGCTCGTGGCGCTGGATGTGGCGGGTCCATCCCACCAGCTCGTCCATCGGCCGGCTGAGCTGACGCGAGAGGTGACCGCCGAGCCGCACCGAGGCGTAGACCAGCAATGTCCCGAGGACGAGGACCGTGATGGTGAGGCCGGCGGTGTAGTACCGGGAGTAGGCGTCGGCCTGCCGCGATCGGCTGAGCGCCTCGCTCAGCTCGCCCGCGTGGGCATCGAGCGCCGCCCGCTCGGCGGCGGAGAGCCGCGTCGTGTCCAGGGTCGCGAGCAGGGTGCGCCCGGAACTGCCGAGCTGCTCGATGGCGGCCCGGGAGGCCCGGGCCGGATTCCCCACCTTGAGCGTCACGGCCCAGCCGACCACCGCGATCGCCGTGGGAACTGCGCCCACGAGCACGATCACGAGCAGGATTCGCTGCCGGAAGGAGAGGGTCGAGAGGCGCACGTGCCTGAACTAACGGCGGGAGGCGGGCTTATTCAACCCGGCGGGCGGCGCGGGCGAGGAGCAGGCCGAGCGCCAGCCCACCGCCTGCGCCGAGCCACTCGCCCGCGGGGGCGGGCTCGAAGCCGAGGCCTGCCCGGACACCGGCCACCCCGGCGAGCAGAAGCAGCGCGGCGGCCCAGGGACCGGCGCGGCCCGACCGGGCGCCCCACCATCCGAGCGGGACGAGCAGGCCGAGGAGCCAGAGCGCCGTGAGGGCGCCGGCTTCCGGGCCCAGGGCGTAGTCGTAGGGCAGCAGCATCGCCCAGGTCCAGTGGGGGGAGAAGGGAAGCTCCCGCGCGAGTCGGCCGCCCGGACCGTCCGAGGCAAGAACGTAGCGCGCTCCCCGGGTGCCCCCCTCGAGCCGGAGCTCGCTTCCCGGCGGCGCTCCGAGGCCGTGGGGCAGGCGGACGGCGGGGTTCCGCAACCTGAGGCGGGCCGGCCCCATCCTGACCCGGTAGACGAGATCGTCGCCCCACTGGCCGAGGAGGAGCACCTCCCTCTGGTCCGCGTCGAACACGCTCACGATCGGCGCAAGGCGGGTCGGTGGCGGGCCGCTGCGTACGGTGGCGGTGATGGAGAACTCCGGGCGGGTGAGGCGTTCCCGCCAGGTCGGCGTGTCGTCCCATCGTCCCGGTGGGAGCGGAGATTCGCCGGCGCGGGCCGAGAGGACATCTCCCCGGAACCGGTCGAGGTGGCCGAGTTCCGGTGCCCATTGGCCGTACCAGGTGGCGGAAGTCGGCACGGGGTGGAGGCCGGCTCCGGTGGCAGCCGCGAGGGCGAGCCAGGCCAGGCCCCAGGTGGCCATCAGCCCGGCTGCAGCGCGGTGGGGCGGCAGGACGAGCAGCCGCCAGTTCCGGCTCAGCGCCAGGCCGAGGATCGAGCCCGCGGTGTTGGTGATGAGGTCACTCAGGCTCGCGTCGCGGCCAGCCACCACCTTCATCTGGAGGACTTCGACCAGGCCGCTCGCGCCGAGGCCGGCAGCCGCGGCCACTGGCCAGGGGAGGCCGAGGAGCCCGAGGCCCAGGCCGAACGGGACGAACAGGAGGATGTTGAGGATCACGTCCACCCCGCCGAGCTCGCCGCAGACCAGGCAGGTTGGCGGGGTGGCGCGGACCAGCTCCTCCTGGCCCGGATGGGGCAGGAGGGTCAGCAGCGCCACGAGGGTGGCGCCCGCGGCGAGGGCGAGGAGCCCGACCTTCCGTTGGAACATTCCGTGCAGTATATACTTACGCCGGCTCGGGAGGCGGTTGTCGTGGCACCCGGGCCACAGTTTCGGCGTCCCGAATCAGGGGTGCGCATCCGGGCTTCAACGGATGGTGCGGCGGCGCAACAACATCGGCGCTGTCTGGGCACTGGCGCTAGCCAATAAAACCTTGTCCTGAAATAACTTAGGGAACTTACTCCAGGGGGATGCCAGTGGCCCGGATTCTGCCTTGCCCTGCTATGGACGATTGTATCCGGCGAGAGGGGGGTATTCGATGACCGGCCCCCAGGTTCTCGTCCGGGAAACCGAGGAGGAGCGCAGGAAGGCGCTCACGCCCGCTCCCGACCTGGGGTGGTTCCTCCTCGGCGCGGTGGGGCTGGTGTTCTTCGGGGTGGGCCTGTTCGACGTCCTTCTGGCTTGGTACCCGCTGAACTTCGGCAACCCCGAGTACGAGTTCGCCACGTACTCGCAGGTGATGAACTTCATGCCGCTGCCCACGCTCGGCCTCGCCATGTTCCTGGCGGGTGGCGTGGCGCGAGGGATCAAGTGGGTACCGCGGTTCGTCGCGGTGGTGCTGATCCTGATGGTGGTGGGGATCCTGGCGGGCGCGGTGATCTACGCGACGAACGTCCCGCTGGCGCTCAAGGCGATCAAGGACCCGGTGATCCTGACCGGGTTGAAGAAGCAGATCTTGAAGACGGCGGTCCAGGCCGTGGTGTACCCGCTGTTGATGGTCTATGTGTCCGTGAAGGCGTGGCGGCACGCAACCGCCGCGAGCAGGTGAACCCGAACCCCCCTGATGAGGTACGTACGATGAAATTCCTCAAGTCCACGATCGCCGCGGCGGCGATGGTCGGCACCCTGGCGGTGACTCCCGCCCGGGCCGACTTCATCTTCACGAACCAGTGTGGGGGGCAGAGCTTCTCCACCTGCGCGTCGGGCTCGCTGGCGACGTCGTACGACGCCGGCACGAACCTCACGACCGTGACGATCAACATCACGCACGAGGGCACCAACGGCGAGCTGTTCAAGGCCGTCGGCGTCATCGGCCTCCCGGCCGGCTCCACGGTTGCGTTCGTCAGCGGCCCGACCGGGTACGACGCCCCCCCGCCGAATGACCTGAACGGTGGCGGCCTGCCGAACGACCAGTTCGGCTCCTCGGCGCAGAGCCAGGATGACATGCTCGCCATCGGCGAGTCCGGCACCTTCGTATTCACGATTGCCGGCTCGCTGACCCAGGCGCAGATCGACGCCCTCGGCGTCGGCGTGCACGCGATCAGCGGTCCGAACGGCTGCTCGAACAAGTACGGCGTGGTCGGTGGGAAGGTGGTGGACAATGCCGATCCGGAAGTCTACAAGCGGTGCGGCGGCGAGACGGTGGTCCCCGAGCCCATCACGATGACGCTGCTCGCCACCGGCCTGGCCGGGATGGGCGGCGCGGGCTTCCTGCGCCGGAAGAAGGACGAGGAGATCGGCTGAGCTGAGCCGTCTCACGTAGCTGCTGCATCTTCACGGACGCGAGAAGCCCCGGGCCGAAAGGCCCGGGGCTTCTGCGTTCGGGGGACGGGTGGGTGGCGGCCCTCTCCCCTCTCCCCTCTCCCCCCTACCGACTCCCCCCGTTCTTCCGCCACAGCACCCACGGCGGCTTCCCGCTGGCCCAGAGCTCGTCGTAGCGGGCCCGGTCCTTCGCGGTGTCCATCGGGAGCCAGAAACCGTCGTAGGAGTACGCCATCAGCTTCCCCGCGGCGATGAGCCGCTCGAAGGGCTCATCGACCAGTTCCTCGCCCTCGTTCACGTAGTCGAAGATCGCCTGGCGAAAGACGAAGAACCCGCCGTTGATCCGCATCCCGGCGGCGGCCATGTCGCGAAGCCCGGTGACGCGGCCGTCCCTGTCGGACTCGACGAAGTGGTAGCTCAGGTTCGGCTTCACGCTCAGGAACGCCGCCACCGCGTCGGACTTCCGGAACTGCTCGATCATCCCGTCGAGCGGGAGGTCGCTCAGGCCGTCGGCGTAGTTGGCCAGGAACATCTCCTCGCCGGCCACGTACCTCCGGACCGCGCGGAGCCGCTGCCCGATGTTGGAGCCGAGCCCGGTCTCGATGAGCGCGATGCTCCAGTCCTTGATGTCGCTGGAGATGAGCTCGCGCCGGGCGCCGCCCTCGTGGAGCACGAGGTCGTTGGAGACCGCCTCCTCGTAGTTGAGGAAGAAGTTCTTGATCGTGTCGGCGCGATAGCCGAGGCAGAGGACGAAGTCGTGGTGCCCGAAGTGGGCGTAATACTTCATCAGGTGCCAGAGGATCGGGCGGTACCCGATCGGCACCATCGGCTTCGGCACGTTCTCCGGTTGGTCGCGGAGCCGCATCCCGAGGCCACCGCAGAACAGCACGACCTTCATCCCGGCTCCTGGGGTTGGGGGGACTGCTCAAGACTGCCGCCGGAGCCCCGGCGCGGGCAAGTTACACGTGGCCCCCGTGCCACAATGGGGAGGGGGTGCGACAGGACCGGCCCCGGCCGGCCCGCGACGGGTCCATTCCGGCCGGCCACCCCCCGCCATTGCAAGGGCCGTGCTCCCGGCGGGCGGGCACGGAACTTCCTTCCCGGGCAACGCGATGAACCAGGCCGCCCAAGTCTTCTCCGCGGATGTTGAGGAATGGTTCCAGGTGAACGCCCTGGAGCCGTGGGTGGCTCGCGACCGCTGGGGCGAATACGAGAGCCGGGTCGAGGCGAGCACCGACCGCCTGCTGGAGCTCCTCGCTCGGCACGGGGCCCACGGGACCTTCTTCACCCTCGGCTGGGTGGCGGAGCGGCATCCGGGACTGGTGCGACGGATCGCCGAGGCCGGGCACGAGGTGGCCAGCCACGGCTGGTGGCACCGGAAGGTCACTGGGCTCACGCCGGCGGGCTTCCTGGAGGACCTGCGCGCCTCGAAGGCGGTGCTGGAGGAGGCCTCGGGCCAGCGGGTGCTCGGATTCCGGGCCCCGAGCTTCTCGATCCGGCCGGGAATGGACTGGGCCTTCGACGCGCTGCTCGAGGCGGGCTACGAGTACGACTCGTCGCTCTTCCCCATCCGGCGCCCCGACTACGGGTGGCCCGGCAGTCCCGCGGCGCCGTACCACATCGAGCGTCCCGTCGGCCGCCTGCTCGAGCTCCCGCTCGCCACCACCGTCCTCGCCGGCCTGCGGCTCCCGGCCGCCGGCGGCGGCTACCTCCGCCAGTTGCCCCTCGGCCTGACTGCCCGCGCGTTCCGCGAGTTCGCCGGACGCGGCGAGGCGGGCATGTTCTACATCCATCCGTGGGAGGTCGATCCCGGCCAGCCGCGGCTCGACCTCCCCTGGCTCACCCGGGTGCGGCACTATCGCGGACTCGCGCGCACCGAGGGCCAGCTCGAGCGGCTGCTCTCGATGTTCCCCTTCACCTCCGCGGCGCGCCGGTTCGGGCTGGACCAGTCGGGGGCCTTTCCGCCGGCGTGGTCGGCGCCGGCGCTGGCCTGATGACCACCGTCTCGACCTTCAAGGGCGCGCCGGCGGAATGGGACGCCTTCGCCGCCCGCCAGGCGGGATACACGCACTTTCACCGGCACGGGTGGAAGGACGTGATCGAGCGGGTCTTCCGGCACGAGTGTCTCTACCTCGCGGCCCGGGAAGACGGAGCGCTGGCCGGCGTGCTGCCGCTGGTGCGGGTGCGAAGCCGGCTTTTCGGCCACTACCTCGTCTCGATGCCGTTCCTGAACTATGGCGGGCCGATCGGGTCGGACGAGGCGGTGCGGGGGCTCGCCGCGGAGGCGGTGGAACGGGCACGGCGGGACGGCGCTCGTCTCCTCGAGCTCCGGAGCCGCCGGCCGCTGCCGCTCGACCTGCCTGCGTCGCACCGGAAGGTGACCGTGGTGCTGGACCTGCCCGAGGCCGGTCCCGAGGCGCTCCTCAAGGCCTTCGGCTCCAAGCTCCGGAGTCAGGTGCGGCGGCCGGCCAAGGAAGGGGTGGAGGTGCGCTTCGGGCCCGACCAGGTGCCCGGCTTCTTCGAGGTCTTCAGCCGGCACATGCGCGACCTGGGCACGCCCACGCAGCCTCGCCGGCTCTTCGAGGAAATCGCGATGCGCTTCCCCCAGGATGCCTGGTTCGGGGTCGCGTGGCTCGGCAACCGGCCGATCGCCGGCGGGGCGGGATTCCGCTGGGGAGACGAATTCGAGATGACCTGGGCGTCGGCGCTGGTGGAGCACAACCGGATCGCGCCGAACATGGGCCTCTACTGGGCCTTCCTCGAGCGGGCGATGGGGGAGGGCTGCCGGGTGTTCAACTTCGGCCGCTGCACCCCGGGCGGCGGCACGCACCGGTTCAAGCTGCAGTGGGGAGGGCGGGACGAGCCGCTGCACTGGTACCAGTGGGCGCCTGCAGGCGCCGGGAAGGCAGCCACGCCCTCGCCGGACCAGGGGGCGTACTCCTGGGGTCCGCGGATCTGGAAGCGGCTGCCGCTGGGACTGGCGACGGCGCTGGGGCCCAGCATCGTGCGCGGCATTCCGTGAGCGACACTCATACGACCCCCTGGGGCTACCGGCCAGTTGGCGACGTACTCGGCGAGCGCCACCTACCTGTGCTGGACGGCCTTAGGGCAGTGGCCGTTCTGGTCGTGATTCTGGGACACAAATGGTCGACAATTCCTGCTGACCTTGGTGTCAGCATCTTCTTCGTACTCAGTGGGTTCCTGATTACCCTGCTCCTGATTCGTGAGATGGACCGAACTGGGAGGGTATCGCTCTCTCAGTTCTACTTGCGGCGAACGCTGCGGATCTTCCCCGCATACTACTGCTTCCTTGTCGTCAGCTTCTTCGCAGACTTCATCCTGGGGGATGTGCGGTTCCTTGAGATGGGTGGGTGGGCGCTCACCTACCTGGTGAACTACTTCAATGCCACAAATGGTCATCCCTCGACCTCTGTCGCACATGCTTGGTCACTTGCCGTCGAGGAGCAGTTCTACCTACTCTGGCCGATGCTTTTCATCGGACTTTCCCGATGGGGACGACGTGGGCTGAAGTCCGGGTTGATCATTCTGATTCTGATCGTACTCGCCTGGCGTTGTTGGGCGTGGTTCCTGCTGGACTTCCCGACCGCCTGGATCTACAACGCGTTCGACACGAGGTTCGATAACCTGGCCGTCGGTTGTCTCCTCGCGGTCACGGTGACCTCCCCAAACGGCCAGGGAAGCGCGCCCGACCTGCCCAAACGCTGGTGGATGCCGTTAGTCACCATTGGCTTGCTTGCCGTGTCTCGCTCGGTGCTTCCGGCGAGGGAGTGGCATTACGGACTCGGATTTACCGTGGACGCGGCGCTCATCGCCGTCATCATGCTCCAGCTCCTGCAGTTTGCGACACATCCTGCATGGAGCTGGCTCGATTCCCCGGTCATGCGGTACCTGGGAGCGATCTCGTACCCCATGTACTTGTACCATGCGTGGGGTATGGCGGCAGGCGAGCGCGCGTCACCCTTCCCTCCAGCAATTCAGGTCGTCCTTGGCATCGGGATCACTGTCCTACTTGGCACGGCCTCCTATCGCCTTGTGGAATCACCCTTCTTGAAGTTGAAGAGCCGCCTGTCAGCTAGAACGGCGCTGTCCGCCCCCACGGATCTAGGGGGACTCGCTTGACCAGCCGCATCCTCGACCAGCTTGATCGCCGGCTGAAGGCTGAGACGGCAATCTGCCGAGTGTGCGGTACGAGACCTCACATTCTCGAGCAGGCGAGTGGTGTGATTGAGTTCTCCGGTGGCCAGTCGTGATTTCGACCGCGCCGGTACTCGTGATTCAGTTGGATCGGCACTCGTCGACTACGATGGTCCTTGGACCAGCCGTCCACTTCCAGGGGTATAGGCTTCCGGGCGACTGGGACGGGGTGCGCCAAGGGGTGTGGGCCGAGTGGGATTGGGATGGTGCCGAGCTCGTGGTGCGGAACGATCGGCTGGGTTTCTCGCCGCTCTTCTGGTTCGCCACCGACGACCGCATCGGGGTGTCGCCGTCCCTCGTGGCGCTCCTGCCCCATCTGGAGCACCGCGAGCTGGACGATGACGCGCTCGCTGTCTTCCTCCGCTACCGCAGCTTCATCGGCGAGGACACGCCATTCCGCAGCGTGCGGGCATTGCCGCCGGGGGGCACGCTGCGGTGGTCGGCCGGGCGCGCCCGGTTGGAGGCCCTGGGCCCGGTGCGCTTCGAGGCGGAGCCGGGGGCGCGGGCACGACGGCAGCCGGACTATGTGGCCGTGGTTCGCGAGGCGGTCGGCCGGGCGCTTGATTCGATGCCCGGCAGGACGGCCCTGCCACTCAGCGGCGGGCTCGATTCCCGCCTCCTGCTCTACGCCCTGCTCGCGATCGGGCGGCCGCCCGACTGCTGCGTTACTGTGCGGCACCACCCCCCGCGGCGGGACGACGATGCCGTGCTTGCCGCCGAGCTGGCCGTCGATGCCGGGCTGCGGCACGTGGTCCTCGACCAGGAGCGCGACCGTCTGGGCCAGCAGCTCCGGAACCTCCGGCGGACACACCTCTGCACCCACGAGCACGCCTGGTATCACCCGCTGCCGTCGTACTTGCGTGCTCAGGGATTCGACGCCTTCGTGGACGGCATCGGGGGCGACCACCAGGCGGAGCCGAACTACATCACGCAGGGGGTGAACCGGCTGATGGACGCGGGGCGGGTCGAGGAAGCGGCCGCGAGCATCCTCGAGGAGCGCTACCTCCCGGCGGTGCTGCCAGCTGCGATGCTGGGGCGCTGGTCCCGCGATCGGGCGATCGCCCATCTCGTCCGGCACGCGGCGCCCTTCGAGGGCGCCGCGGATCCCTGGGGTAACTTCATGCTCTTCACCCGGACCCGGCGCAACGTCGCCCTGATGCCCTGGAGCCTCCATGGGGGGGGCGCGTTGGGTCTCGCCCCGTTCCTGGACCGGGCGGTGGTCGAGTTGCTGGGATCGATACCGTGGCAGGAACTGGCCGACCGTACGTTCCGGAGGGCGGTCATCGCCGACGCGTTTCCGGACCGGCCACCACTCCCGAACGAGCACGCCGACTTCAGCAGTAAGCGCGGGTGGGGGCAGGTGCTGGCCTACGGCCGGTCCGTGGCGCGGTGGGCCGGGGCGCGCCCTTGGCGCTCGCCTTTTCTCAGGGCGTCCTTCCTGCCGCCACGGCTCCTCCGCGCGCACCTCGACCGCGCCTACGCGCGAGAGCTTCCGGGGGCCTGCGAGCTTCCGGTGTACCTCCTCGAGTTGGCGCGCTGGGCCGAAGGCGGCGATCCTGCCTCCGGGGGAGAATCGTGATGCGCCCGCTGCGGCGCTGGCTGCCACGCTTCCTTCCGCCCGTCCACTCCCCCCTTCCGCCCGGCGCCATGGCGGCCGGCCTCCGGGCGATGGCGGTGGGGGGCGACACGGCCCGGCACGCGCTCGGGGGGGTGATCCGCACCCGATGGGCACCCGAGCAGTTCGTGCTGACCGACAGCGGCACCAACGCCCTGGCGCTGGCCCTCTCGATGGTGGCCCGGCGCGACGGGACGCCCGTCGCGTTGCCGGCGTACGACTGCTACGACCTGGCGACGGCGGTGGATGCCGCCGGGGTCCCCTTCATGCTGTACTATCTCGATCCCCTGACGCTTGCGCCGGAACCGGCGTTGGTACGCGACGCGGTTAAGCGGGGCGCGCGGGCGGTGGTCGCGGTTCACCTCTACGGGATCCCGGTGGACGTTGATGTCGTACGGGCGGCCGCCGGCCCCGCGGTGATCCTGATCGAGGATGCCGCGCAGGGTGCCGGGATCCAGCCCGGGGGCCGCCCGGCCGGAGCCCACGGGGACCTGGGGGTGAGGGGCTTCGGCCGCAGGAAGGGGATGACGGGCGGGCGGGGTGGCGCGCTGCTGCTCAACCGCGCCGACCTCGGGGGGGTCATCAGCGACGTCGTTGCGGTCATCGGAGTTGGTGGGCGAGGTACCCCGGGTGA